>JBJEUZ010000070.1:0-14078 GCA_051884095.1 Candidatus Coproplasma sp.
AGACTACTGGTAAGTAAGGAGATAAATCGTTATGGCAAGCAATATGAAGAAAAAGACGGAAAATATTGCCGCAACCAAGGATAAACGTCCTTACGCAACGGCAAAATATATCAGAATTTCACCCTACAAGGTGAGAACCGTGCTTGCGCTCATCAGAGGCAAGAGCGTGGACGAAGCGGCTGCAATACTTACCTATTGCAACAAGGGCGGCAGCGAAGAAGTTAAAAAGGTGCTTCTTTCCGCAGCAGCCAACGCAGAGCACAACTTCGGCATGGACAGAAGCGACTTAATCGTTTCCGAAACCTTTGCCGACGGCGGTCCCCACCTCAAGAGAATGCAGCCCGTATCCAAGGGACGCGGCCACGCAATCTTAAAGAGAACCAGCCACATCACTGTAATACTTGATGCAAAGAAGATTTAAAGGAGAGTGAAGTATGGGACAGAAAGTTAATCCTCACGGTTTAAGAGTCGGCGTAATCTCCGCTTGGGACACCCAGTGGTACGCAGACAAAAAGGACTTCGGCAAACAGCTTAAAGAAGATAACGTAATCCGTAACTTCATCAAGAAGAAGTATTACGACGCGGCTATATCCAAGACCTGCATTGTAAGAGCGGCAAACAAGGTGGAAGTTACCATCTACACCGGTCGTCCCGGCGTGCTCATCGGCAAAGCGGGTTCGGAAATCGAAGTAATCAAAAAGGACCTTGCAAAGCTCACGGGCGGCAAGACCATCATCATCAACGTAAAAAAGGTTGAAAAAATCGACCAGGACGCACAGCTGGTTGCAGAAGCGGTAGCTTCTCAGCTTGAAAAGCGCGTATCCTACAGAAGGGCGATAAAGCAGCAGCTTTCCAAGGTTTCCAAGGCCGGCGTTAAGGGTGTAAAAATCACCGTTTCCGGCAGACTTGACGGCAGAGAAATCGCGGGCAGCGAAAGCTACCACGACGGTTCCATTCCCCTTCAGACCATAAGAGCGGACATAGATTACGGCTTTGCAGAGGCACACACCACGTTCGGCGTACTCGGCATTAAGTGCTGGATATACAAGGGCGAAGTGCTTTCCGCATCTAAAAAGCTGATAATCTCAGACGGAGGCGAAGAATAATATGTTAATTCCCAAGAGAGTAAAAAGAAGAATGCAGCACCGCGGCAGAATCAGAGGCAGAGCGCAGAAGGGCAACAAGATTGCTTACGGCGAATACGGTCTGGTTGCCGAGGAAGGCGGCAGAATAACTTCAAACCAGATTGAAGCCGCACGTATCGCGATGACCAGATTCATCAAGCGCGGCGGACAGGTTTGGATAGACATCTTCCCCCACAAGCCCATAACCAAGCACCCCGCAGAATCCCGTATGGGTTCCGGTAAGGGCGCGGTAGAGTACTGGGTAGCAATCGTAAAGCCTGACAGAGTAATGTTTGAAATGGCGGGCGTAAGCGAGGACGTTGCGCGCGAAGCTATGCGCCTTGCGTCGCACAAGTTGCCCGTAAAGTGCAAGTTTGTAAAGAAAGAAACAGAAGGCGGTGAAGCTAATGAAGGCTAAGGAACTTATTAATCTGACCGATGCCGAGCTTGAAGCAAAGCTCGGAGAACTCAAGACAGAGCTTTTCAATTTACGTTTCCGCCACGCCAGCGGTCAGCTCGAAAACCCCATGCAGATTAACCTGGTTAAAAAGGATATCGCAAGGGTGAACACCGTAATCCGTTCAAGGCAGATAAATGGTTAAGGAGAAAGGTATGGAAAGAACGACGCTCAGAAAGGAAAGAGTAGGCTTGGTAGTTTCCGATAAGATGGATAAGACGGTAGTCGTAGCCATCACCGAAAAGAGCAAGCATCCCCTCTATAAAAAGACTATAACCAAGACCACCAAGTTCAAGGCTCACGACGAAAACAACGAGTGCGGCGTTGGCGATAAGGTAAGGATTGTAGAGACAAGAAAACTTTCCAAGGACAAGAATTGGAGAGTAGCAGAAATAATCGAAAAGGCGAAGTAATTTGCCTTTCCGTCAAGGCTGTGTTTAAGCTAATCCGTATGCGCGGATACGGAAATTTCCGTTTCCCCTGCCCTATATATATATTATATGGTAATGCGCGCGTACAGGGGAGCCGTGGTTGCAAGGCGACCGGAATACAGCCCGCTGACGGCAAAAGAGTTGTAAGTTAACATAAATAAGGAGAATTTATATGATACAACCTCAGACAAGGCTCAAGGCTGCGGACAACAGCGGCGCTAAGGAGCTTATGTGTATAAAGGTGCTCGGCGGCTCTTTCAGAAAGACCGGCAACATCGGCGACGTAATCGTATGCTCGGTTAAAACCGCAACCCCCGGCGGCGCGGTAAAGAAGGGCGACGTCGTCAAGGCGGTTATCGTAAGAACCACCAAGGGCATCAGAAGAAACGACGGCACTTATATCCGCTTCGACGACAACGCGGCGGTAATCATCGGCAGCAATCAGGAACCTCGCGGAACGCGTATCTTTGGCCCGATTGCAAGAGAACTCAGAGAGAAGAACTATATGAAGATTATCTCTCTCGCACCCGAAGTGCTGTAATTAAAGGAGAAGAGCTATGAACGTAAAATTGAATGATAACGTATTGATTATCACCGGTAAGGACGCGGGCAAGCAGGGCAAGGTACTTGCAACTTCTCCCAAGCACGGAACGGTAGTCGTTGAAGGAATCAATATCCAGAAAAAGAGCAAAAAGGCAAGACGTGCCAACGAAACTTCGCAGATAGTTGAAAAGGAAGGCGCAATCGACGTATCCAACGTAATGGTTATCTGCGACGCCTGCTCCAAGGCTGTAAGAGTTAAGTACAGCGTAGAGAACGGCAAAAAGGTAAGAGTATGCCCCAAGTGCGGCGCTGTGCTCGACAAGGCTTACGCCGGCAAGAAGACTGCCAAGGAGGCTGAAAAGGAAGCTCCCAAAAAGCGTACCAGAAAGCGCGCGGCAAAGAAGGCGGAGGCAGAGACCCCCGCTGAGGACAAGGCTGAATAAGGAGGACTATGAAAATGGCAGAAAAAGAGTACAAGAGCAGAGTTGCTAAGCAGTATGCGGAAGAAGTAGTCCCCGCGCTCACCAAAAAGTTCGGCTATAAGAACCCTATGGAAGTTCCCAAGCTGGTAAAAATCGTAATCAGCTCGGGCCTGGGCGACATCAAGGACAATTCCAAGTCCATTCAGATGGCAGTAAACGAAATCAAGCAGATTACCGGTCAGCAGCCCATATTGACCAAGGCTAAAAAGTCGGTTGCAAACTTCAAGGTGCGCGAAGGTATGTCCGTTGGTATCAAGGTTACCCTCCGCAACCAGATGATGTACGACTTCTACGACAAGTTCGTGTCTATCGCTCTTCCCAGAGTGCGCGACTTCCGCGGCGTTCCCGCAGACAGCTTCGACGGCAAGGGCAACTACTGTATGGGTATCAAGGAACAGCTCATCTTCCCCGAAATCCAGTACGACCAGGTCGAAAAGATTCGCGGTATGGATATCTGTTTTGTAACCACGGCTAAGACGGACGAAGAAGCCAGAGAGCTTTTAAGGGCGCTCGGTATGCCCTTCAAGAAGTAAGGAGAAAGAAGAAATATGGCAAAAAAGTCAATGATAAACAAGCAGCAGAAACCTGCTAAATATTCTACCAGAGCATATACCAGATGTTCCATTTGCGGCAGACCTCACGCAGTTCTCCGTAAGTACGGCGTCTGCCGTATCTGCTTCAGAAACCTTGCTTACAAGGGTGAAATTCCCGGCGTTAAGAAGTCGAGCTGGTAAGAAGGAGGAGAAAAGAAATGACAGATCCCATCGCAGATATGCTCACGCGCATCAGAAACGCGCTTATGGTAAATAAAGAAACAGTTGAAATTCCTTCCTCTAATATGAAGAAGGCTATCGCGGACATTATGCTCAAAGAGGGCTACATCTCCGACGTAAAGCTCGTAGAGGACGGATTTTCGGGCAAACTCTTAATTACGTTGAAGTACGTTGCTAAAAAGCAGCCCGTAATCAACGGCTTACAGAGAGTTTCCAAGCCGGGTCTCCGCACCTACGCAGGCGTTGAAAATATGCCCAAGGTAATGGACGGACTGGGAATCGCAATCATATCGACCAACAAGGGCGTTATGACCGACAAGCAGGCAAAGGCCGCAAACGTAGGCGGCGAAGTGCTCTGCTACATCTGGTAAGGAGGACCGAATATGTCAAGAATAGGTAAATTACCCGTCGCTATTCCTGCAGGCGTAACCGTGACCTTTGCAAACGGCGTTATCACCGTTAAGGGCGCAAAGGGTACGCTCACTCAGGAAGTGGTCGGCGATATCGACGTAAAGGTAGAAGGCAACGAAGCTCTCGTAGTAAAGAAGAACGACTCTTCCGAGCTCGACGCAAAGCACGGCTTATACCGCGCACTCCTCCACAATATGGTTGTAGGCGTAACCACCGGTTACACCAAGACCTTAAAGGTAAACGGCGTAGGTTGGAAGGTTGCAAAGCAGGGCAACAAGGTCGTACTCAACGTAGGTTATTCTCATCCCGTTGAATTCGTTGAGCCCGCAGGCATCAGCTTAACCTGCCCCACCGCAAACGAAATCGTAGTTGCCGGCATCGACAAGACCCTCGTAGGTCAGACCGCAGCAAACATCAGAACGATAAGAATCCCCGAACCTTACCACGGATACGGCATCGCTTACAGCGACGAAGTAATCGAAAGAAAAGAAGGCAAAACGGGAGGCAAGGGCAAGAAATAATTTCGGACTTGCGCGAATTTTTCGCGCGGCTTAGCGACTTTTACCGCGTTCTCCGACGCGTCATAAAGGTCGCGCCCAGCCCGAAGCAAGCACCGCTTTTCTGCGGTTAATTGCCCAATTATAAAAGGAGAAATTATGATTAAGAAAATCGACAAGAACGAAGAAAGACTCCGTCGTCACACCCGCGTTCGCAAAAAGATTTCGGGTACGGCGGAAGCGCCCAGATTCAACGTCTATCGCAGCCTCAACCACATCTACGTTCAGGTAATCGACGACGTAAAGGGCGTAACCTTGTGCTCTGCTTCCACAATGGAAAAGGAAGTTAAGGCGGAAATCAAGGATATGACGAAAACCGAAGCGGCTAAGGTCGTAGGTAAAAAGGCGGCAGAGCGTGCTCTTGCAGCAGGCGTTAAGGACGTAGTTTTCGACAGAGGCGGTTACCTCTATACGGGACGCGTTCAGGCTGTTGCCGAAGGCGCAAGAGAAGCCGGACTTAATTTCTAAGGAGCAAGGTTATGGAAGAAAAGAAAGAAAGAGCAAGAAGAGACCAAAGACCCAGAAAGAGGGACGAAGACGACGGATATATCAAAAAACTTATCCAGGTAAACAGAGTAACCAAGACCGTAAAGGGCGGTAGAAATATGCGCTTTGCGGCTCTCGTAGTCGTTGGCGACGGCAAGGGCTCGGTAGGATACGGTATGGGTAAGAGCAAGGAAGTTCCCGAAGCAATCGAAAAGGCAACCGCACAGGCTAAGAAAAACCTTATCAAGTGCAACCTTAAGGAAACTTCCATTCCTCACACCGTTATCGGCGTATTCGGCAGAGGTTCGGTTCTTATGATGCCCGCCGCACAAGGTACCGGCGTTATCGCGGGCGGTCCCGTCCGTGCGGTTATGGAGGCAGCAGGCGTTAAGGATATCAGAACCAAGTCCCACGGCACCAACAACCCCATCAACTGCGTAAAGGCTGCAATAGCAGGTCTTGCGTCGTTGAAAGCTCCCGAAAACGTAGCGGCAGCGCGCGGCAAGTCGGTAGAAGAAATTTTAGGTTAATCGCAGGAGAGTGTTATGGTTAAAATAACTTTAGTCAAGAGCGTTTCCAACGAAAACGAAAGCGTAAAGGCAACCGTTGCTGCGTTGGGACTTAAAAAAATCCGTTCTACCAAGACGTTGGAAGCTACCCCTGCAAATATGGGTCAGATTAAAAAAGTAGCTTACCTTCTCAAGGTAGAAGAAGTTTAAGGAGAAGACAAATATGAGAATCGATACATTACAGCCCGCAGAGGGCGCAACGACTTCTCCCAAGAGATTAGGCAGAGGCATTGGTTCCGGTAAGGGCAAGACGTCCGGCAAGGGACACAAAGGTCAGTGGGCGCGTTCGGGCGGCGGCGTACGTCCCGGTTTCGAAGGCGGTCAGATGCCTCTTCACAGAAGAATCCCCAAGAGAGGTTTCCACAATAAGTGGTCAACTTCCTATTTAATTATCAATCTTTCGCAGCTCGCGTCCGTTCCCGCAGGCACCGTGGTCGACTACGACTACGTCGTTGCAAACTCGCTCACCAAAGTGGTTAAGAACAACGGCGGACTCAAGGTGCTTGGCGGCGGCGAAATTTCGGTTGCAATCACGGTTAAGGCAGCTGCTTTCTCTGAATCTGCAAAGCAGGCAATCGAAAAGGTCGGCGGCACGGCAGAAATCGTAAAGTAAGATTGTTCAATTAAAAGGCAGGCGCGGTTATTCGACCGCACCGAAGGAGAGGTCAAATGTTTGAAACAATAAAAAATTGTTTTAAAAACAAGGAAATACGCAAAAAGATTTGGATAACGCTCCTCCTTTTACTCGTATTCCGTCTGGGCTGCTATATTCCCGTACCCGGTATGAACGCAGAGAGCTTTGCGGGTCAGATTAACGGCGTTTCGTTCCTCGAAATAATGTCGTCAATCACCGGCGGCTCGCTTGCCAACGCAACGCTGTTCGCCCTCGGTATCAGCCCTTACATTAACGCCTCCATTATAATTCAGCTTTTAAGCGTAGGTATTCCCTATCTCGAGCGCCTTTCCAAACAGGGCGAAGAGGGCAGGAAAAAGATAGCGCAGATAACCAGATACGTAACCATCGCGCTCGCAATCGCGCAGTCGATAGGTATAATCGTAAACTTCGGTATTCAGGGCAACGCCATAGAGCTTCACCTCTTCGGTGAGGAGTTTATGGGCACGACAGCCGCTCAGTGGCTTGCAGGCATATTCCTGACCGTCGTATATACGGCAGGCGCAATGCTCGTAATGTGGCTGGGCGAAAGAATAACCGAATACGGCATATCCAACGGCATCTCGCTCATCATCTTCGTAGGTATTCTCTCTACCGCAGGCAACCAGCTGGTAGCCAAGTTTGTAGAAGTTTTCACGGGCAACCCCTCCGCATTGTGGGAAATTCTCGGCTTCATAGTATTAACTATCCTTGAATTTACCGCAATCGTAGCGGTAGACCTTTCGGAAAGAAGAATACCCGTTCAGTACGCAAAGCAGGTAAAGGGCAGAAGAATGTACGGCGGTCAGTCGTCCGTAATTCCCATGAGAATATCGGGCGCAGGCGTAATGCCGCTCATCTTCGCCTTCGCAATCATAAGTTTCCCCGCAATGCTGGCAAGTCTGTTCTGGCCGGGTTCGGCGTTTGAAACGGGCGTAACCAACTGGTTCTCCGGTTCGTCGCCCTACTGGTACGGTCAGCTCATCTATATGGTCTCGCTGTGCCTGTTCATATTCGCGTTCTCTTTCTTCTACGCGTCTATGCAGTTCAACCCCGAGGACGTATCCAAGACCATTCAGCAGAACGGCGGCTTCATTCAGGGCATTCGTCCCGGTCGTCCCACCGCGGATTATCTCAAAAAGATAAACAACAGAATAACGCTCTTCGGCGCGATTTATCTCACGCTGGTAGCGTTCATACCCTCCATACTCGGCATTATCGCAACCGGTTTGGGCTGGGGAACAGACCTGATCAGCGTGTTCTCCACTACGGGTATTCTGATTGTCGTATCGGTAGCTCTTGAGCTCGATAAGCAGTTGCAGTCGCAGCTTATGATGAAGAATTATAAGGGCTTCCTTAAATAATATTTGAGGAAAAGGCATTATGAACATTGTTTTACTCGGCGCGCCCGGCGCAGGCAAGGGCACGCAGGCCAGCTTGATAGAAGAAAAATATTCGCTCGTTCACATTTCCACGGGCGACATATTCAGGGCTAACATAAAGGGCGGCACGCCTATCGGCAAGGTAGCAAAAAGCTACATCGACGCGGGCAAACTTGTTCCCGACGAAGTCACTTGCGAGCTTGTTAAAGACAGGCTTGCAAAGGACGACGTTGCGGGTGGATATATGCTCGACGGCTTCCCCAGAACGCTCTTTCAGGCAGGCGAACTCGATAAATTTGCAAAAATCGACTTGTGCATAAACATCGACGTCGACGTCGAACTGCTTATGGACAGAATATGCGGCAGGCGCGTGTGCAGCTGCGGCGAGAGCTATCATATCTCCACGCTCGGCGGCGCAACCACCTGCAAAAAGTGCGGCAAACCGCTCTATCAGAGGGAGGACGACAATCCCGAAACCGTAAAGGCGAGGTTGGAAACCTACTTTGCACAGACGGCGCCGCTCGCTGAGTACTACCGCAATCAGGGCAAGCTGTTCACGGTAAATTGCGGAACGGCAACCCCCGCGGAAGTGTTCGCGAACATCTCGGCGGAGCTTGACAAATATCTCAGATGATGACCGTAAAGACCGAAAACGAAATCGCGCTCATGCGCGAATCGTGCAGAATAGTTAAAGAAACGCTTGAATTCGTAGGAAAGAACATCCGCGCGGGCATGACCACGAAGGAAGTGGACGAACTCGTCTATCGCTATATAACTTCGTGCGGGGCAAGACCCTCTTCGCTCGGCTACTGCGGCTTCCCCGCAAGCTCCTGCGTTTCCGTAAACGAAGTGGTCGTGCACGGCATACCGTCCGACAGGATAATCGAGGACGGCGATATCGTCAGCGTTGACATCACCGCCGAAAAGAACGGCTACAACGGCGACGCGGCGCGCACCTTTTTAATAGGAAACGTATCCGAAGAAAAGAGGCAGCTTGTCCGCGTAACCGAAGAGTGCTTCTTTAAAGCCATCGAAGAGCTTAAGGCAGGCACGCCGCTTTACGACATAGGCTACAAGGTTCAGACGCACGCCGAAAGTCACGGCTACGGCGTCGTCCGCGCCCTGGTAGGTCACGGTATCGGCCGCGAAATGCACGAGGACCCCTCGGTTCCCAACTACGGCAGAAAGGGCACGGGAGTGCGCCTTAAGGCAGGTATGACAATCTGCATCGAGCCGATGATTAATATGGGCACCCACAAGGTTGTGTTCCACGACGACGGCTGGACGGTGACGACTATGGACGGCAAGCCCTCGGCGCACTACGAAAACACCGTGCTCATCACCGAGGACGGCGTGGAAATTTTAACTCTGTAAGGCGGCGGCAATGAAAGTCACTCAACCATCCGTGGGCGGGATATGCGAAAGTTTGCAGGGCAAAGACAAGGGCACGCCCTACGTCATTGTCGGTATACTTGCGGGCTTGTTCGTACTGGTTGCGGACGGCAAACGTAAAACGCTTGGTCGTCCGAAGAGAAAAAACCTGAAGCACTTGTATCTTTCGCCGAAAAACGCGAAGGAATACGGAGCGGATTTTTCAGACGGCAACGTAGACGACTGCAAAATTGCTTACGCATTAAAGCAGTATCTGCGCGGTAAAAAATAAAGTCGGAGGAAAACAAATTTGTCTAAGGACGACGTAATTGAAGCAGAAGGAAAGGTAATCGAGTGCCTTCCCAACGCAAACTTCAAGGTACAGCTTTCAAACGGTTACGTAATAACGGCGTACATTTCGGGCAAACTTCGCATGAACTATATCAGAATTATAGAAGGCGATACGGTTAAACTTGAAATGAGCCCTTACGACTTAACCAAAGGCAGAATTACCTGGCGCAGCAAGGGCTGACCTTTGCGCCCACCCAAAACACTTTTAAGGAGATAAATTATGAAAGTTAGACCCTCAGTAAAGCCTATGTGCGATAAGTGCAAGGTAATCAAAAGAAACGGCAAGGTTATGGTAATCTGTTCCAAGAACAAGAGCCATAAGCAGAGACAGGGCTAATCGCGCTTTTGCAGCGCGGCTAAGGCAAAGTTAAGGCAATCGCTTGGCGCGTATGCGCGGGGCGAACAGCCCTTTAAAGGGCGAAAATGTCCTTACAAAATTTGTCCGTGCCCTAAAAAACCGCTTTGCGCCGTAACCGACGGGCGCAAGCGCAGCGGAAAAATTCAAGTCGGTAGCTTTCACTTTATAATACAGAGCTGATTCCGGAAAGGTTTTCGGGATTGTGCCGTACCCAGTGCGACGGAACTCTTGATTATAAAAACAATTCCGGCGGCAGCGTTATCCCTCATTCCGAATTTTCAAGGAAACGCGCCCGCGCGGTTGACATAGAAAAAATAAATTTAAAATTTTAACGGAGGAAATAAATCGTATGGCACGTATTGCCGGTGTAGATTTACCCAGAGAAAAGAGAATAGAGATAGGTCTTACCTACATTTACGGTATCGGTCTTTCCACGTCCAAGAAAATTCTTGAGGCGACCGGAATCGACCCCGATACAAGAGTTAAGGATTTGGACGAAACAGCCGTATCCAAGCTCCGCGAGTATATCGACCACAATTACAGAGTGGAAGGCGAACTTCGCAGCGAAGTATCGCTCAATATCAAGAGACTGATGGAAATCGGTTCCTACCGTGGAATCCGTCACAGAAAGGGACTTCCCGTACGCGGACAGTCCTCTAAGAGAAACGCGAGGACGAGAAAGGGTCCCCGTCGTACCGTAGCCAAGAAAAAGGGCGCAAAGTAATCAAAGGAGGATAGCATAAATGGCAGCAACTAAAAAGACCAATACCGTCAGTAGAAAACGTAAAGAGCTTAAAAAGGTTGACAAGGGTCAGGTTCACATTCAGTCATCCTTCAACAACACAATCGTAACCGTAACCGACGCACAGGGCAATGCAATCGCGCAGAGCTCGGCAGGCGCGCTCGGCTTCAAGGGTTCGAGAAAGGGCACTCCTTTCGCAGCTCAGATGGCTTGCGAAACGGCAGTTAAGGCAGCTAAGGAACACGGACTCCGCTCCGTAGAAGTATTCGTAAAGGGACCCGGCGCAGGTAGAGAATCCGCTATCCGTGCAATCGCAAACTGCGAAGTTGAAATTTCGCTTATTTCCGACGTATCGCCCATACCCCACAACGGATGCAGACCCCCCAAGCGCAGAAGAGTATAATCGGAGGAGAATTGAAATATGGCAACTTATAGAGAAGCAAAATGCCGTCTTTGCAGAAGAGAAGGCGGAAAGCTCTTTTTAAAGGGCGATAAATGTTATAACGGCAAGTGCCCGTTCGAAAAGCGTCCCGTAGCTCCCGGCGCTCACGGCGCGGCAAGAAAGAAGGTTTCCGAATACGGTCAGCAGCTCCGCGAAAAGCAGAAGGTTAAGCGTATTTACGGCGTTCAGGAAGGTCAGTTCAGGGCTTACTATGAACAGGCGGACAGAATGAAGGGCATCACCGGTGAAAACATGCTCTCCCTTCTTGAAAGAAGACTTGACAACGTGGTTTACAGAATGGGCTGCGGCGTAAGCAGAGCACAGGCTCGTCAGATGGTAAACCACGGTCACTTCACCGTAAACGGCAAAAAGGTCAACGTTCCTTCCTACATCGTAAGAGTGGGCGACGTAATCGCAGTTAAGGAAAACAAGACCTCTAATAAATATTTTGAAGCAATCAAGTCCGGCAAGGCAACAAACCTTCCCAAGTGGCTTGAATTTACCCCCGAAAAATTAGAAGGCAAAATTTTAGCGCTTCCTGCAAGAGAAGATATCGACAGCCAGATTGCAGAGCATATGATTGTCGAATTGTACTCCAAGTAATCATTTAAAGTTAAGGAGGTAGTTTATGATCGAAATGGATATGCCCAAAATCGAGGTTTCAGAAAGCGAAGACCAGTCGTATGCAAAGGTAGTCGTTGAACCTCTTGAAAAGGGCTTCGGTCTTACAATAGGCAACTGTTTAAGAAGAATACTTCTCTCCGCTCTTCCCGGAGCGGCGGCGCAGGGCATAAGGTTTCTCGACGGCTCTGTAAAGCACGAGTTTTCGGCAGTTGCGGGTGTTAAGGAGGACGTAACCGAAATAATCCTTAACTTAAAGACGCTTGCAATCAAGACGAAGGTAACCGACAAGGACTACGTAAAGGTGGTTCACCTCTACAAGGAAGGTCCCTGCGAAGTCAAGGCAAGCGACATATCTCAGGACGCCGAAATCGAGATAATCAACGGCGACCAGCACATCTGTACCGTGGACGCAGGCGGCAAGATAGATATGGAGATAACCATCGGCAGAGGCCGCGGCTACAAGGGCGCGGACCACACCAAGACCGAGCTTATCGACTATATCCCCATCGACTCCATCTATACGCCCGTTAAAAAGGTAAACTACAACGTGGAAAACACGAGAGTAGGTCAGAACACCGACTTTGACAAGCTGGTTTTGGAAGTGTGGACGAACGGCGCGTTCTCCGCTAAGGAAATCGTATCGCTCGCGGCAAAGATTATGCAGGACCACATTTCCCTGTTCGTAGACCTTTCGGACACGATTAAGGATATGGATATACTTGTAAAGAACGAGGACGACCGCCATCAGAAGATTTTGGCTATGGCAATCGAGGATATGGATTTATCTATGCGTTCTTACAACTGTTTAAAGCGCGCAAATATTCACACGGTGGAAGATTTAACGAGAAAGACGGAAGACGAAATGCTCAAGGTAAGAAACCTCGGCAGAAAGTCTTTGGACGAAATCATCTTGAAACTTCAGTCCTACGGTCTTTCATTATCAAACAAGGAGGACTAAAAAATTATGCCCGGTAAATTAGGCAGAACTTCAGAACAGAGAAATGCAATGCTTCGCAATCAGGCAACCGACCTCATCTGGTACGGCAGAATAAAGACCACTCAGGCTAAGGCGAAGGAACTTCAGCCCTACGTTGAAAAAATCATAACCAAGGCAATCAACGTATACGACCTCAACGAAGAAAAGGAAGTCGTAAAGACCGATTCCAAGGGTAAGGAAATCAAGGTTAAGCAGATTAAGGACAGCCCTAAAAAACTTGCGGCTCGCCGCGCAATTATGGCTAAGCTCCGCGACGTGCAGGAAGTTAAGGGCTTCAACGAAAAGAAGTCCGAATACAAGGCACGCACTGCCGACGTAAAGCACCCCGTAATGGAAAAACTTTTCAACGAAATCGCTCCCAAGTACGCTCAGCGTAAAGAGGAACTCGGTCAGGGCGGCGGTTATACCCGCATCTATCTCCTCGGCGAACGCCGCGGCGATGGCGCAGAAGAAGCAATTATCGAACTCGTTTAATTGCTCGGTCAGCTTTAATAATTACGTATTTGCCGCACTTTTTACAAGTGCGGCAAATTTAATTTGCAATTTAATGCGTATACGGTTAAATTGTTTGCGTTATAATTTTACCGTTGCGGCGAAGCGGTACTACGTACCGCCACGCCGCAAAAAGCCGGCTCTTTTGCGGCTGTCTCTATGCCGAAGGGCGCAGTATGTTAAATTTTGTATCTTTTTAAAATTGTTTGATATTTCTTTGACATACAAACAAAGTATGATATAATATAAATATATAAGTAGGTTAAGTGTTTTACATGACCGAAAATTTTAAAAGGAGCTAACTATTGAAAAGTCAAGCGAAAAAGCGAATAAATTATAAAAATTTTTTCGGGTAAAAAAGAGCATGAGAAAAAAGCGGTGTAAGCCGCTTGCGGATTGAGTTTTTCGGAAATTAGACAGGTTCGGAGAAAGGAATGTTGCGGGAAAGGACGGCGAAGATGATCCGCACGAGTTTCTTCATTCCGTGGGACATGGCGACGTAATAATGCTTTCCCTGCGCTCGTTTGCGGTCAATATAGGAACGGAAAGAAAACGAATTAACGTAAGCCATATCCGCAGCGCAGTAGAGCGCACGGCGCAGGTAACGGGAACCGTGTTTCACCATCGGGGTGTTGGTGGCGGTGTATTTACCGGATTGGTAAGTGGAAGGCTCGCAACCCGCAAAGGCAAGAAGTTTATCGGGATTATCGAAATTTTTAATATCGCCGATTTCAGAAAGGATAGTTGCGCCGAGCAAGTTGCCGATACCGGGAATAGACGTAATAGGCGAATTGAGTTCGGACATAACGGAATCGATTTCCTTTTCAACGTCGG
>JBJEUZ010000071.1:0-3169 GCA_051884095.1 Candidatus Coproplasma sp.
CGTAGTCGGTGTTGCAGTAGTGGCAATGTACCGAAACGTTGCCCTGTTCCTCTATTATCTTTAAAAGCTCCTCTTTGCCCAGGGGCACAAGCACGCCCTCTATCTTCTTGCGCGAGCAGTTGCACACGTAGTCCGGATGGGTAAGATACAGCCCCTTTTCTTCATAGTCGCCCTTGAAAAAGTTTTCCACTATCCCTTCCGCGCCGTATTTTTCCACGACTTCGGCGGGATTCAAAAACGCCTGCATACGCTCTTCCGCCCTGTCGGCGTTGACGTCAGACGTGCCGGGGAGGAGCTGCATTATAACTCCGCCCGCCGCCGCGCATGTGCCGTCGGGATTGAGCTTTACGCCCACCGATACGGCGGTGGGTATCTGCTCGCTGACGTGGAAATATTCGGTTAAAATTCCCGAAACGTCGTCGGAATATATTTCACACGCGCCGGTGAAGGGACGGAAAAAGCCGTCGTCCTTTATGACCGTGAGCGCGCCGCTCTTTAAGGTGTGGTTACAGCTGCCGTCCACGTAGCCGCGGATATGCCCCTTAACGTCGCCCGAAACCGAAACGCAGCCGTCGCCGTCCGCCGCCTTTACAGTGAGCGAAACCGCGCCGCGCTCGCTCTTGAGACAGCCCGACATATACGCGCAACAGGTTAAAAGATTGCCCAGCGTTACCGCCGCGTCGCCCGTTAGCGAATGTATTTTTATCGCCTTGTTCACAAGCTCGGTAACGTCTAAAACAGACAGAGAAACCTGCTTGTCGTACACAAGGCATTTATAGAGTTTATTCATACTTTTACCGCCGTAAAATTAATTCTTTCACGCTTATCACCGCCCAGATACCCTTCGGTGGATACGCTTGCAAAGCCCGCGGCTTTGAGCGCGGAAATTATATCCTCTTCGCTGTGGGCAAACTGTTCGTGGCGTTCCTCCACCCTTTCGTATCTGCCGTCGTTGCCCCTTATAAAGAATGTCAGCTCCATTACGACGCCCCTTTCGGTCTGGGTGTTGAACCAGATATACGAGATATCTTCGCCGTCCTCGCAGAAAACGTTTTCGCCCAGGATATTTCTGAGTTTATATTCGCTTGAAATATCGAAAAGGAACGCGCCGCCGCGATTGAGTGCGGAATATACCCTTGCAAACGCGCTTTTCAGCTTTTCGGGAGGGACGTAATTTATGCAGTCGTTGACGGCTATCGCAAAGTCTACTTTGCCGTTCAATTTAAGTTTGGTTATATCGCCGAGTAAAAATTCGCTCCTTACCCCTTCCTTAGCCGCCTTCTGGCGCGCGACGGAGAGCATCTGAGGGGATATATCCACGCCGAAAACGTTGTAGCCCGCCTTGTACAAGGCGCGCGTAAAGTAGCCGTTTCCGCAGCCTATATCCACGCCGTTGAGTCCGACGCCGAGGGCTTTAAGCCTGTCAATTAAATACTGCGACCATTGTTCATAGCCGCAGTCTCTGTTTAAATATTCGAACCAACTGCCTAAGGCAGAGTAACTCTCTTTCATTACGCCGCCGTTATCCGAGCAGATTGTCGGAGCTGATTTTTTTCTTTTTACCCTTTTTATCGGTGGGCTGAAGCGCCTTTTCACGCTCGGCGAACAACTTTTCGTATTCCACGTATTTGGCGTCCTTGATATGCTTGTCGTAATAGCTCTTCACGTCGGCGTCCATCTGCGCTCTGTCCGATTGCGCCTTGGCGATATCGCCGCGACCGAACGCTACGGCGATTTCCGAAACGCCTTCGCCTTCGATAGGCTTTATGGGACGACCGACCAGCTCGGACTTGCCCGCGGCGAGAATTTCCCTTGCCGCCGCTCTTTCCTCTTCAAGTTTTTCAGCTTCAAGCTGTTTGGGGGTCATCTTTGCGCGCGCCGCCTGTTTTTCCGACTTGACGGCAGGTTCGATAAAGCAGTCGAACACCCACTGAGTGAACGCCATCCATACCAAAACTATGAAGGACAGACCTATAAACAGGAAGAATATTACTCCCAGCACAAGGAAGAACTGAACAGACAATCCCAACAACGTTATCCAGACGGGCAGAAGCGCGAAAGCAATCATAAACACCGTTTGAATAAACGTACCGACCAAAAGCACGAACGAGTTTTTGAGCAGATACCAGAACTTTACCTTATAGCTTACGCCTACTGCGAGCACCCACATGGCGTAGATACCTACAAGCACCGTAGCTATGATTATGAACACTTTTGCGGTTATGGGACCGCCCGCGCCTGCGCCTGTAGCTATCGCCAGATCAGCCCAGTCGCTGACTACTACCGAGGCGAGCAGGAAAATCATAAATACCAGCACGGGAAGCGCCGTGTTGAAGTAGCATACCTTAACGCCGTGGAAATATCCCTTAACGGTGAACTGACCGTGGGTGTTGATTAACTTCTTAATTGAGTATGCCGCGCCAGACAGACCGACCGAAGCGATGAGTCCCGCAACTATCAGCGCGGAATAAAACATTAAGTCCGCCGTCAAAATTATTGACTGCGACAGTCCGACCGTGGACGGCGTGAGAGTGGCGATGGTCACGTTTGCCGCAAACGGATAGAGGGCGCCCATACTCGATACCCATACCAGACGGAAGTACATTAGAGCAACGCCCGGCACGAAGAACAATAGCGTGAGAACGTTGATGATGACGAGCTTTACGAAGCTGGATTTGAATAAATCCCACGTATCCGCCCACCTACCCTTGGGGAGATGAGTGCGTACGTAATCGTCGGCAAGGTCGTTGCCCTGAAGCTCTTTGACTCTTGATTCTGCCATAAACATTCCTTAAAGCGCCGGAACGTGCCCGACGCGATTTTTCTTGATGTACGTATCATTATACAACATAAAGAAAAATATTTCAATTATTTTACCCGAAGATAAGCAAAATTTCTTTGACTTTTCTCTCGCCTTATGCTATTATCAGTACGCTGAATAGAGGAGCGGACGAGCATCAGTAGCCGCGGCAAGGAAATTTACGGCAATTTCCGTTGCAGCCGCAAGCGAAAGGGCATCTCCGCCGAAGCGGAACGCGCCGTGCTTCCGCTGGGTATTCGGGTTAATACCCGTTTAACTGTCACTTTTCGGGATAAACCCGTCGTGTTGCGCTATTTGCTTGAAAGCCTTGAGTTTTTTGCAGTACGCACGCGTACTGCATTTTAATTT
>JBJEUZ010000072.1:0-3151 GCA_051884095.1 Candidatus Coproplasma sp.
TATGAGAATTAAGTACTACAACCACCAGCGCCACAGCTGTTATATGATTTTAAACTCCACTATATACGGCGCGACCCACAGGGAAATAGTCCTCGCCGCGTTTACGGCGTGCTGCCATAAGAAGGAGGATATAAACCTCTACGATTGGAACCGCTACCGCGACATTTTAAACGAAGAAGATATCGAAATAGTCAAGCGACTGGGCGTTATGCTCCGCATAGCAGAAAGCCTTGACAGGTCGAATTCGGGCACGGTAAAGGGGATAAATTGCGATATCCTCGGCGATTCGGTAATTATGAAGACCGAAGTTGACGGCGACGCAAGCCTTGAAATCCGCGCGGCAATGGCGGCAGGCGCCGAATTTAAAAAGTCCTTCCGCAAAAATCTTGAAATTCTGTAAATCAATCGGCGGCGCGGCGTAAAGCCGCGCCGCAAGACTTTTATATGTATATTATGCGTTACGTTCTGGCAAGCGGTTCGCCTCGCCGCAGAGAGCTTTTATCCCAGCTCTTAAAATCATTCGAGGTAATTCCTGCAAGGGGAGAGGAAAAGGTCAACCTTTCGCTCTTTCCCGAAAATATCGCCTGCTCTCTGGCAGAGGCCAAGTGCGACGAGGTGTATTCGTCCAATCCCGACGCGCTGGTAATCGGTTGCGATACGATAGTCGTTTTCGAAGGCGAAATTTTAGGTAAGCCTAAGGATAGCGACGAGGCGGTAAAGACGCTTAAAAAACTTTCGGGAAAGGTGCATTTCGTAATTACGGGCGTATGTATGCGAAGCAGACGCAAAAAACTTGTAAAATACGACAGAACCGAAGTGCGCTTCAACCGCCTTTCCGAAGAGTTTATCTCGTCCTACGTTGCGGGCGGTTCGCCGCTGGATAAGGCGGGCAGCTACGGAATACAGGACGAGGGCGTGGTCAATTCCTATTTCGGCAGTTACACCAACGTCGTGGGCCTCCCCGTAACGCTGGTCAAAAATATGTTGGAAGAAATGAATAAAGATGATTAGACTTGCAATAGACGTGGGCTCCTGCGTCACTAAAATTTATATGCTCGGCAGCGGCGTGGTTCTCTCGGAAGCAACCTGCATTGCCGTTGAAAGTCCCGCCGAGGGCGGAGAAGCCTATAAAATAAAGGCCTTCGGCGACAGGGCGCGCGCCCTTTCCGGCAAGGCGGCGCTCAATACGCGCATAGTCAATCCCGTAAAGGAGGGGGATATTATCTATCCCGACCTGCTTGCACCGCTCATAACGTACTTTCTTGAAAAAATCGAAGTACCCTTCAAAAAGGCAAGAAATTGCGAGGTCATATTCGTTCTGCCCTGCGGTGCGGAGGAAGAGCTCAAGGACAAATATCTCGACGTCGCCGACGATTGCGGCATAGGCAGGGTATACTTTACGCAGACGCCCTTCGCTGCGGTGCTCGGTCACAACGTAACCCTGTCCGAAACTTCGCCCGTGTTCTGTCTGGACGTCGGATACGGCATAACCAACGTCGCGGTATTTTCGCTGGACGGAATAATTTCGGGGCTGTCGGTAAATCTGGGCGGCGGCAACGTCGACGTGCACGTTATGGACTATATGGCGGAAAATTTTCGCCTTAAGATAGGCGCGCTCACGGCTGAACGCATAAAAAATACCGTCGGAAGCCTATTGGAGGACGACAACAAGATGACCGTTGCGGACGGACGCGACCTCAACTCGGGCACGCCGTCGTCGGTTGCGGTCAATTCATCGCAGATAGAGGACGTCATAAAAATTTACGTGGATAAAATTCTGGAATACGTTACGCTGGTTCTGGCTGGGCTCCCCGCCGAGGTCGCGTCGGCGGTCATGCACGGCGGCATATACCTTTCAGGCGGACTGGCGAAGATGGACGGCTTTGCCGAATACGTTCAGTCTAAGCTCTCCGTGCCGGTAAACTGCAGCGAAGAACCTTCGTTCTGTGCGGTTATTGGCGCGGGAATGATACTTTCCGACGACAATCTATGCAGGGCGGTGGCAACGCTCGGTTGACGGAGCAGTAAAGGTATACAATGGCGTTAGAAATTTTTTACATTTTTTGACCCTTAATTTTGTCTTACCCATTGAAATTTAAAAAATCGGTGATATAATCGATAATAGGATATGAAAAAATAATCGCGGTATTTTTGCCGCGGCGGAGTGCGTAAAATGGATTATAGCCAGATAGTCTATTCGGGTTTCGACCTTTGCGCTATTGTGATTAACGCTGTAGTTTTAATAAATTATTTTACAGCAAAACGTATGCGGACGAGAACGTCAAACGCATACGCTATGCTCATTATCTGCGCGCTCGTTTCAAGTATCGTAAATACGTGTCTGATTCTCAGTTTAACCATGTTTGCGGGTATGTGCCCTATGGCGGTGCTGTACCCCATGCATCTACTAAACTATATCGCGTTTATTGCAACCGGTCTCATATTCATATTCTATACGATTTCGCAGATTTACGAAAACAGAAAAATCCCGCGTTCGGCGTATCTGATTATGGCGGGGCTGGCGGTTATCAGCTTTGCAATGATTGCGTTCTACGCATTTATATGGGTAAACGATTACGTAAACGACGCGCCCCTTATGAGGCTCTTCCGCGACCTTATCTACGGTTGCAGAATGTTAGTGCTGGCAACTGCGTTCGTATACGTGATTGCAAACAGAAAGAGTTTGCGAAGTTCCACGCAGATAAATCTTTACTTCTTTATCGGGCTCAATATCGCCGCCGTAATAGTGCAGATGATAATCAGCAAACTGCAGATTGTAGACTCAACTCTGTCGGTTGCGGTGCTCATTATCTACATATCCCTTCAACGCCCCGAATATATGCTCGATTCGGTTACGGGTATGTTCAATTCGGCTACGTTCAAGAGCAGTATAGACCTGTTCAGGAACGCCCGCAAAAACTTTATCGTGTTCGTTGCCGAGCTAAATAATATGCAGCTGGTAAACGCAACCTTCGGGGTATCTTTCGGCAACGAGCTTATAAGACAAGTTGCAGGCAGACTCAAGAGCATTGTGGGAAAAGAGTTCTATCTGTATAAGCTCGACGGCGTTAAATTCGCGATTATTTTTAACGACGAGGGCGAGCTTGACGTGTTCAGTCAGGAATATAAAAATATCTTCGACGAGCCGTTC
>JBJEUZ010000073.1:0-3145 GCA_051884095.1 Candidatus Coproplasma sp.
GTCAAGAAGAATTTCCGGAATACTATACAAAAAAACGGAGCGCCGAAACGCTCCGTTTTTTAAAATTTCAGCTTAAGATACTACGCGTATAACCGCCGCAACCTGCGCAATTTCAGGACAGTCGTTTATGAGCGCTACCGCCCTGTTGACGTTGTGTTCCTTAGTTACGTGGGTTATGAAAATCAGCGGTACTGTTTCGCTGTCGCTTTGACTCTGTCCTTCCTGAATCATCTGCGCTACGCTTATGCCGCACTTTGAAAAGATGGAAGAAACCTTTGCAAGTACGCCCGAACGATCGGTTGCGTTGAGTCTGATATAGTATGCGCTTTCAAAATTTTCAATAAATTTTGTAGAAGGCGACGCCGTTTCGGTATTTTTGAAGGTCGAATACTGATAATTGACGTGGGTTGCGCAATAGATTATGTCGCCGACGATAGCGCTTCCGGTAGGCAACGCCCCCGCACCTCTGCCGTACAGCATTACGTCCTCGACGCTGTCGCCCGTGATATAGACTGCATTATAGCTGTCGTTTACGCCTGCCAGAGGATGCGTATTTCTTATAAACGTGGGGTGAACCCTCACTTCTACGCCGTTATCGCCGTTCTTACCGATAGCAAGCAGTTTTAAAGCATAGCCCAGCTGCTTGCCGTAGTTTATATCTTCGACCGAAACATTAGTTATACCTTCTCTGTAGACATTAGAGAAGGGAATCTTCGTATGGAAAGCCAGGCTGGAAAGTATTGAAAGTTTGTAAGCCGCGTCGAAACCTTCGACGTCAGCGGTGGGATTCGCCTCGGCATAACCGAGAGCCTGAGCCTCCTTCAATACGTCCCCGTAGGCAACTCCCTCTGCCGTCATCTTTGTGAGAATATAGTTGGTCGTACCGTTGATAATTCCCATCATCGAAAGAATCTTGTTGCCCTGCAAATTATCGAGAAGCGCACGGATAACGGGAACGCCGCCTACGCAGCTAGCCTCGTAGAAAAGTCCGCAATGATTCTTTTTAGCCGCAACTTCCAGCTCGTGGCTATACTTACAGAACATTTCCTTGTTGGAAGTAACTACAGATTTACCCGCATAAAGGCAGTCCAGAACAAACGTCTTTGCAGGCTCAACTCCGCCCATCACTTCAACGACGATATCGACGTCGGGATTGGAGCAGATTTCCTGAATATTCGCGGCAATTTTGCTCTCTTCAATGCCCAGAGCAAGCGCACGTTCCTTTCTGAGTTCGAGAACGCTTTCCACGACGATATCTATTTTATGATTCTTTTGATAAAACTCGCGGTGCTCGGTGAGAATTTTATATGTTCCTCCGCCTACCACTCCGAGTCCGAGAATTGCAACGCCGACTTTCTTCATTTTATTCCTCCGTACTGTTCAGATAATATAAGTATTTCAAGCCTTCCAACGTCAACAGTTTGTCAACGTAATCTATACAGGAAATTTCCTTTGCGATAATTTCCGAAAAACCGCCTGTCGCAACGGTTTTAACGTTTTCGCACTTCATTTCCTTTTTAATTTTTTTAACGATATATTCGACAAGTCCTGCAAAGCCGTAAACTATTCCCGACTGCATATTTGTAACAGTATTTGTGCCGATTACCCTGTCTGGGCGCTCTATCTCCACTCTGGGGAGCTTTGCCGTACCGTTTACCAGACTGTCGAGCGAGCCCTTGATTCCCGGAGCGATTACCCCGCCGATAAACTGGCTATTCGAGTCGATTACGTTAAACGTAGTTGCCGTGCCGAAATCTATTACGATTAGCGGCGCGCCGTATTTTTTAACAGCAGACACATTGTTGACTACTCTGTCGGAGCCCACTTCCTTGGCGTTATCGACCTTTAAATTCAAACCAGTCTTTAAACCTGGAGCCAATACCAACGGCTTTACTTTCAGATAGTTCTGACACATTCTCTCCAGCGTATAATCCAGCGGAGGCACTACGGAAGAAATTATACCTCCAGTTACGTCGCCTACGCTTATGCCGTTGTTGTTGAGAATGCTTATGAGCTGACCGCCGTACTCGTCGGAGGTCTTTTTTTGCTCGGTTGCTACGCGGAAACTTAAGACCAGCTTGTCCCGGTCGAAAAGGGCGTATTTAATATTCGTATTGCCTACGTCAAGACAGATTATCATAATTATTCTTCCGTAGTTATATTTGCGTCGTCTTCCTGCTCAAATTCAATTTTTTTCTTGGAATTGAAATTTATCTGCTTTTCGACGACTCGCGTTACCGTTTCAACCGCGGGAGCGAGAACAAGGCTTGTCAAAAGTTCGATAAAGAAATTCCAGGTTATCACTACTACGAATACGATATAGAAAGCCGACATACCCGTTGTATCAAGTCCTAAAACGTTCAGATACGAAACAACCGTATCGAGGATAATGAAGCAACCTATTGCAAAGATGCCGGTATTGACAATGGGAACAAGCGCGGAAGCGACGAAAACAGCCACCCACTTATTCTTTTTTGCTATCAGTCTGTACGCCCAACCTGCGGCACAACCCGCCACGGTCGTCTTAACAAGACACAACAGAACGGTCATTACGGGGCTTTGGCTGAACAGGTAAAAGGTAAAAGGCTCGTTTCCCGTTACTCCGTAAATCAAAATTATCAAACCGCAGATTAAGCCGAGTACGGAGCCGAGCAACGGTCCGAACAGAATAGCGCCAAGCGCTATGGGCACAAGAGCGAGATTAAGACTTAAACCTGCAATTTTGATATAGCCGCCGAAGCACTGCAATACGACGACTAAAGCTACCAATACCGCGATATACGAAATGTTTTTCGCGGTAAAAAACTGTTTCTTTTTAGAAACGCCAATCATAAAAACCTCCATCGGATTTCATAAAGAATATCCGCAGACAAAAAATATATTATACTTATAAACGGTCGGACTTAATTAAAATATCCGCCGAAAGTACCAAAATATAATAAAAATTTTACCACACAATATCCTTTAATGCAAGCAAATGAACGCGGGAGTAA
Organism: Candidatus Coproplasma sp.; assembly: GCA_051884095.1. Classification (GTDB taxonomy): domain Bacteria; phylum Bacillota; class Clostridia; order Christensenellales; family Borkfalkiaceae; genus Coproplasma. The sequence goes on from JBJEUZ010000073.1 coordinate 2,994, forward strand.
CATTTTTTTAGTCAAATAAATATTATTAAGTATAGAGAAAACTGCAAGGCAACAAATTGCGTACATACCGCCTTGCAGAACATTCACAGGAGGAAATTCATGAACCTTTTTTCGCAGTTCGGCGGCTGCAACAGCTGCCTTTGGATTTTAAT
>JBJEUZ010000074.1:0-3089 GCA_051884095.1 Candidatus Coproplasma sp.
AGCATTTAAAAAATACGAAATTAAAGAATTAACACAAGATTTTGTATTTATGTGTGACGCAGTGCCCTGTAGATTAAACGATAATTTTAAGGTGCTTACGTTAAAAAATCAGCCGATTAATTTTTATGTAGAATCGGTAAATAATAACAAAATAATAAACAGGGGTGATCTAATTGCCGAACTGAAAATTTATTCTCAAAATAACTTGATTTTTAGCCAAAATTTATATAGTATTATTGATAGAAAATAAACTTTGGAAAAAATTATGAGAATAAACAAATTTCTTGCTTCGTGCGGCATAGCTTCACGCCGCGAATGCGACAAACTTATCAAAGAAGGCAAGGTTAAAGTTAACGGACGCACGGCTGACCTGGGACTTGACGTCGGTGACGCCGATGAAATTTACGTTGACGGAAATAAAGTTTCGGTCAAGAAAAACGAGTACTATATTCTGAATAAACCCAAGGGATATCTTTCAACTGTTTCAGACGATAAGGGCAGAAAGACTGTTATGGACCTTATGCCTTCAGGGGTTGGAAGAATATATCCTGTAGGACGTTTGGATTACGACAGCGAAGGCTTGCTTATTCTTACAACCGACGGAACGCTTGCACAACACCTTACGCATCCTTCAAACGAAGTGCCGAAAACTTACCTTGTAAAAATCGAAGGAACCGCTACCGAGGCAGACTTGAACCCCATTCGTAGCGGAATCGAGATAGATGGCGGATACGTTACTAAAAAGTGCAAAGCGCATATTATAGAGACTAACAAGGAATACACTAAAATTCACATCACAATTACAGAGGGCAAGAACAGAGAAATCAGAAGAATGTTTGCCGCAATCGGAAAAGAAGTATCTCTTCTTAAAAGAATTAAGATTGGCGAACTTTCTCTGCGCGGTCTTGACCGCGGAAGCTGGCGCAAGCTGAGCAGAGAAGAAGTTGCTTATCTTATGTCCCTGTAAATAAGGTTTAAACGGAAATTTTAAGTTTTTTTTAACAACTAAATGAAACCGATAAATAACTTTACAAGTTTTCTCCGTAGCGTAAAACGCTGCGGAGATGCTTTTTATACATATTAAATTACAAATTAAATTACAAACTTCTCATCAAACCGACGACTTTACCCAATATTGTAACGTCGTCGAAGATGAAATCTTCCATATCATCGTTTTCCGGGTGAAGGATAATCTTGCCGTTACGCTTAAAAAAGCGTTTTACGGTTGCGCTGTCGTCCACCAAAGCCACTACGATTTCTCCGTTTTCAGCTGATGGTTGCTTTTTAACCACGATTTTATCTCCGCTGAACATTCCGATATTAATCATCGAGTCGCCCTTGACGGTAAGCATAAACAGCTCGTCACCTTGAAACATATTTGACGGAATGGAAAAATAGTCTTCATAATTTTCCTGTGCAAAGATAGGTTCGCCTGCTGCAACCGTACCTATAAGGGGAACTTTAACTGATTTTTGATTAAGTGAAATTGCTCTGCGCTTATTTTCGCCGACCTTTGTCTTGCTGATAAGTCCTTTATCGGCAAGATCGTTCAATATATAGAAAACTGAAGCGGTAGAGGCTATATCGCAAGCCTTACATATTTCCCGGACGGAGGGAGAATATCCGTTTTCACCAATAAATTTTTGTATGAATTCGTAAACTTCCTGACTTTTATCAATCTTTTTGCGCATAACTATTTCTCCTTTTTTTAAGTATAACACATAAAAATACAAAATGCAAACATATGTTCCATATATTTTACTTGTTTTTTTATAAAATTTGTGCTATATTGTTTTCAGGAGATTTACTATGCAAAAAAAAGGTGAAGAGTGCGTTTTATACGATAGGTTGTGCACAGAATGCGGTGAATGCGATATGTGCAACCTGGATCCCGAAAAAATTTGCGATAACTGTGGAGAATGCTTGGATTTTCGCGACGACGCAGTTATTAAGATTGACGGAATAATTTTCGACGAAGGAGATAAATAAAACGGTCTGTTTCAGACCGTTTTATTTTTTATGAATTTTTCAAATTTATTAAGATATTCTTTATCTACCGTAATTGAAACTTCCATTCCGGTTTGGCAATAATTACGGCTCTTTTCCGTATAATATCTGTTTAAAGAAGCGTACTCGCTGAACGCCTCGTATGGTATAGATAAATCAAGCGTTACAAATGTATCGCTAAAGCTGCGCATTATCTGTTGAAGAAGATTGTCTATACCTATGTTTTTCTTTGCAGACACGTAAGTTGCGTCGGCAGGAAGAACAGAAAAATCATCGATTAAATCGCATTTATTTAAAACCTTAAGATATTTTTTGTTAAATCCGAGAGAAGAGAGTACGTCGTAAGTAATTTTAAACTGCATCTCGTAATCGCCTGCCGCATCGGCAACAAACAGTGCGAGGTCGCAATTAACCGCGCTTTCTAAGGTGGATTTAAACGCTTCAACGATATCGTGCGGAAGTTCCTGAATAAAGCCTACCGTATCTATAAGCAAAAATTCAACGCCGTCAATTTCAAGTTTTCGGGCTGTAGGGTCGAGCGTTGCAAAGAGGGCGTTCTTTTCAAGTACATTTGCGCCGGTAAGCGCATTCATCAGGCTTGATTTTCCGGTATTGGTATAGCCAACAAGGGCAATTACGTTGGTCTTTGTCTTTCGCCTTCTGTCCGCTTGAAGCGCTCTGCGGCTTTCTGTTTCTTTCAACCTGTTTTCAAGGTATTTAATTCTGTAACGGATATGCCTTCTGTCCGTTTCAAGCTGAGTTTCACCCGGTCCGCGCGAACCGATCCCGCCGCCAAGACGCGACAGGGCGGCGCCCTTACCTTTTCGGGCGAGGATAAATATACTTCAGCTGCGCCAACTCAACCTGGATCTTTCCTTCGCTTGAGACGGCATTTCGGGCAAAGATATCGAGAATGAGGGTGGTGCGGTCAATTACTTTACGACCGCCAAGTACAGTAGAGATATTTAACGTCTGCGAAGGCGAAAGGTCTCCGTTAAACAGAACGGTCATATCGTCCACGCCGTCAATCAAAGAATTGATTTCGTCAAGTTTACCCGAACCTATAAACGTGGCAGGATTAA
>JBJEUZ010000075.1:0-3086 GCA_051884095.1 Candidatus Coproplasma sp.
TTTTATAGTTACTTTTCTTTCGTCTTTAATGATTTTGCCTTCGCAGAGCTTTTTGACGCAGTAAGGCAAAAGCTCGTGCTCGACCTCTAAAATTCTTGCCTGCAGACTTTCGGGAGTGTCGCCGTCCATAACTTCCACAGCGCGCTGCGCGATAATCGCACCGCCGTCGGGCACTTCGTTGACAAAGTGAACCGTGCAGCCAGAAACCTTTGCTCCGTATTCAAGCGCCGCCTTATGAACCTTAAGTCCGTAATAACCCGCGCCGCAAAATGCAGGAATCAGCGAAGGGTGAATGTTGATAATTCTGTCCTCGAACGCCTTTATAAAACTTTCGGGAATAATCTTCAGCCAGCCGGCAAGCACGATATAGTCCACGCCGCCCCTGTTCAAAAGTGCGGCAAGGTCTGCATACAGCTCTTCCAGGTCGGGAAAGTCGCTCTTGGCATATACCGCAGTGGGAATAGAGTGTTTTTTTGCCCTGTCGATTGCTCCGATTCCCTGTTTAGACGCTATAAGATATGAAATTTCGCAGAACTTCTCCCTCTCGTTCGCGTCTATAATCGACTGAAAATCGGTGCCGCCGCCGCTGGCAAATACAGCTATGCGCTTAATCAAACCAGTTTTACCCCGCTTCCCTTACAGGTCTTGCCTATTACCACGCACTGTTCGCCCGTAGACTCAAGCTGAGCAATGGTAGCTTCAACGTCCTTCTTTGCAACGCATACGACCATACCTATACCCATATTGAAGGTATTATATGCCTGCTGCTTGGTAATACCCGCCCTGTTTTGCATTATACGGAAAATCCGGGGAACTTCGTAGGACTTGGTATCTATTCTGCACCCGATTCCTTCAGGGAAAATTCTGGGAATATTTTCGATAAATCCGCCGCCCGTAATGTGAGCTATGCCCTTTACCTTTACTTTTTCAATCAGTTGAAGAATTGAATTGACGTAAATTCTGGTTGGTGTTAAAAGCACGTCGATAGGTTTTGCGCCCAACTCCTCGTCATACTGCCCGAGCACGGAAATGTCCTCGCCCCAGAGCTTACGGACCAGCGAATAGCCGTTGGAGTGGATACCGCTGGACTTTATGCCGATAAGCACGTCGCCGGACTTGATTTTTTTGCCGTTGATGACCTTTTTCTTGTCGACTACGCCAACGGCAAAGCCTGCGATATCGTATTCGCCTGCGGGATAGAAACCGGGCATTTCGGCAGTTTCACCGCCGATTAAAGCGGCGCCGCTCTGTCTGCAGCCCTCGGCAACGCCTGAAACGACGGTTGCCACCACTTCGGGAGAAAGATTGCCCGTTGCGAAATAGTCAAGGAAAAACAAAGGCTTTGCACCCTGACATACTATATCGTTTACGCACATCGCAACCGCGTCGATACCGATAGTGTCGTGTTTATTAGCTAAAAAAGCGTATTTGAGCTTGGTTCCTACGCCGTCGGTACCGGCGACGAGAACGGGCTCCTTCATTCCCTTGGGCATCTGAAAAAAGCCGCCGAACGAGCCTATATCGCCCAGAACGCCTTCAGTATAGGTCGACTTTACGTGTTCACGCATAAGTCTTACCGCTTCGTAACCTCTCTCTACGTCAACACCGCTGTCTTTATAAGAAATTGCCATTTGTACTTCCTCCGTTTTATTCGAGTTTTAATTTGTCCGCTTCGTAACCTTCGAGCGGGTAGGGATACTTTCCGTTGAAACAACCGAGGCAGAATCCCACGTTTGCGCCTTGACAGGTAGATACAAGCTGTTCAATAGTCAGATATCTTACGCTGTCCGCGCCCAGACTTTCGCAAATCTGCTCCTCGTCCTTATATGCGCCGATGAGCTGACCGTAAGTCTGAATGTCTATGCCTAAGTGGCAGGGATGCTTGATTATGGGCGAGCAAATTCTTATATGAACTTCCTTTGCGCCCGCGTCGCGAAGCATCTTTATAATTTTCCGCATTGTAGTGCCGCGCACGATGGAGTCGTCTATTATAACTAAACGCTTGCCGCGTATATTTGCGCGCAGGGCGTTCATCTTTACGTTTAAGCTGTTTTCCCTCGTGCGTTGGTCGGGTTGAATGAACGTACGCCCGACGTATCTGTTCTTTGCAAGCGCTTCTACGAACGGTATTCCGCTCTCTTCGGCGTAGCCGCGCGCGGCGACGTTTGCCGAATCGGGCACGCCTGATACTATATCCGCCTCAACGGGATAATATCTTGCAAGCAATTTGCCCGCTTCCTTTCTTGCCTCGTATACGCTGCAACCGTCCAGAATAGAGTCGTGACGAGCAAAATAGACGTACTCGAAAATGCACATATTGCTCTTTTCGGGCAGATTATCCATCATATACGAATGAACGCCGTTAGCGTCTATTACGACGATTTCGCCCGGCTTTACGTCGCGCAGATAGTTTGCGCCTACGGCGTCGAGCGCACATGTTTCGCTGGCGACTATATAGTCGTCAATCACCGTTCCTATGCAGAGCGGACGTATGCCGTATGGGTCCCTGACCGCAATGAGCTTATCCGTAGTCATTATAACCAGCGCGTACGAGCCCTTGAAGTGAGGGCAGGCGCGCTTTACGCCCTGTAAAATATCTCCGTCGGAAAGGCTGTTTATCATGACCGCCATGACCTCTGAATCTATCGTCGTCTGAAATACGGCGTTAGAGCGTATCATTTCATCGCGGAGCTGCTTGGTATTGGTTAAATTGCCGTTATGGGCAAGCGCCATCTTTCCGCATTTACCCGTGAACACGACGGGCTGAGCGTTAAGGAGCTGACTTGCGCCCGTGGTTGAGTAGCGGACGTGCCCTATAGCTATATCGCCTTCGGGAAGCGCGTCCAGCTTACCGTTTGCAAAGATATCGGGCACCAGTCCCATTCCCTTATAATAGGTTATCTTGTCCGCGTAGGAAACCGCGATTCCCGCGCTCTCCTGTCCGCGATGCTGCAGGGCGTAAAGCCCGTAATATACCGTATACGCTACGTTTCTGTTTTCCTGCGAATACACGCCGAAAACGCCACATTCTTCGTGAAATTTATCTAAACGGTCGTCTTGCAACTTTTTTTACTCCTTACAGATCG
>JBJEUZ010000076.1:0-13690 GCA_051884095.1 Candidatus Coproplasma sp.
TTCGTTTCTGGTGGAATCGTCTTGAATTGTCAAATCCTTTTCGGTATACTGAATAAAATTCCTGAATCCCAGAATATGGTTTAACTTTTCGGAATATTCGTCCGTCCTGTTTATTATCGTAACTGAAAGCATTACCATAAGGTAACCGATTATACAGGTTAAAATCTTGGGCGCGACTTCCATAATGGGAGAGGGCAGCAGCACGGCGTACAGCGCCGTAAACGCCGCGCTCAGCGCTATAAGTCCTGCAAGAATGGCTATGCGTACGGGCTTTTTGGCTTTCAGTCGGTAATATGCGTATGCTTCGGTAAGACCGTAAATAACGAACGCGGGAACCACCGCAAGCAGGGCGGGGTAGTAAAACAGCGACGGGGATATGTTAATCATAGCCACCGCAATGGGCGCAACGCCCATCAAAAGACCGCCCAACAGCGCAAAGATTATCGAAACGCCTATGCTCTTGCTCTCGTAAAGTCCCCTGTTTTCCTCGTTGACAATCTTGGTTACGTTTTCAACCGTCTTGTAAAATTTGCCCGAAAGCGAGCTGATTATTACTTCGTCGTTTTTGCCGAAAAGGTTGTTGAACATAATTACCTGATGCTTGGGAGTATCGTCGGGAAGCCTGTACTTTATCCTTATAAGCAAAGGGTCGTCCTCGTTTTCGAGGTTGATTTTAAGATATCCCTTGTTCGCCCAATAGTATATCAGCGAGGTCACGTCCTCGGTATTCACCTTGTTGTCGATGAGTTTGCCCATAACCAGGGGGTCCATATCGTCGGGCGCGGTGAAGGTTACGACGGGTGTCAGGGGCTTTTTATTGAAGCAAAGGAATTTTATTGCGAACAGCGCGGCAAGCAGCACGCAGCCTATTATAATCATTATATAGGGCACAAAGTCAAACCGCGTCGAAAGCACGCCGTCCTCGAACTCTATGTAAAAAGTCATGCCTGACTCTTCTGCAAATTCGTCGTAGTGGGCGTAAATTGCGTTATTTGCAAATGTATAATTATTGCTTTCGGTAGACGTTCCCACCTTGCCGACGTAATACTTTATTGCCGCCTTGTCGTTTTCAACCTTTACGCCCTCGGGCAGCTTAATGGTAACGTCTACGTTCTTAATCGTCGCGTCGGTGCCGAAGCCCACGGCGTTCAACGATATTAAATTGTCCGCTTCGGGTCTGGTTATGGCGTAGTCGTACTCTATTACGTAAGTAACGGTCAGACCGGTCTTGTTGGAGTGGTCGCCCACGCTCAAGGTTACAAAGTCGGCTTCCTCCATCAGAACGTCGTAATCCGCCTTGCTTCCGTCGGCATTGTAAACCTGAACGTTGGTCACTCTGTCGCCGGCGTTTACGGGTATGTAGCGGTAAAAGCCCGTGCTCTTGGAGCCCGTAAAGTGAATGGTTACGTTCTCCGAAATGCTCATCGTGCGGTCTGCGCGCACGTCGTAAACGAGTTGGTACTTTTCAATCTCAAACGAGTACGGGTCGGTTGCGGCGAAGGTAGGCCTGAATGCCGAAGGCAACAGCGCGAGTAGCGCAATCAACGCCAAGGCAATAACGGCAAGCGCCCGCTTGAATTTTTTTTGTCCTGTCATAATTCCCTCTTATTATAAAGAGCGGCTAGTTTTTAGCCGCTCCTGTTAGCCGAAATAGTTGCAATTCAGCAAAAGTTAAAAGCTGACTTTAACGTTCTTTCTCTCTTCAGCGCTGTCAAGCTCGAAATAGGGGAACTTTTCAAGGCGCATACGCTTTGCAATGATTGACTTGGGGAATACGTCCTTTTCGGTATTGAAAGTCTTAACCGTTGCATTGTAGTACTTTCTCGCGTTTGCAAGTTCGCTCTCGATATTTTTCAGCTGATTAGAAAGGTCGATAAAGTTTGTGTTGGCCTTTAATTCGGGGTAGCGCTCCGCAACTATGTTTATGCTCTTAATTGCGTTTGAAAGGTTTGCGTCCGCCTCTATTTTTTCAGCGGTGGTGGTTGCGCTCGCCGCGTTGTTTCTTGCGGCTATAACCTTTTGAAGCGTCTCGCTCTCGTGCTTTGCATAGCCCTTAACGGTCTCTACAAGGTTAGGGATGAGGTCGTATCTCTTTTTAAGGTACACGTCAATGGTTGCAAACGCCTCCTCGGCGGTGTTTCTCATTCTTACAAAATTGTTTCTTGCGCCGATAGCCCAACAAGCGATGATTATTGCCAGCAATAACAAAACGGCTACCACGACGATAACTACGATTACAGCGGGCGACATCGACAAAAGTGCATATGTCATAATCTTTCTCCTTAAATTTTATTGTTTTTCAGTTCCGCAACGGCGTTCTTCAAAAACGTTTCCGCGGTAGACTGTTTTCTTACGTTTTCCAATGCCTCGTCAAAGGTAAACCATCTTACCTCTTCAATCTCGTTTGCGTCAACCGTAACTTCGCCGTTTTCAGCAACGACAAGATAGTTGAGCATAAGAACGTTTCTGGGCTCGTGATACTTCGACGACATATATTTGTACTTGACGACGTTCAGCTTGGTCTCTTCCTTGAACTCGCGCGTAACCGCCTTTTCGGCAGTTTCGCCCTTTTTAACGTAGCCCGCAAACAGAATATAATCGTCCTGTCCGATGTGTCTGGCAAGCAAAATCGCGTCCCTGTTACGGTTGGTCACAACCATAGAAACGGCGGTAGCAAATTGCGGAAAACGGTATTCGTTGCAGTTTTTGCAAAAGGGCACAAGCCCTTCCTGCTTATGAACGACAAGCGCCAGCTTTTCGCCACATTCCACGCAATACATACGTAATACCTCCTTTTAAAGTTATGCTATCTTAACCATTATAAAATAATTATTCAAAAAATACAATAGTCTTTTCAAATTTCATACAATTTTTAATTAATTTTAATATATTTTCACAATTCAAAAATAAATTTGACATAATTTTGTCTATAATATATAATAAACCCAGTAAAAATATGATAAACCTGCGGTCGTCCGCGGGGTACGGGGTTAATATGGATTTACTTAAAGCTAAAGCAATCGTCGAAAAATTCGGGCAGGAACAGCTTCTGGAATACTACGACGAGTTGACGGAGGCGCAAAAAGAATCGCTTCTGTTTCAGATCGAACATACCGATTATTCGGTGCTTGAAAACCTTTCCTGCGGTGAAGAAAAGCCGCTCGGCGAGCTTTCACCCGCAGACGCGCTCTCTGTAAAACAGATTGAAGAGCGCAGGGAAGAATTTTATAAATCAGGCTTGAATGCCATTCGCCAAGGCAAGGTCGCCGCAGTGCTTCTTGCGGGCGGACAGGGCACGCGTCTGGGCTCGGACGCGCCCAAGGGCACTTTCAATATAGGCGTCAACCGCAAGCTGTCCATCTTCGGTCAGCAGATGAACAACGTCAAAGAGGTCACGGACGCGGCGGGTTGCCTTTTCCACATATTTATAATGACAAGCGAGTTGAACGATAGGGTCACTCGCGCGTTCTTTGAAGAGAACGATTTCTTCGGTTACGACAGGGAAAAGATTCATTTTTACGTTCAGGACACGGCGCCTACTTGCTCGTTTGAAGGCAAGATATATCTTGAAGAGAAGGACAAAATTTCCTGCTCGCCCAACGGCAACGGCGGCTGGTATTCCTCGCTTATCAAGGCGGGCTTCGGCAAGACGCTTGAAGAAAACGGCATAGAGTGGCTGAACATTTACGCTGTGGACAACGTGTTGCAGAGAATTTGCGACCCCGTGTTCGTGGGCGCGACGCTGGTCAGCGGCTGCGCGTGCTCGAGCAAGGTAGTAAAAAAGACCTGCCCCGAAGAGCGCGTGGGCGTGCTCTGCAAGGAGAACGGACTTCCTACGATAGTAGAATACTACGAAATGCCTGCCGAAATCGCGGAGATGCGCGACGCCGACGGCGAGCTTACCTATCGCTACGGCGTCATACTCAACTATCTGTTCTCGGTAAAAAAGCTAAACGAAATTTATAAAAAAAGGCTTCCCTGCCATCTTGCTAAGAAGGCTATACCCCATATGGAGGGCGGTGAAAAGGTAAAGCCGGAATCGCCCTGCGGCTACAAGTTCGAAACGCTTGCGGTGGACATAGTAAAACTTATGGGATCGTGCCTTGCGTTCGAAGTGGTAAGGGAGAGGGAGTTTGCTCCCGTCAAAAACCGAACGGGAGTGGACAGCGTCGAAAGCGCGCGTAAACTTCTTGCTATAAACGGCGTAGAATTATAACCGTACTTAAAATACATAATAAAAAAGAAGGATATTTTATGAAAAAATTCTGCAAATTTCTGGCAACCTGCGCCCTTGCGGTCGGCGTGACGTTCACGGCTGTCTTTGCGGGCTGCAGCGTAACCCTCGGCTCGGACGGAAAAGACGGTCAGGACGTTTCGATTTACGACGTTTACGACGCGACCAACGCGGCGCGCAAGGAACAGGGACTTACTGAACTTACGTTCCTCGAATTCGTGGAAGAATATCTGACCTACGACGATTCCGAGCTTGCGCAGATTGCTTCTTTGCAGACCACAATAAACCGTTCGCTGCTTTCGGGCGTATCCATTCTGACCACCTTCTCGGTCACCACTCAGGTGGGCTACTGGGGTCAGACGCAAACCAAGGATTCAACCTATGCCGGTTCGGGCGTGATTATCGATATCGACAAGGAAAAGGGCGATATGTACGTCGTCACCAACTGTCACGTAGTATATCTCTCCTCGGCAGCGGGCGACCATTTCTGCGACAACATCTCGCTCTATCTCTACGGCAGCGAGCTGTACGTCAACGATTCCACTATGCTGAGCAAAAACGCCATTTCCGCTGAAATTGTCGCGGCGTCAAAGACTTACGACATAGCGCTCTTGAAGGTAACAGGTTCCGACCTGGTTAAAAAGAGCGACGCAATAGCGGCTGATTGGAGCATGGACGAAAACATATACGTGGGCGAAACCGTCTACGCCGTGGGCAATCCCTCGGGTACGGGCATGAGCGCGACGCAGGGTATAATCAGCAAGGACAGCGAGTATATAGCAATCGACCTTGAAGATACCGACAGCACCGAGGACGACTTCTATTACAGAGTTCTGCGCACCGACGCGTCGATCAACAACGGCAATTCGGGCGGCGGACTGTTCAATTCCGACGGCAAAATCGTGGGAATAGTAAACGCGAAAAAAATATCCACCTCGATTGAAAACGTGGGCTATGCGTTGCCTGCGTCCACCACGCGCCGCGTAATAGGCAATATGCTTGCCAACTACACCGGCACCGAAACGCACGGCTTAAATCAGGCGTATCTCGGCGTAACCGTTACAATCAAGGACAGCTCGTCGTATATGAACAAGACGACCAATCTGGTAGAAATAGTCGAAGAGATTGCCGTGGGCAGCGTATCCGAGGACGGAAAGGCTGCGGGCTATCTGCAGGCGGGCGACGTGTTCAAGGCTATAAAGGTAACCGATTCAAACGGAAAAATCAAGGAAGATATGACGGTTAACCGCAGATACAACCTTGGCGACGCCTTGCTTTCGGTCTGCGCAGGCGACACGGTTACCGTAACCGTAATCAGAAACGGCGAAGAAAAGAGCTTCAGCTTCACCTATTCGGCAAGCGATCTTACCGCCGTCGCATAATCTTTAAAAACTGAAATTCACGCCGCGTTGCGAAAATTCTTTCGCAACGCGGCGTTTTTCGTTGCCGAATTTGGCTGCGTACGAATAACAAAATTAATATCTGCTTGACAAAATTCTTCCGCGGTGAAATAATAAATTAGCAAAGATTTACAAAACGCCGCCTTTTTTACGGAGAAAATTGTTTAATGTTCAACCTTACGCCCGAAAAAATCAAAAAGATACCGTTTGCAGCAATAGGAATACTGTTTGCGGTCGTACTTTCGCTGGTGCTGCTGTGCGTCAACGTCATGTCCAACAGTCAGGCTAAGGCTGCCAGTCCCATAAAGGTTGTCTTTGAAGGCGAATACAGGATAGCCGACGGCGAATGGCAACCCGTAATCCGCGGCGAAAGCATATCCGCGACTTGCGGCGACGTCGCGCTTAAGGGCAAGTTTTACCTTAGCTTCGAGGGCGACCCCGAGTTTAAGATGCCCATTAACAACAGCGTGCCCATCGCAATGTATTTCAACCATATCGGCTGTGAAATAAGCTGCGGGGGCGAGAGCTACGTGTTGGACTCTGAAAATAAGGCGTTCGGCGCGTCCTCCTGCGGCAAACAGTGGTTGGTATATAACTACGAAGGCGGCGACGCCGAGGTGAACATACTGTTAAGAAACCCTCATTCGTTCGGCAATGCCACCGCGGTGGACGATTTTCTCGGTTCGATGTACGTCTGGTCGCAGTATTCCTTTGTAAATTCGTTCGTCGCCGAAGGCTCGCTCGAAAGGGTGACGGGCTTCGCGGTCATAGTCATCTCGCTTGCCCTGTTGGGCGTGGCTATATTTTCAACCTTTCTGCGGCTGCCTCAGCGCGGCACGCTGTGGTTCGTGGGCTTACTTTCGCTGTTCGCGGGCTCATACTTCGTCGTCGCGTCGCCCAATTTCGTGCTATGGAACGATCTGGTTGCGTTCAATACCATAGCTCTGCAGATATGTATCATGCTCTTTGCGCTGGTTGCGTCCTGCTTTACGCGCGAATACCTTAGCGGAAAGACCAGAATAGCCGGAACGGCAGTTACCGCCGCATCGGGAATATGCGTCGTTTCAGCCGTAATATATGCGCTGGTTACGGGCGTCTCCATATACGATACGGGGCTTGTCTGGGCGATAGTGCAGTCGGTAGTCTGCCTGTCGCTTACAGTCTGCTGCGTTGCGGAAATATGCAAGGCGGCAACGGGCAGGCGCAAGGGCAGGCTTAAGCGCATACTGTTCCCCGCGGTGTGCGCGCTTGTACATATCAGCCTGTTGACGGATATAATCTGCACCTGGCTGGGCGTATGGCAGGGCGGAATGGTTACCGAATGGGTATTCGGCATAGTTTTCGTGGTCGCGCTGGCGGTCGCGTTCAAGATAATACCCGATAACTTCCGCTCGTCAATCAGGGAAAAGGAGATGTACGCCGAACTTCAGGAAAAGCGCATTGCGCTCACGCGTTCGCAGATACAGCCCCACTTTTTGTACAACACTCTGTCGTCCATAGCCGAACTGTGCGTCATAGACCCCGAAAAGGCGCAGGACGCCACTCTGGAATTTACCGAATATCTGCGCTGCAATCTCAACGCGCTGGATAATCCCACGCCCGTTCCCTTCGGGGCAGAGCTGGAACACGTAAAGAACTATCTCGCGCTGGAGCAGATGCGCTTCGGCGAAGATTTGCGCGTGATTTACGACGTGCGCGCAACCGATTTTATGCTGCCTCCGCTTACCGTTCAACCGCTTGTGGAAAACGCCGTCAAGCACGGCCTGGGAATGAAGGAGGGAGGCGGTACGGTCACGGTTACCTCCTATTCCGACGACGAAAACTTTTACGTTGTCGTTTCGGACGACGGCGAGGGCTTCGACGTCGACAAGAAGCCCGAAGGCAGCCATATAGGCATAGAAAACGTAAGGTACAGGCTGGTAAAGATGTGCGGCGCGTCGCTTGAAATAAACAGCGTTATCGGCGAGGGAACCGTAGCAAAAATCACCGTTCCGAAAGAGGAGGGGCTGTTATGACGATTATTGCCGCCGACGACGAACCGCTTATGCTCAACCGCCTGGTAAGGGCCATTAAGGAGTGCTGCCCGCAGGCTGACGTCGCGTCCTTTTCAAAGCCTTCCGAGCTGATTGCGTGGGCGGAGGAAAACTCCTTCGACTGCGCGTTTCTCGATATCCGTATGCGCGGCGTTTCGGGCATAGATATCGCCGCAAAGCTGAAGGAGAGCCGACCCGAATCAAACATAGTGTCCGTAACCGGCTACGGCGAATACGCGGGCGAAGCTATGTCCATGCACGCCAGCGGCTACATATTAAAGCCCGTCACGCGCGAAAAAGTGGAAAGGGAGCTTTCCGACCTGCGCTATCCCAAGGCGGCGCAAAAGATAATCAGGGTAAAATGCTTCGGCAATTTCGACGTGTACGCCATGGACGGGGAAAAGGTGGTATTTTCCCGCAGCAAGTCGAAGGAGCTGTTCGCCTATCTGGTATATAAGAGCGGTTCGTTCTGTACGGTGGGCGAAATCGCCGCAGCCATATTCGACGACGAGGACGGCGACGAGGCCAAGCGCCGCGCGTATCTGCGCGTGCTGCTTCACGATCTGATGAATTCGCTCAAGCAGGCGGGCGCGGAAGGCGTAATATCCAAGACGTACGGCGGCATATCCTGCAACCCGGGACTAATCGACTGCGACTGGTACCGCTTCAACGAGGGCGACGCCGAAGCGATTAAGACCTACGCGGGCGAATTTATGAACCAGTTTTCCTGGGCGGAGGCGGTCAACGGCTATCTGGAGGGCGTACTGAGGGACAGAAAGGGCTTTTAGTGCGCAATCGCTTTTATTGTTGCATATATAATGGTGTTTCACAAAAATTTTTCGCGCGAGAATATTTTTTCGCGCGCTTTTTATTTATTTTGTAACGGTCGTGTAACGCTCGCTGTGATAATATGATAGTGACGTAATATACATTCTGTCACAACGGAGAATATATGAAAAGAAAACGGTTAGCCGCTATTTTAATAATAATTGCTATTGCGCTTATCGGCGCGCTGTGCGCTTCCTGTTCGGACGCCGAACGGGTGCGTTCGCTCGTGCCGCACGACTACAGCGAAGAAAATCCGCCCGTCGTTGCAATCGGTAAATTCAACTACGGCGATTACTCTTTCGACGTAACCTATCAGTCGGGCAGAACCGAGGTGGTAACCCTCACCGAAGATATGCTCTCCGAGGCGGAAAAGCTCAAATTTTACAAGGAAGGCGTGCAGACGCTCAACGTAACGCTCGGCGGCGCCAGCTGCGAGTTCAAGGTGGAGGTAAAGCGCAATACCGTAGAAAACGTTGAATTCAACGACGTCACGGCGGTATACACGGGCGAGCCCGTAAGGGCATACGTTTCGGGCGATATTCCCGCCGACATATCTGTAGCGTATCCCAACGGCAACGCGTTCGTCAATGCGGGCGTATACGACGTTACCGCGGTGCTGTACGGCGATTTTTACGAAACCACCACGCTGACCGCAAAAGTTACTATTCTGCGTGCGGATTACGACTGTTCGCAGCTGGTATTTGAAAGCAAGACCTTCGTGTACGACAAGACGGCGAAATCGCTCGCGGTCGAAGGTATGCCCGAAGGGCTTGACGTAACTTACGAAATTGCCGGTCAGCAAACTTACTCCGCTACCGAAGCTGGCGTATACGAAGTGACCGCCCGCTTCTCTTCAAAAAACGGAAATTACAACCCCGTTGCCGATTTAAAGGCGACGCTGACCATAGAAAAGGCCGAATACGAGCTTGAAGCAAGGCTTGACGACGTAGATTCGGTATACGACGGCACAATCCACAGCGTAACTCTTACAGGCAATCTTCCTCAGGGCGCGTACGCATCTTATACCGTAAGCCGGATTAAGGATGCGGAAGGAAACCCTGTGCAGGGCGACGAAGTTGCGGGCAATTCCGCAACCGATGCGGGCGTTTACGAGGTAAAGGCGTACTTCACGCTTGCCGACGCGCGCAACTATAAGGCGATTGAACCGCTGACCGCGACGCTCTCGATCGAGCGCGCGGAGTACGACTTTTCGCAGATTTATCTGTATCCCTCCTCGGTAGTTTACGACGGAAACGCGCACTATGTGGCGCTCTGCGGAGTAACGCCCGAATCGGAGGCGGTTTTGCCGGATGCCGTCGGGGCGTCGTACACGGTGAAGATGATAAAGGACGCCGAAGGTCTTACGGTGGACGAACAAGAGCAGGAAGGCAACTTTGCGACGGAGGCGGGAACTTACGAAATCTGCGCTTATTTCACCTGTTCCGACGCAAACTACAAGACTCCCGAAAAGTTGACTGCCGTACTGATTATCGAAGCGGCAGAACAGACGGAACTTAACGAAGGCGACAACGAAGAGCAGCCGGAGATAGTATTATGATAAGAAAGATCGGGTTTATAGGCGGTATACAGATTGTCAGCGCGGCTCTGGGCGCGGCGCTGTCCTTTTGCGTGCTGTGGTTCTGCATGGACTTTGAAGTCTTAAACTTCATAAGGTGGACGGTATTCTGGTACGTAATGTTTATGCTGCTGTCCAACGTGCTGCTCTCTAACAGATTTGCAAAGGGCAAGGCGCAGGAGGTGCTGTTCTTCATCTCGTCCTCGCTGCTCATTGCCGACCTTGTCGGCTACGTGCTCTACGCCCTGATAAAGAGCGGCTTCAACTTTGCCCGCCTCGATTGGCTGGGCTTTCTCGACCGACTGATTTCGTTCGACATAATCTATTACGGTATCGTGTTCGGGCTGTTCGTGCTGTTCGTCGTCATATATTGCGCGTTTATCGACCGCAATATGCTGGGTTCGTTCCGCAGCGGTCTGCGCGGCAAGGGCAAACTCAAGCAGATCGATTCCAACCTTGAAAATTCGCGCTGGATGACCGCGAGCGAGCGCGACAAGACCTTTAAAAACTATAAATATTCCGCCTTGGGCGAGGTTAAAAAGGACGGCGTGCCCGTAATGGCAAAGCTGACGGCAAAGGACAGAGATCTGAACGTCGCGTTCAATTCCCCCTGCCATACGCTGGTAATAGGTTCTACGGGCAGCGGTAAAACGACCACGTTCGTAAGCCCCATGATTCAGCTGCTGGGCGCGTGCGCGGCGGGTTCGTCTATGGTAATAACCGACCCCAAGGGCGAGCTGTTTTCGCTCCATTCGCGCTATCTCAAAGACCGCGGCTACGACGTAAAGGTAATCGACCTGCGCGACACCTATTCGTCCTACCGCTGGAACCCGCTCGAAATGATATGGGATAACTACCAAAGGTATTTACACGCGCACACTCAGGCATATGCGCGCACGGGCAATCCCGCCGAAAGCGGACTTATGCTCACCCAACCCGCCGAAGCGTTTAAAGCAGGCGAAAAGTGGTACGAATTCGACGGCAAGGGCTATGCCGACTATAAAAGGCTTGTAGAGGCGATAAAGGTATATAAAAAGAAGGCGTTCGACGAGGTATACGAGGATCTGAACGACCTTGTAAGCGTGCTTATTCCCATCGAAAACGAAAAGGACCCCATGTGGGAAAAGGGCGCGCGCAGCATAACGCTTGCAACCCTTCTGGCAATGCTGGAGGACAGCGCCGACGAACGGCTGGGCATGACCAAGGAAAAGTTCAACTTCTTCAATATGACCAAGATATTGCAGAATTCCTCCAAGGACTATCTCGAGCTGAGGAACTATTTCGCGGGCAGAAGCGTGTTGTCCAAGGCATATTCGCTGTCCAAACAGGTCTGCGACGCGGCTGAACAGACCAGAGCTTCGTATATGTCGATAGTATACGAAAAGCTGACTATGTTCAACGACGCGGGCATATGCGCGCTCACTTCCGCTTCGGACTTCAGCAGCGAACAGCTCGCCCAGAAGCCCACCGCGCTGTTCTTGAAAATTCCCGACGAAAAGGATACCCGCCATAACTTAGCGGCGATATTCATATTAAACATTTACAAGACGTTAATAAAGGTGGCAAGCGCAACCGAAGAGTTGACCTTGCCGCGCAACGTCTACTTCATAATGGACGAATTCGGCAATATGCCGAAGATAGAAAAGTTCGATAAGTTCATAACCGTAGGCAGAAGCCGCAAGATATGGTTCACAATGATTGTGCAGTCGTACTCTCAGCTCAACAACGTCTACGGCGAAACCGTGGCGGATATAGTCAAGGGAAACTGCGGCATAAAGATGTTCATAGGTTCAAACGATATGAACACCTGCAAGGAATATTCCGAGCTCTGCGGCAACATCACGGTGGTAACCAATTCCACCAGCGGTTCGGTGCACGGCGGCGACGTCAATCTTTCCAGTCAGACTCAGGTTCGCCCGCTCATATACCCCAGCGAATTGCAGCGGCTCAACCGCCCCGGCGATATCGGACACTCCATAATAGTAACGTTCGGCAATTTCCCGCTCAAGACCTATTTTTCGCCGTCGTTTAAGGTTCCCTTCTATAAGACGGGCAAGATGGATACTTCGGAGCTGACCGAAAGGTACTTCGACGAGAACGCGGTTGTCTACAGCGTTACCGAGCGAAACAAGACGGTATTGGACGAACAGTATACGCAGGGCGCCGGCGCCGCAAAAACTGCGGAAAAGGAAAATAAAGCGCAGAGCGTAACCCCAGACGGGCAAAGCTCCGCAAAAAATACCGAAACCGCCGATAGTTCCCAAAAGACCGAAAAAACGGTTAAGGACGAAACCGCGGCCGAAGAGCCCGCGCAGACGACAAAGCCCGCGCAGGCTGGCAATAAGTCAACACAGGCGACAAAGCCCGCGCAGACTGACAACAAGTCACAGGCGACAAAGCCCGCGCAGACGACTGCAAAACCTGCACAGACGACCGCAAAGTCTGCAAAGCCCGTCGTTTCTGCCAAGACAACCGCGCCGACGAACAAGATTGACGACGACGGCTTCGGCGACCCCGTGGGCGAGGCGTACTTCGACGCTCACGACGAAAGCGGCAGGGAGATTTTAAGAAAGTGGTACGCCTACCGCGAACGGCACGGCAACACGAGCATAGAAGAGTTCTTCCGCGCCTTGGCGGAAGGCAAGGATAAAGATTGATGAAAATAAGGCGAAAGGCTTACAAAAGACGACCCGATTATTGCGAATATAAAGGCAGGGTCAATACTTATGAAAACGCAAAGCGCCGTAGGAGGCAGTAGATATGAGTATAACGTTGAAAAATAAAATTCTTAAATTATTGCTCACCGCGGCGCTTTCGTTGTTTTTGGCGATTACTCCCATTATCGCCGTCTTTGCGTCAGGCAGTTCAGGCGGCTTCGCCGTCGCATCCGAGGGCGAACCCGTCACCGTATCCATACGCGCAAAGACCGAGGTCGACGTGTACGGAAGCAAGGTCGCCATGTTCGATTCGTCCAATAAGGTATATTTTTATATCGAGGCGGACAAAGCGCCCCTTGAACCAATAACCGTATATTACCGCACCGAAGATATGAGCGCCGTTGCGGCAGCGGGCGATTACGACGCGTTTGACGGCAGCGTCACGCTGACCAAAGATAAGCCCCAGGTTCTTCTCTCCGTGCAGACTTATAAGGAGTCTTGCATCGACGAGAACAAGAACCTTGTTACCAGAACGTCGAAATACGACTTCTACGAAGGCAAGTATGAGTATTACTATCTGGGCAATATGTTCCGCGTTATGATTTACAGGGTTGAGGGAACCGACGCCTCTGTCGACGCGCAAGCAAGTAATATTCTTGCGTATAAGGCGTTTTCGGAGGACAAGGCAATCGACCTTCAATACGTCAGCTACGGAACGGACATAGGCAGATGGACTTCGGGTCTCGGCGGAGCGGATACCTGGACGGTAGTCGGCAGAGTACGTGAAAGGATACACTATACGGAATCTCCTGTATTTACCGCTGAATACGGAGGAATATTAGCGCTGGATAACGAATGGTCGGCGGTATACGTCAACAACGGGCTGGGCGCTATGTACGTAAGTATGGACGGCGAGATAGACGAAAGGGGCTATCACGACGAAAAAGTATATACGCAGATTC
>JBJEUZ010000077.1:0-3039 GCA_051884095.1 Candidatus Coproplasma sp.
AAAATAAGCCAGAAAAAGGTTCTCACGTATACACGGTAATTCCCTACTACTTTGACGGAAAAGAAAAACATTTCGGTAAACAAATTGAGCTTGAACGAGTGATTGTAGGAGAAAGCACCGCAAATCCTGTTCCCGATATCGTTTATAAAGATTGGTTCAACAGTTAATTATTTTTAGGGTTGTCTCGATTCGCTTCTTTATAACGTATATTTTAATATTTGCCGTGCTCCCAAGTAAGTAACGTAAATTTATCCCGCCGAAAAAATTCCGACGGGATAAAAGATATATAATTTTAGTTATTTATTCTTAATGAAATTTATCATAGAACTTGAAATTATTAAATTCTAACGACTTCAAGCGATTCCAAAGCCTCGCTTATTAATCCTTCAACGTCCAGCTTATTCTCTTCCGCAATTACGTTTTCCAGCTTAGGCTTGGTTACGGGATGCTTGGGCAAAAATACCGTACAACAATCTTCGTATGGCAGAACCGAGGTTTCGTATGCGCCCATCGCCCTGCTTCTGTCGATTATTTCGTTTTTATCGAATCCGCAAAGCGGTCTTAAAACGGGAAGTTTTTCTATTACCGAATTGGACGAAGTCATACCCTCTATTGTCTGGCTGGCTACCTGACCCAGACTTTCGCCTGTAATGATACACTGAGCACCGATTTTATTTGCAAGTCTTTCTGCAATTCTCATCATAAAGCGGCGCAAAAGCGTTACCATATATTCGCCGTTGCATTTTTTGTGTATCTCTTCCTGAATATGCGTAACTTTTACAATATGAAGAGTGGTTCCGCAGGTATACTCTCCCAGTATTTTAGCCAGGTCTATTACCTTTTCCTTTGCCTGCATATTTGTATAGGGATAGCTGTGAAAATGAATACAGTCAACGCTCATTCCGCGCTTTGCAATCATATGACCAGCCACGGGACTGTCGATACCGCCCGAAATAAGCAAAAGACCCTTTCCTGCCGTTCCTACAGGCATGCCGCCCGCACCCTTATAAAACTTGTTAAAAACTAAAGACTTTCCGTTTTCCCTTATATCTACGTTTACGATGAATTCGGGGTTGTGCACGTCAACTTTCAGTTTGTCGTTATAATCTAAAAGTCTGCCGCCTATTTCAGCGTTAACCTGCATTGAGTTTAACGGAAACGATTTATCTGCGCGGTGAGTTTCAACCTTAAAAGTTCCGTTTTCAGCGCATAGGGTTTTTGCCGCCGCAAAAATTTTGTCCATATTGCTATCAACTTCGAGCGCGACGGAAAGGGTATGAATTCCGAATACCTTGCTCAACCTTTCGATAATTTCATTTTCGTCGCTCTCAAGGAAATTTTCAATTAAATATCTGCCGCTCTGGCGGTGAATTTCATGCTTTAATCCCTTAAGCGCCTTCTCCATATTTATTGCAAAGGCCCGTTCAAAGTATCCCCTGTTATTTCCTTTCAAATGTATTTCGCAGTATCTTACTATTATTACCTTATCCATACTTATGCCATAATTTCTTTTCTGTTTTTAACAATTCTGTTCAAAATTTCGGCGGCTCTTTCAACCTCTTCATCTGTATTTTCAGGAGAAAAACTCAGCCTTAAAATTCCGTCTGCAAGATTTTCATTGATTCCGCACGCCAAAATCACTCGCGAATAGCGTTTTTTATCGTTTGAAGAACAAGCTGAACCGGTTCCAATTATCAAACCTTCGTCGTCCGCTTCGTGTAAAATCGTCTCTCCGCGCAGTCCTTCAACCCCAACTGTGAGGATATAGGGTGAAGAATTTTCTGATGAGATAATTTTGAAAAGCGATTTATCCAGCAAATCTGAAAGGCGACGTTTTAAATTGCTGACTTTTTCAAAATTTATGGATAAATCAGAATACCGCTTTAAAGCCGAAAATTCAAGCATTTTTATGCCGAATACGTTTTCAGTACCGCTCCTTAAGCCGCTTTCCTGCCCGCCGCCGTAGACGTAAGGTTTTATTACTAGCTTTTTCTTCTTTATAAGAGCGCCCGTACCCTTCAACGCGCCGATTTTATGCGCTGAAAGCGAATACAAATCAATATCCTGAGAAATTCTAAACGGAATCTTTCCGAACGCCTGAACGCCGTCGGAATGGAATAAAACAAATTTATTTTTAGCTTTAACCGCCTTTGCTATCGAATTTACGTCGTTAATCGCGCCCGTTTCGTTGTTAACGTGAATTACCGAAACGAGCGAAGTCTTATCGTCCACAAGGCTTAAAAGGTTTTGCAGATTTACGCTTCCGTCAGAATTCAGCGTAGCAAAGCGCACTTCTATTCCACGCTGTTTAAGCTCGTTCACAGCTGAAAAAATTGCAGAGTGTTCACCGTAAGTCGTTACTACGTTTCCCCTTCTTCCGCCGCAGAATACCGCGTGATTGTCAGCTTCGGTACCGCAGGAAGTAAAAATTATATCGAAATTCCTGTCGTCGGCAATCAGATTTAATATATTTTTACGCGCCTGTTTTAAGTCCAGATGAAGATTGTATCCTTCCGCATAGAGTGCGGAAGGATTGAAATAATCTTCTGTAACGTATTTTTCAGCTCGTTTAAGGCACTCGCCGTCCGGTTTCGTCGTAGCGGCGTTATCAAGATAAATCATCAGATTTCAATAATTCCTTTGAACGCTTCCTTTACCGGTCCGTCAAGCTCAACGTTTCCGTCCCTGTCGGATTTAATAAACAGGTCGCCGCCCTTGAGCTTTACGGTAATCGTCTGATCGCCTGCGCAATCTCCCTTTTTAATTGCGGCAATAGCTGCGGCAGCGGCGGCAGTTCCGCACGACCAAGTTTCGCCGTTAATCTTGCTCCATACCCTCATTCTGACCGTAACGTTATTTACGACCCTGACGCACTCAAGGAACGTGCAATCGGCAAATTCTTTGCAGTTTGCCGACAGTTCCTGGCTGAGTTCTTCAAAATCCACGTCGTCAACTCTGTCGCAGAAAGTTACAAAATGATTCTTGCCGAGTTTAACTTTAGTTGCGTCTGTAAATTTGCTTTGATACGAAAGGTCTACA
>JBJEUZ010000078.1:0-3014 GCA_051884095.1 Candidatus Coproplasma sp.
CAAAGGCGTCGAATCTAGCTGACGGCAGTTTTTACGCTTTAATTCACGGAAAAAAATTCGAACTCGGCGTAAGAATAGCTTTAGGCTGTATTGCAATTACCTTTATCTCCCTTGGAATATGGAACGACGGTATGCACGGCGTGCTTGTTAAAGCAATAAATATTTGTACGGAGTGTATCGGTCTTGGCTAAGGTTAAATCGTTTTTTATTAAAATCGGTCGTTGGTTTAAAGAGCACGCACCCTCGAAGCGCAGAATAATTCAACTGTACGCCGCGCTATTATACAATGCAAATATCAAGGGCTTTATAACGGGCAGAATCTATACGGGCAACGTAAAAAATATCTGTGCGCCCGGTCTAAACTGCTATTCCTGCCCCGGCGCGTCTATGGCTTGCCCGTTAGGCGCTCTGCAGGATTCTCTTGCGTCGTCAGATACCCGCGCGCCTTACTACATTATAGGTATACTTGCTCTGTTCGGACTCATAGCTGCAAGAACCATATGCGGCTTCCTATGTCCCACCGGACTAGCTCAGGAACTTCTCCATAAAATAAAGACGCCTAAGGTTAAAAAGAGCCGATATACAAGAGTGTTTTCGTATTTTAAATACGTATTGCTCGCAGTCATGGTGATTGCCATACCCATTATATATCAAGGAATACCTGCATTCTGTAAATACATATGTCCTGCCGGCACGTTTGAAGGAGGTATAGGGCTTTTAACCAACCCCAATAACACCGACTTTTTCTCGATGCTCGGTTCGCTGTTTACCTGGAAGTTTTTGCTTCTTGTGATTTTTGTGGTCGGCAGTATATTCTTTTATCGTTTCTTCTGCCGTTTCTTCTGTCCGCTCGGCGCAATTTTAGGTTTTTTCAATAAATATGCGTTAATCGGAGTCAAGCTCGATGAAAATAAGTGCGTCGATTGCGGCATGTGTATTCAGACCTGTAAGATGGATATCCGTCACGTGGGAGACCATGAATGTATAGACTGCGGAGCTTGTATTCCCGTATGTCCCACAAAAGCAATCAGCTGGAAGGGCTCGCAGATCTTCGTCAAGGGTGCTGACGTTATTAGCCCTGCGCCCGAAAAGGGACTCGCGCTCGCGTATGCCGGTGCTGAAGTCGAAGATACGGCGCCCGTCAGAATTGGTCCCGAGGAGGTTGTTGAAAATCCCCTGCCTGAAATGATTGTACGCAGCAGCGAAAAGTCGCAGGCGGCTCTCATCTCGACAGAAAGTTCAACAGTAACAGAGGCGGCTGAAGGCGTTATTAGTGAAGATTCCGGCATCGAAGTTATAGAAGGCAGCAATGAAAACCATTCGGCAAAACCCAATCATACGCCTGCCGAAAGAATAAAGAAACGCAATTTCTGGCTGCAATTCGCAGCCTGGGCATCGGCGCTCATATTGCTTGTTTCTGCGCTTCTATATTATAACGTTTTCGACAAGGGCAGCACCGTGGTTGCATACGGAATAGGGGATAGGTGCCCCGACTTCGAGGTGCAGACCTACGACAGCGCAGGTTCCAGGGACGACAGGTTCAACCTTTCAAAAAAGTTCTCCACGCTGGAAAACAAGGGCACTGTAATGGTAATTAATTTCTGGTATACCACGTGCGACCCTTGCGTCGAGGAGTTGCCTCATTTTGAGGAAGTAAGAAAGGAATACGACGGCGAAATAATTATGGTAGCCATTCACGCCGCAAACGGCACTTCATCGCAAAAGGTGCAGGATTTCATAGATTTGAGCGGCGGTAAGTACGATAAGGAATGTTGGACGGACTACGGAATTGTCTTTGCTCAGGATACGGAAGAGCTGGATTGTTTTACAATGCTGGGCGGTAAGGGAGCATATCCTATGACGGTTATCGTCAACACGGATGGTAAAATAGCGTTTATCAATCAAGGCAAAGTGGAGGCGGACGATTTACGCAGTCAGATTGATTACGCGCTAGGCAGAGAATAATTTAAAATTCAATCAATAATAAAACTCCCTTAACGAACCGTTAAGGGAGTTTTAAACGTTTTAATTTACTGAGCAACTGTTAAAGTAATCGTAAGATTTCCTGCCGCAGCCATATAAGTTTCATTTTCGTCGTAGGTATAACCTTCGGGAAGATTGTTGAGCGCCAAATGATATTGAACGTTCTGCTGAAGCTCGGGCCATTTATCTATGGTTGCCTTTCCATCGCTTCCAACGTTAAACGTATTGTAGCACTGAATTAGTTTGCCGTTCATTTGTGCCGTGCATATCTGGACGTTCATCTGTCCGTCTGCTCCGGTAGTGCCGTCAACGGGAGAACCGTCAGAATAAACGACCGTAACCGTATACGTCGTATTTGAGCCGTTGTCTTCGCAAGCGGCAAACAACGAGCAAAGGCAAGCAACTGCTATTGCCAGGCTGAGCGCCAGAGTTATGCGCTTTAATATTTTTTTCATAAAATGCCTCCGAATATTTAATGTATAAATTATACAATATATTGCCAAGTTATGCAAGAAAAAAAGGCTAAAAATTAATTATACCGACTATAAAAATAACGGGTTGCCGAAATTTCGGCAACCCGTTATTTGTTTATCGGGTCATGCCCCGAAGTGTTCGTAGTATAGTCCGAATACCAGCCAGTAATTCGTGCCTCTGCTTTCGCCGTGCATATAGTCCAGATATTCGCTGATAGCGTCAACTAATTCTTTAGTGGCTTCGTGTATGCCGTAAAGCTCGTCGGATTCGTCCTTGCCTTCAATCGACGCTTCGTAGTAGGCGTTCATAGTCGCGGTCAGATCTTTATTTCCGAGATTGAAAAGACCTTGGTCAATTATCTCTTTAAGGGTATGTCCGTTTGCGTCGTAATAGGTGGGATGAACGAAATCTATATAAATTTTAGAGCCGTCGTAACCTCCCTCCGAAGTTACCTCGTGATAGATATTGTCGTCGCCAAGCATTACGTCGATTGCAAGATAGTATGTGCCCATCTCGTCGTAAGACCACGTACCTGCACCCGTAGAACAAACTCTGAG
>JBJEUZ010000079.1:0-3013 GCA_051884095.1 Candidatus Coproplasma sp.
TCGCTGATTGGCGATTTAACGGAGTAAAATGATGGGACTTTCACCAATGATGCAACATTACTTTTCCGTCAAGGAAAGGTATAAGGATTGTATAATTTTTTATCGTCTTGGCGACTTTTACGAAATGTTTTTCGACGACGCTGTAAAGGTTGCCCCCGTACTCGACCTTACGCTTACAGGTCGCGACTGCGGTCTTGAAGAGCGTGCGCCCATGTGCGGCGTTCCATATCACGCTGCGGACAACTATATTGCTCAGCTGGTATCGGCTGGCTTTAAAGTTGCCATCTGCGAACAGCTTGAGGACCCAGCAACGGCGAAAGGAATGGTTGACAGGGACGTCGTAAGGGTAGTTACCGCAGGTACTTTGACTGACGAAAACCATCTAGATTCAAAGGTTAATAACTTTATATGTTCGGCGTGTAAAAACGACGATACGGTTGCGCTTGCCTGGGCGGATATCACCACGGGCGAACTTTCGGCTACAGAATTTTACGGCGAAAACGCGGTATCTTCCTGTATCGCTCAGATGCTCAAGCTCAACGTGCGTGAAATAATCTGCAATGACGAAATGCTGTTTGCCTGCAAAAATCTTCCCGAGGTCACCCGCGGTATGTTACCGCCGTTTTCGGGTTATCTTGCCTGGACGTTCAACTATCCTGCAGCTGAAAAACGTCTTACTCAACAGCTAAACGCAAAAACCCTGTCTGCGTTCTCGATTGACGGCAAAAATACCGCCGTCTGCGCGTGCGGCGCGCTGTTGGAGTATTTGCAGGAAACGCAAAAACACGCGCTAATCAATATAGATACGGTAAAATTTATCTCAAATTCTACCAGAATGCAGCTCGATACTTCGGCTGTACGCAATCTTGAACTTGTCAGAACTCTATGCGACGGCAAAAAATACGGTTCTTTGTTGTGGCTTCTGGACAAGACCAGGACGGCTATGGGCGCAAGGCTTTTGTATAACGTTGTGTTATCTCCGCTCGGCAACAAAGACAGGATAAATTACAGGCTTGACGGAGTAGAAGAGCTGTTTGACGCTACTGTTGTGAGAGTGGGACTATCCGAATCGTTAAGGCAGGTAAAAGATATCGAAAGATTGACGGGTAAGATTTCCAACGGAAATATTATGCCTGCCGACTGTCTCAATCTTGCGCAGTCGCTTCTCGTAGTGCCCGGCATTGCGTTCAATCTTACGGGCTTCCGCTCGCAGATTATCGGCGATATAATTTCTGACCTTGCCGATATGACCGAACTGGCAAATTATATCAATTTGGTGATTTCCGAAAAGCCGCCCGCAACGTTGAAGGACGGCGGATATATAAGGGAGGGGTTCAACGCTCAGCTCGACGAACTGCGTTCTATCAAGAAAAACAGTTGCGCGGTCTTAAGCGAAATGGAGGCAAGAGAGCGCGACTCAACAGGTATCCGTACGCTCAAGATAGGTTTCAACCGCGTCTTCGGATATTATATCGAAGTCAGCAAATCTTTTAAGGACAAAGTTCCACCCCATTATCAGCGCAGACAGACGCTCACTAACGCCGAAAGGTTTATAACCGAAGAGCTTAAAGAGCTTGAAGATAAAATTTTAAACAGTGAGGACACCGCCCTTAGGCTTGAAACCGCGATTTACGAGGATCTAAAATCAAAGCTATCTCAAAACGTTTCAAAATTCAAATCCATCGCGTCCGCGGTGGCAAGGCTTGACGTTCTCGTATCGCTTGCGGAAGTGGCTAAGGCCAATAAGTACGTGCGTCCAACTATTGTGGATAGCGGTCAACCGCTTGTAATCCGCGAGGGCAGACATCCCGTTGTAGAAGCCATTTCCAAGGAAAAATTTGTTTCAAACGACGTGCTTCTGGACGAAGATGAAAACCGCACGATGATTATTACCGGTCCGAATATGGCGGGCAAGAGCACGTATATGCGACAGGTTGCAATTATTACGATTATGGCGCACATAGGCAGCTTTGTGCCTGCAAAATCGGCGCAGATACCTATCGTCGACAGAATTTTTACGCGTGTTGGCGCAAGCGACAACCTGATTTCGGACCAGAGTACTTTTATGGTTGAAATGATAGAAGTTGCGTCCATTTTACGCAATGCAACAAAAGACAGCTTGCTAATTTTAGACGAGGTTGGCAGAGGTACCAGCACGTACGACGGTCTATCGATTGCGTGGTCGGTCATCGAACATATTACCCAGAAGATTGGAGCAAAGACCCTTTTTGCGACCCATTACCACGAACTGACCGAGCTTGAAAGTAAGATGGACGGCGTTAAAAATTACAGAATTTCCGTAAAGGAAATCAACGGCGGAGTAGTCTTTTTGCGCAAAATTATGCGTGGCATCGCAAACCGTAGTTTCGGTATAGAGGTTGCCTCGCTTGCGGGCGTTCCCGCCTGCGTTACCGACAGGGCGAAAAGCATATTGAAATCCATTGAGGGCGGCGAAGTTGCCCTGGGCTCTTTTCAGTGCGCAGACGATATGCCCGAGCAGCCCGAGGAAAGCGAAGTCGAACGGATATTAAAAGATCTGGATATGAACAATCTTTCGCCTATGCAGGCGTTTATGGTTTTAAGCGATTTAGTTGAAAAGGTGAAATAAATGGGAAAAATTAATCTTCTTTCAGAGGAAATCTGCAATCGCATTGCGGCAGGAGAGGTAATTGACAGACCGTATTCCGCCGTAAAAGAGATGATAGAAAACAGTCTTGACGCAGGCGCTACCGAAATCGAAATATATATCGAGCGCGGCGGCAAAGACTTGATAAGAATTATCGATAATGGTTGCGGCATTGAAAAGGATGATATGTGCGCGGCGTTTTATGCTCACGCGACAAGCAAAATTTCTAAGTTGGAAGATATTGACAAAATCAAAACGCTGGGCTTCAGGGGCGAGGCGCTTGCAACAATCGCAGCGATTTCCAAGGTCGAACTTATAAGCGTAACCGAGGGAAACGAGGCAAATAAGGTTGAGTGCGACGGCGAATTTATAGGCAAGGTTCAGCCG
>JBJEUZ010000080.1:0-2985 GCA_051884095.1 Candidatus Coproplasma sp.
CGAACTCCAGTTCTGCCCTACAAAATTGTTCAGCGATTGGTTAGCCTGATGATATATTTCGGTAAGGTGGGCGGTGCTTTCGTCATATATCGTTTTATCTACGAAATTGAAATAGAAAAGGCTTGCCGAGGCTATGCCCAAAGCGAGCACTACGGCCGTAACTATAGCAACTATTTTTCTCTTGATATTCATAATAACCGCCCTCCTTTGTAGTTTTTTATTCGGTCTTAATTATTTTGCGAAGGTTACGTACGGCGTAGGAGCCAAAAGCTGACCTGCAGCCGCTACTCCGTCAAACATACTGTCGTAGCTGTTATAATCGCCGACGTTCTGCTCCTTGCGCTTGGCTTTTAAATCGGCGGGCATGGGGCAGTTGCAGTACACGGAGCTTTCGATATAATCGTCGTCGCCCAAAAGCAATACCCTATAAGTCTTGGCGTCCTCTATAGACGCTCCGTTTATGGTTATATCTAAAAGCGTGTACGTGCCGTCTCCGTTGCCTTTAACCGTGTATTCCATTCCGCTTGTTACGGGCATATTGTTGTAGTGGCGGATAGGGTTGGAACCGTCCTCCTTGACGTTTATAAGCCATTCCATTATACGGCGTATCTCCGCACCCGTATATTCGCCTCGGTAAGCAACGGTCTTAAAGGTCATAAGCCATTTTAACTGCTGTTCTGTGTATTCGCCGGCAAACACGGGGCTGCTGACGACGCTTGAATAACCTATCGCAATATCGTCGCAATTACCCTCGTCGTCGACTGCGCCGCGACGCATAGTGTTCATAAGGGAGGACGCGGCGGGACTGCCGTGTTCGCCGAAGGCGTAGTCGTAAGCCGTCTTTTGACTTAAGACGATTTCTTCCTCTGCCGCTTGCTTGACGTCGGTCAGCTGAGAATTGAAATCAGCATAAGCCTCCTCTGCGCCGTAAAATTTGCCGTCCCCATCCACACCGTTCAGCATTTTGTGCACCACGTTCTTGGATATGGAGAAAAACTCGGTTGAGGCAAGTCGCATATACAGGTGGTTGCTTTCGATACAGCCCATAATCTTTTCCAGCGGTTTGCCCATCTCTATACTTACTTCCTGATTATACGAGAGCACGGACGAGCCCGCGGAGAGCTTGCCCTGACCCTCCTCGCTGAATATTGCGCTGAGAACACGCAAAACAGCTTGCTTTTTAGCGGGGCTTTCCCCTACGTGCTTTGCCACGGCAAGCTGGCATATGGGGTAAGTGAGAACCCAGTTATCCTCTTCGGTTTCCCCGAAGTACGGCAGCATTACGCAGTTCATACCCATTGTATTGTTTGCGTACACGCAGTCGTTTGCCGTGCCTCTCATAATCGCAAGCTCATTGGCGAAGAAGGGCGTGGTTACGTTGACAAAGCGGTTGTTTATTTCCGATTCGTCGTACTTGACGTCCTCTATATACTTTTCGAACCTTTCAAATACCTGAGGCCACACTGCTTTGTCCAGCCCTACGGGGTTTTCGTCCGTTTCGCTTTCGTACTGCATACGCCAATTTGCGCCCTCCCTGCTCATAAGAAGGGGAATGGAATTGCCCTGCAGCAATTCAAGGCAGGTATAGTCCGAACGCCAGTCGGTGGAAAAGCCTCTTATTCCAAGCGCTTCGAAGGCGTTTATCGCCTCGATGAATTCTGAATAGTTGGTGGGAACTTTAACGTTGTGTTTCTCAAATAAATCGAGATTTGCGATATAACCGTCTACCTCTGCGCACATAGGCAGCCAGCGTATGCCGCCGTCCGTCTCCCTGTTATTCTCAATATAACTGCTGTAGAAGGTCCCCACTATCTCGGTACTGCTCAGGTTTAAAAGCTGGTCGGACATATGCGCCGCGTCGTTTATCGAGAAGCGGCGGCAGGTTATTATGTCGGGCATAGCCTCTCCCCTTTGGGTCAGGTCGGTGTAATACGCCATTGTGTTGTAGCCCACGACAAACGTTAATTTGTATTCGGGAAACTGCTTTTCCAGCCAGGGCGTAAGCGTCTTGGTCATGGACTTATCCCAAAGATACATTGTAATTTCAGTTTTTTCGTCACTATTGTTGCAACCTGCAAAAGCAAACAGCGCGCCGAACAAGGCACAAAACGACAACAAGAGTGCGGTGATTCTTTTTTTAATTTTCATTACGTATTTCCTTTAACGATTTTTATTGAAAATAATAAAATTTAAGCGTCCTTAAAGACTGTTATGCGGTGATTAAGGGCGCCTTTAAAAGACAAAAAAGGACCGAACAGACAAAATTCGGTCCTTTAAGACAAAAACTTATCTTTTTCCTCTATATATTACCATATATGTATAAACATAGCAAGAAAAAATACGGTGTTGTTTAATTTGATTTTGAAATACAATTTTGACTTAGAAAGCCTATATACTTGCAAAGGCATTTATAGTCAAATAATCAATGCCTGTTATTTTGTTTTGAGCAAGATATTTGCAAATCTTAAATATAATAATGGTTAAAAACCACTCAAAAACTTCGTGTATCGGTTCAAGTCCAATAGATTTCCCAAAACCCCAAAATGTTAGCTCAAAATCATAACCTTTATGCCCAACTTTTTGACCGTATGATTTTCAAATTCTTTTTGATTATGCACTAAATAATGTATAAAAAGACCGAGAATGAATATTCTCGGTCTTTTTATACAGTGAGGTGGATTATAATATTAAGTGCAACAACGGTGAATAAAAAAATGGCTCATATAAAATCTTGTGGTATAATAAAAATCGCCAAATCCAAATCAT
This sequence comes from Candidatus Coproplasma sp., assembly GCA_051884095.1. Lineage (GTDB taxonomy): Bacteria > Bacillota > Clostridia > Christensenellales > Borkfalkiaceae > Coproplasma. Next base: position 2,767 of record JBJEUZ010000080.1, read on the forward strand.
CACACAAGAGGATTTATATGAGTTACTTACATCTTACCATAGAAGAACGTTCCTGTCTACATTTTTATTACTGCCAAGGCTTAAGTCTTAGAAAAATTTCTAGATTGCTAGGGCGTAGTCCATCAACTATCTCAAGGGAAATCCGCAGAAACTATTGGCAAATTTACTGGTATTATGCTTCATCTGCTCACAACAAAGCAAAAAGAAGAAAGCAGTATT
>JBJEUZ010000081.1:0-2978 GCA_051884095.1 Candidatus Coproplasma sp.
GTTTTACTCGGTTCCTTGCAAAAAAACCAAGTAACTATATTATACGAGGAGGTAATTATTATGCCCGTATCATATAAAGATGCAAAAGAAAAAGAATTGCGCATAGCCGAAGAATACGCAAAAAATATTAAAAATGCGAATTTCAAAAAGAAGTTCAAAACACAACAGGACGTTCAAAAGCATCTGTACGGTCAGCTTTCGTATAAGGAAGCGTTGGCTCTTGCCGAAGGCAGGTTCAACGACCAATCGGACAACCACTATTATAACAGAGTAGGCGCGTTAAAGGAGCTTATCCGCTACCAGAAATCACGCTCGATTTGGTCAAGAATGTTCAACTGGAAGGCGAACCGCCAGATTGAAAGCGCCATAAATAGGATGGCAGAAGGCGTCCGAAATATGTTCAACGAAGACGATAAGGGAAAAAACGAATTCCGTAATTATGCCGCCAGGGCGGATGTATATAAGACGTTTATCGATTACGGCGATAAAAATTTAGATTATGACCATCCCTTTAAAAAACTAGTTTATGACTATCCCTTTACATACCAGGTCGATAGAAACAAGGCGGACGTTCCGATAATGAACGATGAACAGGAATTTACCAAAGATTTTAACGATTTAGACAAGGAATTACGCAGCGCCGAGCATAAAGCAGCTCTTGCAAAGTACGCGGAAAAGCACGAGCAGATAAAACGCCAGTTCAAAAACGCAAAGCCCGCCGAAAAGACCGAAGCGCAGAAATATTCCGAAAGGAAGATTGATAGGCTGAACAAGTCGTCTAAGATTTCCGACAAGAAGGCAACCGCGCTACGCGCCGAAAGGGAGGCGTTTATAGACGCGTTGGATCTTGCGTATATAGAGCGTAATAAGGATATACGCTCCCCCGAAGAGATAGCCGAAGTCGAAGAAATAAAGAGAAATCAGGGGCGGATAATTCTGTTCGCAACGACAGTCGGATTGAGGAAGAAGACAATTCGCGCGAAAACGTTTCAATCGACCTTGACGACGGCGATAATCAGGTTAAGAGCGAAAAGGTAGAAGCCTCCGTCGACATAAAGCCGCCCGAAACCAATCCGTAAATTAAAATATTAAAATATGAGTATAACTTAAAGGAGAAAAAATTATGTCTGTAACGTTTAATGCCGCACTTGAAAAGGAAAACCGCATAGCGGAAGCATACGATGACGATATCGACAACGGGCAATTTAAAAGCCGATTCAGGACAAAAAGGGACGTACAGAAGTATTTATACCGTCAGCTTACTTACAAGGAAGCGTTGGCGCTTGCCGACGGTCGGTTTGGCGGCAATAAAAATAATAAACTAGGCGCGCTAAAAGAGCTTATCCGCTACCAGAAATCACGCTCGATTTGGTCAAGAATGTTCAACTGGGTGGCTAATTACCGCATAAACAAGGCGTTAGAGAATATGTCGAAAGAGGTTCGCATACTCTTTAACGGAAAAACCGATAGTAACAATTTCGTCAATAATTCTGCGGCAAATACACAATATCAGGGCGAAAAATTTACAACGGATAAAGGCGAGGTCTACGGCTATTCTATTGCATTATCGGTAGATATGAACGAAGCTAAGGTGCCTGTGGTGGACGAACACAGAGAGTTTTCGGACGAGTTCATGGCTTTTGACGAAAAGTTCACCGCGCAAGAGCGTAAAGAGGAAGCGGCAAGACAGGCGGCAGAGCCTGATCAAGACAATATTTCAGTCGATAAGCACAGCGAATATTCGCGCGATATCGTTGAGATTAAAGTCGACGACGAAATTTCCGTAGATAAGAGCGAAGCCGTCGACGATTCTTTAATAAGTCGCCAGCCGCCCGTAAACAATAAATAAAAATAAAATATTAAAGGAGAATAATTTTATGCCTAAACCTATGACAAAGCAAGAGTTTTACGATAAATACTGCAAAGTTAGCGGAGAAAGTTTTTATTTAAGAAATTTCGAAGAAAATATTCGCCGTATGCACGAAAAATATCCCGACGAAAAAGATTTCAATCAGGCGTACTTCGACTACTTCAAGCGCGCGCTGAAAGACGCCTACGCCGACCAGATTGCGCTGTATCAGACGACGAAAAACCCTGGGTACAGTCTTGTCGAAATAAACAACGATTTGATGTCTGTTTTCGACGGACTCGCCGTAGGCGTACCTAAGGTGAGGGAATTAGACGTGCCCGGGGCATTTTTCAGTATGCATAGGGACATTTTGAATTCGTTCCCTCAGACCAACTCCGACTTCGCAATGGAAAGTATAAACGCTATCGGCAAAAACCCTCCCGAGAACGTCAACGATTATTATAGGGAACACAACGAGTTGCCGTTGGACTACAAGCTGAAAAGGGCGGAAAATCTTGTAATTAACATAATGTACAATTTCGAGATAGACGAGTTTGAGTTTCAGAATTATTTCGACGACAAAAGGGAATTTATCGTAGGAGATATTATCGATTCAAGCGCCGTCCGGGAAAATATTAGACCGGAAGACGGTCCCGATTCAATGCCTGCGATTCAGTTGGAGCCCAGATTTCACGTGGCGACCGATATCTATAAGGGCTTGAAGGAGGAGCACGCGTCAAGGTCGTTTTTATGGAAGCTCGCCCATCCCATTGATAATTTCAGGGAATGGAACACCCTTCGCAGAATGAAAAATTCCATAGTGGAATGGCGCGTTATGTGCGGTAAGAGCGAAGACGAGGCAAAAGCCGAAATTAACAGCAGGCTGGAAGATAATTCAAAGACTGCGTTTATGAAGAGCGAAGAACAGGCTATTATTAAAAACAATAACGTAGAGCGTGACAAATTCGATTTTGAACAGATAGTAAAGAACGACAAAATCACAAACGACGTAATAAAGTCAGGTGAGAGAAGGAACAAGGATTTTACCGATCTTCCGGAAGAGGAAGTAAATGAATTTGCCGACTTGCGCGACGCGCTTGAGCCCGACCATGACAATGCGTTCAACGAC
>JBJEUZ010000082.1:0-2972 GCA_051884095.1 Candidatus Coproplasma sp.
TGTGATTACAATCAGGGGAAGGCTGACCAAGATTTTGGAAGAGCTCGGTTTCAGCGTTATACCTTCGTCTGCAAACTTTGTGCTGGCAAAGTCGGATAAAGTAGGCGGGTTTGAACTTTACAATAAGCTAAAGGAACGCGGCGTGCTAGTAAGGTATTTCAACGAATATAAGATAAAAGACTATGTAAGAATTACCGTCGGAACAGACGAAGATACGGATATATTGATTAGTAAAATACGCGAGATTTTAAAGGAGAAAATATGAGAACTGCTCAAATAGCAAGAAAGACCCGTGAAACCGATATAGAGCTTTCTATAAATCTTGACGGCGGCGACTATAAAGTGGATACCGACTGCGGCTTTTTGAACCATATGTTGGAGCTGTTTGCCGCGCATAGTCGGTTCGGTCTGAACGTCAGGTGCCGCGGCGACGTTGAAGTCGACTTCCACCATACGGTTGAGGACGTCGGAATAGCTCTCGGTCAGGCGTTTCTTCAGGCGCTGGGCGATAAGCGCGGCATTGCGCGATATGCCGACGTTACGATTCCTATGGACGAATCTCTGGTACTATGCGCCGTTGATTTAAGCGGCAGAGGCACGCTGAATTTCGACGTTGAACTGCCTTCGGCAAAGGTTACCGACGACAGCGAAGAGGTTTCGACGCGTAAGGTCGGGCTATTCGATACCGAACTAATTGAAGAATTTTTTCTTGCGTTTGTAAGGGAAGCAAAAATTACCCTTCACTTTAAAAAATTTTACGGCAAAAACACGCACCATATAATAGAATGCGTATTTAAGGCATTTGCGCGCGCGCTTAAAGCCGCCGTAAAAGTTGAAGGAAACGATATACCGTCAAGCAAGGGGTCGCTATAATGATAGCAATAATCGACTATGGCGTGGGCAATTTGTTTTCGCTGCGCTGTTCCTTGAAAAAAATAGGCGCTGAAAGCATTGTTACGGGCGATAAAAAAGTCATTGAAAATGCAAACGCATTGATACTGCCCGGCGTAGGCGCGTTCGGCGACGCGGCGAAAAAGCTGCAAGATTCCGGACTTGCCGAAGCCGTAGTTCGCTCCGCCGAAAACGGAAAACCGCTGCTCGGCATCTGTCTTGGTATGCAGCTTCTGTTTGATAAGTCTTTTGAATACGGCGAGCATAGCGGCTTAGGACTTATAGGCGGCGAGGTTAAACCTCTGAAAAATGAAGTAAAAGATTTAAAAATACCGCATATGGGCTGGAACTCTTTAGAGCTGAAAAACGGCAAAAGTCCGCTGTTTAAGTATATCGACGAGGGTGACTACGTGTATTTCGTACATTCCTATTATGCCGAGTGCGAGCAAAAGTCGCTTATTGCTACCTGCCGCTACGGAATAGATGTAACTGCTGCCGTGGCTCACTCAAACGTTTACGGAACACAGTTTCACCCCGAAAAAAGCGGGAATACAGGGCTTAAAATTTTAAAGGCGTTTGCGGAAATCGGAGGCGAAAAATGCTGATATTTCCTGCAATAGATATAATAGACGGCAAGGTGGTAAGGCTGACGCAGGGCGACTACGGAAAGGCCAAAAATTATGATATTCTACCTCTGAAAGCTGCGCGAATTTTTGCCGAGGACGGCGCAACCTGTATGCACGTAGTGGATCTGGACGGCGCAAAGAGCGGAAAGGCTGACAACGCAAAGACCATAGAACAAATTGTTAAAAGCTGTAATATGTTCGTTGAAGTGGGCGGCGGTATACGCAGCATGGAACAGATTGAACGGTATATCGACTGCGGGGTAAAGCGCGTAATATTGGGAACTGCGGCGGTTAAAAATTTTGATTTTGTTTGCGAAGCGGTCGAAAAATATGCGGGCGCAATTTCGGTAGGAGTAGACGCGTCAAGCGGTAAAGTTGCCGTAAACGGCTGGAAAGAGGTAACCGACATAGACTCTCTTGAGTTCTGCAAAAAATTGGAACGGGCGGGAGTAGAGCATATAATTTATACCGATATAAGCCGTGATGGAGCTCTAAAAGGTACAAATTTAAGCATTTACAAAGTACTATGTCAGACATTATCGTTAAAAATAACCGCTTCCGGAGGTATAACATATTTGGACGAATTGGCGGAGCTTAAAAAAATGAAGCTGTACGGCGCGATACTCGGTAAAGCGCTTTACGAAGGAAAACTAAATCTGCGTCAGACAGTTTTGATTTCGGAGGAAGATTAAATGCTGGCTAAAAGAATTATTCCCTGCCTTGACGTCAGGGACGGAAGAGTTGTAAAGGGCACTAATTTCGTCGGGTTAAAGTACGTTTCCGACCCCGTTACGCTCGCTTCGTTCTATTCCGAGTGCGGCGCCGACGAGCTGGTGTTCTATGACATAACCGCAAGCGCGGAAGGGCGCAAATTATTTTCCGACGCGTTGAGGCGCGTTGCTGAAAACGTATTTATTCCTCTTACAGTCGGCGGAGGAATCAACTCCTTGGACGATTTTGATCGCGTTTTAAAATGCGGAGCGGATAAAGTAAGCGTCAATTCAGGTGCTATTAAAAATCCTTCGTTAATTCGTGCGGCTGCCGAAAAATACGGCAATCAGTGCGTCGTCCTTTCTATGGATGTAAAGCGGGTGGACGGCAAATTTAAAGTGTTTTCAAAGGGCGGCAGAGAGCTTACCAATCTTGATGCGGTTGAATGGGCAAGGTTCGGTCAGGATAACGGCGCGGGCGAAATAGTTCTCAACAGCATCGACACCGACGGCGTAAAGAAGGGGTTCGACATCGAAATGCTTCGTGCGATTACCGAAGCCGTTACGGTCCCCGTTATTGCCAGCGGCGGAGCCGGCTGCGAGCAGGATTTTGTCGATCTGTTTAAAAGCGTAAACGTTGACGCAGGGCTTGGCGCCTCTGTGTTTCATTTCAGGGAAGTAGAAATTGCGCATTTAAAGCGCACGCTAAAAAATTCGGAAATAGAGGTGAGATTATGATTGAAAT
>JBJEUZ010000083.1:0-13141 GCA_051884095.1 Candidatus Coproplasma sp.
AAAATAGATATCGGTGATAAAATTGCCCTCGAAGGCGGTTGCGTCGATTTTTTTAACCGCAGATGAGATATAGATTTCGGTCAGCTGGGTATGTGTGTAAGTATCCGAGCCGCCTTCACCTATAACGTTGGATAAAACCTTTCTCTTAAGGTCGGTAACGTTGCACTTAAGATAGGCTTTTTCAAGCGAAGAGCAGTTTGAAAACGCCCTTTCGCCCAGCGAAGTCACGCTTTCGGGCACGGTGATTTCGCGCAGGTCGGTGCAATCCGCAAACGCGGCGTAACATATTTCGGTGACGCTTTGCGGAATTTCAACCCTGGTCATGTCGCAGCTCATAAACGCCCTTATTCCGATAGTTTCAACGCTGTCGGGAATAGTGACCAGGCGCAGCGAACTTCCGAAAAACGCTTCGTCGCCTATAACCTTTACGGGAAGATTGTCCTCGCCGTAGGTCGAAGGAATATCGTATTCTTTGAGAGCGCGCTTGTTGCCCGAAATTCCGCTTAATATATAGTAAGTGCCGTCCTCGGATAAGGTATAGCACACTTCGGCAGTGGAGTCGCAGCCCGAAAGGGAAATAGCGCCCGCGGCGCCGATTAACGCCGCAAAGGCTGTACAGATAATTCTTTTCATAACGCAACTATTTTATCACTAAATTTACGGATTTGCAACCCCTGTGTGTGATAATGAGATGAAAACGCAAAAACCGTTATGATTTTTGCGTTTTATAGCAGTTTAACGAAGTTGTAATAGGTTAATTTTTCTAATTCCTTGAAAGTAAGGAATTTCTTACTTAGCCTTTCAAGCAGGGCGGGAACGCGCGTACAGTCCTCTAAACCCTCGCATACGGGTATGCCGTCGAAGTCCGAACCGAAGGCTACGCAGTCCTCGCCGCCGACGTCTATTATGTGGCGCAAGTGCGCGCCGACAACATCCAGCGCGTCGCCTTCCCCCAGAAAATCGCGGCAGAAATTTACGCCGATTACGCCGCCGCGGTCGGCTATTTTTTTAATCTGCAAATCGGTAAGATTGCGGCTTACGCCGCACAAAGAAAACGCATTTGAATGGGTGGCTATAACGGGCGAATTTGTCAAGGACAAAATGTCTTCAACTCCTCCGTCGGAGAGGTGAGATACGTCGATTAAAATATTATACTCTTCCAGAAGTTCGACGGCTTGCTTGCCCAGGGCTGTCAGCCCCCGCCCTTCGCGCAGGGAAAAATCAGGCGAACCGCCGCGATAGGAAAAGTTAGGAAAGGCGTATTCGTTGGCGTTATTCCATACCAGCGAACAAATTTTTACGCCCCTGTCCTTAAGACGGGCGATTTGCGAAAGGTCGCCGTGCGTAAAGCCCAGATTTTCGACGGTGAGAATCGCCCCGACCTTGCCGCGCGCGTTAGCGCTTTCGAGTCCGCGCCTGTCGGTTATCCGCTCGACGATATCGCAGTTTTTATCCGTTTCGCGAAAAAAAAGCTCCATCGCGCTTTCAAACTTCTTTTCCGCACCCGCGCCGTCAGTGAATATAGCAAAGCACTGCGCCGCCGCGCCGGATCTTTTCAATTTATTAAAATTGACCTGACCTTCACAATCGCGCAGACCGCCGCCCTTTGAAAGAGCGGCGGTCAGGCTGTCGCAATGCAGGTCTACATATCCTGCTTTTTGCATATTTTTTTAAGTATTACGCGTATAGGCTTAGGCGGTTTTACGCAGATGATGGTCATACCTTCCCCCTGTTGATAATTATGAGGGCGCAGTCGCGCTCGTCTATTTCAAGATAAGCGGTTTTGCTTTCAACTATATTTGAAATTCCGCGGCACTCGCCAAGGCGGAGTTCGGGCGGATAGGCGTACTTGCACCCCTCTCCTTTTATTATACGCGCCCTGTCGCCGAAAGGTAACACCGAAAAGGTCTTGCCCGCGTATTCGCCGAGAGCGATGGTTCCGCTTGCTGCAAAAATTACAGCTCCGTCGTTTATCATAACCGCCTCCACTCCATGCGCGCGGCAGTAGTACAACAGCTGAAGATTGCCTATAAAGTGGTCCTCCCTGCCGCCCCCGCCGCCGTAAATTTCAATGCGGTTCAAACCTTGGGCTATCATCTTTCTTACGGCTATTTCGCCGTCGGTAAAGTTCTTTTCAGCAGGGAAAATTTCTTCGGGCGGGGGATAGGGGATATAGCCGAGGCTGTCGAAGTCGCCCACGTTTTTATCTATCCTTACCCTGTCCTTTGCCCATTCGTAAGCTCCGTCGCAACAGTAGACGACGGCGTTTTGGCAGTCTATTTCGCCCGAATAGGGCTGACCGTTCAAAAGCAGTACGCCCTTCATTTATGCCTTAAGCGCGGAAATGGTCGCAGCCATATCTGTAGATTTAAACACGGTTGAGCCCGCCACAAGCACGTTGGCTCCCGCCGCGCGGATTGACGGAGAATTTTCAACCGTAACTCCGCCGTCTATTTCGATATCCAAATCCGACCTTCCGATTTTAATAGCGTATTCGCGCGCCTTCTTTACCTGTTCCAGCGCGGTGGGAATAAACTTCTGACCGCCGTATCCGGGGAACACCGACATTACGAGAACCATATCGCACAAATCGAACACGGGGAAAATGTTTTCAACGTCCGTATCGGGATTGACGACCGCGCCGCACTTGACGCCGTAGCTCTTTATAAGAAGCAAAGTTTCCCGCAAATAGTCGGGCGAAATTTTTTGGCACGCCTCGTAATGCACGGTGATTATATCCGCGCCCGCTTCGGCAAAAAACTTAATCTGTGTCTTGGGGTGCTCTATCATCAGGTGCACGTCCAGCGGCAGTTTGGTAAGGGGACGGATATTTTTAACCATCTGTCCGCCGAAGGTTATCGGCTGAACGAAAGTGCCGTCCATAACGTCGCAATGAATCACGTCCGCGCCCGCCGCATTGAGCTTATTTATCGCTTCGCCCATTGCGGAGAAGTCTGCTGAAAGAATCGAGGGTGCAATTTTAGTTGTCATAGTTTATCTCCGGTATAATAATAGGTAAGGTTATTTGACAGCCGCGACTTTTTATCGCGGCGGTTAATATTTTTAACTGTTTTTGTCGTCGGCGCTACCTTCAAGATAGCCTGCGCGCAGCTGTCCGCACGCGCCGCCTATATCCGAGCCTATCTGCCTTCTCAAGGTTGCGGAAAGTCCGCCCCTTTCGAGCATACCCATAAAGGAATACGCCTGCTTTTCGCCAAGGGCTTTAAGTTTTCTTTCCTTGACTTCGTTAAGCCTTATCAGATTGACGTGGCAAGGTCTGCCCTTTAAAAGCGCTATAAGCTCTTCGGCGTGCCGCCTGTCGCAGTTTTCGCCCTCTATTAAGGAATATTCAAAGATGTACCTTCTGCCCGTCTTTTTGAAATAGTTGTCGCACGCCTTTAAAATTTCGGCAATCTTCCACTTGTTGGCAATGGGCATCGTACGCGCGCGCTCCGCGTCGGTGGTGTTGTGAAGGGACACCGTAAGATTTACGGGCAAGCCCTCCTCCGCAAGGTCGTACATCTTATCGACCAAGCCGCAGGTTGAAAGAGATATGTTGCGGGGCGAAATATTGATTCCGCCCTCAGCCGAAACGTTCCTTAAAAACGCGACGACGTTGTCGTAGTTGTCCAAAGGTTCGCCGCTGCCCATAAGCACCACGTTGGTTACGGTGCGCCTTTTAAGCGTGCCGCCGTGCAGAGCGTTTACGGCGATTACCTGGGATAAAATTTCGCCCGAGGTCAGATCGCGCACTCTGCCGAATAAAGTGCTTGCGCAGAACTTGCAACCCATTCTGCAACCCACCTGCGTGGAAACGCACTGTGTGTTGCCGTACTTATACTGCATAAACACGCCCTCTATCACGTTGCCGTCGGCAAGGCGGAAGAGGTACTTTTCGGTACCGTCCGAACTTTTAAAGGTCTTTATTATCTCTATCGCGCAGTCCTCGAAATCTTCGCGCAGCTTATCCTTAAGGCTTGAGGGTAAAACCGTAATTTCGGAAATTTTTTTGCCCTGCATAAGTCCTTCGTACAGCTGTTTTGCGCGGAACTTCTTTTCGCCGAGGGATAGTATAAGCTCTTCTATTGAGTTGTAGGACAAATCCTGTATTATTCTTTTCATAGTTTTACCAACGAGGTGACGAAAAAGCCCGCGCCGAGCGAGATATGCGGCAGAAACTGCAAGCCGAACGGCGTGCGCCTGTTTTCCAGCGGAGAAGAGGGAATATCCAGGGCATATTCGGGGTGCTTTTGCAAAAAGTTATAGACCGTGCTGTCGTTTTCTTCGGGAAGAACGGAGCAGGTGGAATAGTACAGCTTTCCGCCCTTCTTTACGTAACGGCTGCAATTATCGAGTATAGCCGCCTGAACCTTGCACAGAGAGGATATATCTTCTTCCCTGCGGTTGAGCAATATGTCGGGATTTTCGTTGACGACGCCCGTCCCCGAACAGGGCGAATCGCATAAAACGGCGTCGAACGCCTCTTCGTATTCGGGAATAAATACGGTGGAATCGGCAAGTTTCGCCTCAACGTTTTTCGCGCCCATGCGCCCTGCGTATTCTTCAATCAGATTGACGCGGTGGGGATGAATTTCGCAAGCGACGACCTCGCCGCATTTCTTTGACAGCAGAACGCTCTTGCCGCCTGGCGCGGCGCACGCGTCGAGAAGGCGTTCAACGGGGGATATTGCCTGACAAATAGCGATTGAACCGACCGATTGAAAGGTATAGTCTCCCGTAAAGAACCCGTCGTCGCGCACGAAATTTTTAAAGATATACGCGCCGTCAAACGGCGTATCCGTGTGCTCCCTTTCAAGATAGGCGTCCTCTCCGCGTTCAAAGCGCACGCAAAGTCCCTTGGAAGGAGCGGTAAGTATAGCTTCGGCTTCGCCCTTGTAGCTGCGCTTTACCTTTTTAGCCAGCCACAGCGGAACCGAACACTTTACCGACAGCGCCTCGTCCGCGCGTTCGGGCAGGTCGGGGAGCTTATATGAGCGCAAAAAGGCGTTAACAAAGCCTGCCGCGCCGCCCTTGCCCAGCTTTTTTACAAGCTGAACCGCGCTGTCCACGACCATATAGTCGTGCTTGTCCATAAATTCAAGCATATACAGCGCGATTTTTAACACCACCTTTACCGCAGTTTTGGGCGAGGTTCTGGTGTTTGCGGCTATAACGTAGTTTAAGTATACGTCCTTTTCCAGAACGCCGTAGCAGATTTTTACCGTGCGCGCCTTATTCAAGGGCTCTATGGGCGTTTCGGAAATAGCCTGTTTTAAAAATTTACCCCCGGAATATACCTTGATGAGTATCAAATAGGGGTCTACGACGGGGTTAGTCAAGGATATCTCCCACCTTAATCTTTCTTCCGTTTATCAAGTCGGACGCACTCAGAGCCTTGCCGCCCGCAAACTGAGCGGACAGAACGCTTATCGCGCCCGCGCCGCACTTGACGACTATGCCGTTCTTTTTGTCTGCGGCGACCACTTCGCCAGCCTTACCCGGAAGGTCTTGGGCAAGCATGGCCTTGATTATGTTCAGCTGAACGCCGCCCGCCGTGCAATACGCAAGGGGCTGAGGGCTCATTGCGTTGATTAAATTTTTAACCTTTTCCGCGCTTTCGGCAAAGTTTATTCTGGCGTCGGACTTTTCTATCTTTTTGCAATAGGTTGCCTTGGCTTCGTCCTGCATAAGCACCTGATCTTTACCGCTCTCAAGAAGCTCCGCCGCCTCTAAAACCGCCTGTGCGGAGAGAGTTGATAGCTCTTGGGAGAGTTCGCCGCAAGTTCTGTCGCCTATTTCGCAACGCTTTACCAGCAGAATATCGCCCGTGTCGAGTTCGACTTCGGTGTGCATAACGGTAACGCCCGTGTGCTTTTCGCCCGCAAGTATAGCCGATTGAATGGGGCTTGCGCCCCTGTATTTGGGCAAAAGCGAAGCGTGAAGGTTCCAGACCCCCATCGGGAAGGACAAAAGAATTTCCTTGGAAAGTATCTGACCGTAGGCGCAGGTAAACATTACGTCCGCGCCGATTTCCCTGACGGCTTGAGCATTGTCGCGTATCCTTGCAAAGTCGAAGACGGGTATACCGTGTTCAAGAGCATACGTCTTGACGGGCGTGGGCGTAAGAGCGCGCTTTCTGCCCGTGGGTTTATCGGGCTGGGTTATAACCGCAACTACCTGCCTTCCGCTTTCCACCAGCGCCTTAAGGGCGGGTACGGAGTATTCGGGCGAGCCCGCGAAAATTATCTTCATTATTATTTATCCTCGTCGGCGATATCGTAAATTTCGCTTGCCTTGTCGGTGTATATTATGCCGTCAAGGTGATCAAGCTCGTGGCAGACGGCGCGCGCGAAGAAGTCCTCGCACGTCAGCTTGTGCTTTCTGCCCGTACGGTCGCGGTACTCAGCCTTTACCTTGTAGGGGCGCGTAACCGTGCCCTGCTTGCCCTTTACCGAAAGGCAGCCTTCGGGTCCCGTCTGTTCGCCCTTGACGGACAATATTACGGGGTTGACCATCTCGAAGAAGCCCTCTTCTACGTCGATAACCACAACGCGTATGGGCAAGCCTATCTGCGGAGCGGCAAGACCCGCGCCGTTTTCCGCGCGGACGGTCTGCTTCATATCGTCAAGCAGTTCGCCCAGCTCCTTATCGAATTTTTTAACTTCGGCGCACTTTGTCCTTAAAACTTCGTCGCCAACCTGTACTACGTATCTTACAGCCATTTTAACCTCTCAAAAATTTCTGCGTTTTTCCGGGCGGATTTGCCCTTATAATCTGTTTTGAATTACTATTTAATACCGCATTGCCTTTACGATAAATTGACGGGGTTCTCCTCAACGTACACCAGCGCCGAAGGCGTAGCGGCGTTTACCGCAGCGTCGTATATGCTCGGCAACAGTCTGTCGGTTTTCAGCCGCATAAGCACCTGATAGCGAACCTTGCCCTGAATCTTTTTTATGGGCGAATGCATCTTGTTGAAGAATATGAATTCGTCGGGTTGAGCTTTGCGCAGCTCCTCTATGGCAAAATAGACGTTTTTCAACGCTTCGAGTGCGTGCTTGTCGTCGTCCGACGTGACCATAACGCGACAGATGAGCGAATACGGCGGGAAGAGAGTTGCCCGTCTTACGCGCACTTCGTTTTCAAAAAATCCGTTATAGTCGTAATTTACTGCATAGCGCAGAATGTAATTTTCGGGCGAGTAGGTCTGTAATACCACCTTGCCCTTGTCGCCCGCTCTGCCGCTTCTTCCCGCGACCTGAGTAATCAACTGAAAGGTTCGCTCACCGCTCCTGTAGTCGGAAAAATGCAGACTCATATCCGCGTCCAGAATACCCACGAGCGTTACCGAGGGGAAGTCGTGACCCTTGGCTATCATCTGCGTGCCGACGAGCACGTCCGCCTTTCTTTCGCCGAATTCCTTTAAAATTCTGTAGTGCCCGTCCTTGCCCGAGACGGTGTCGTTATCCATTCTTAAGATGCGAGCGGAGGGGAAGAGCGCGTGCAAATCCGAAACTACGCGCTGAGTGCCCGTGCCGCTGTACCTCAGTTTTTTTCCGCCGCAGTCGGGACAGGCTGTCAGCATCCTGTATTTTGCGCCACAGTAGTGACATTTTAAACAGTTTTCTTCGCTGTGATAGGTGAGAGATACGTCACAGTTTTCGCACCTTGCCACATATCCGCAGTCCTGACAGATGACCGTCTGGGAATAGCCCCTGCGGTTTAAAAAAATTATTGCCTGGTAGCCGCTGCCCAGCGTGGCGTTCAGCTCCTCGCGCAGGGCTTGGGAAAAGCTGGTGTTGTTTCCGCGCCTGACCTCTCTGCGCATATCCGCGATTATAATTTCGGGCAGAGGCTTTTTATTTATGCGCTCGGTCAAAGTTATCAAGCCGTACCTGCCCTCGCTAGCCGCTATGTAGCTTTCAACCGACGGCGTCGCGCTGCCTAAAATGAGCTTACAGCCGTTATATTCGGCGCGCATACGCGCTATATCCGCCGTGGAATACCTGGGAGAGGTCTCCGAGCGGTAGGAGGAATCGTGCTCCTCGTCGATTATTATCGCGCCAAGATTTTCAAGGGGCGCAAAGATTGCCGAGCGCGCGCCGATAGCTATCTTAGCCTCGCCGCTCCTCAATCTCCACCACTCGTCGAAGCGTTCGCCCGCGGAGAGTCCGCTGTGCATAATCGCCGCTTCGCCCTTAAAGCGCTGTCTGAGCTGGCGCAGCATCTGCGGCGTGAGCGAGATTTCGGGCACCAGAAAGATGGCGGTTTTGCCCTGCTTTAATACTTCGGCGATATAGCTTAAATATATTTCTGTCTTGCCGCTTCCCGTAACGCCGTGAATAAGCTGAATGGTCTTATCCGAATTCTTTATATAGTCCAACGCCGCGCGCTGGTCGGGCGTGAGCACGCGCTCAACCTGCGGCGAATCCTCGCCCTCCATAGGCGTACGTACGCGCTTAATCTTAATAACTTCCGCCGCGCCCTTTTCAATCAGCGCGTTTACCGCGCCTCTGCCGAACAGATTGCAGAATTCGGTATAATCTACCTCGCCCTTCTGAGCGAGAGAGGCGAGCGCTTCAATCTGCTTTTTAGCCGACTTACTCAAAGATATATCGGGGTCAATCAGCTTTAACCGCTTTGTGAACGCCTCGTTGACCTTGCCCAGCCGCATCTCGGAGGGGAGAAAGAGACGCAACGCCACAGCCTTGGGCACGCGGTAGCGTTCGGATATGCTCTGCATAAGCGCAAAACATTCGGGCACCAGGGCGGGAAGCTCGTCGTAGACGTCGGATACGGGCTTGATTTTGCGCTCGTCGAAGGAGGCGGTTTCGCTTATGCCTATGACGAAGCCGTCGACTATTCTTCCGCCGAACGGAACCTTTACCCTGCAGCCCGTCTTTAAGTCGGGTCGGCAGGAATATTCAAATATTCTGTCCACCTGGCTGTGGGCTACGTCTACGATTACCTGTGCAAACAAACCATTGCTCCGTGTGAGAAAATTTAAGCCCCTGCAAGGGGGCTTAGCGTTTTGCTGTGAACTTTAGTCCTTAACCGCCTTAATCTTGCCGCAATCAATCTCTTCGCAGGCAAGCGCGATTTCCTTTACGTTGTCGGGATTTTCAACGTTATTTGCGCCTTCCTGCTCGATGAGCTGACGAGCGCGCTTTGCCGCAACCACGCACAGCGCATAGCGCGAAGCGGGCACTCCGCTTTCGCCGAGTTTTTCCACAAGTCTGTCAACAGGGGGTGTGTTAATCATATATTGTCTCCTTTCCTTTCGGATTCTATAATTTCGCTTATATTTTCAACGGCTCTGTTTAAGTCGTCGTTTATTACTACGTAGTCGTACTCATTGCTCTTTGAAAGCTCGTAATCGGCGCGGGCAAGGCGCTTTTTTATTACCTCGTCGTCCTCGGTTCCCCTACCCTTGAGCCGTCTTACCAGCTCGTCCCTGTCGGGGGGAGCGACCATAATGAGAACCGCGTCGGGATACGCCCTCTTTACGTTGAGTGCGCCGTCCACTTCTATCTCCAGAATGACGTCGTAGGTCTTCAGCTTTTCCTCCACGAAAAATTTCGGCGTGCCGTAAAGATTGTCGAAATGTTCGGAATATTCTAAAAAGCCGCCCTCGTCAATCATCTTTAAAAATGTATCTCTGCTTATAAAAAAGTAGCTTTTGCCGTCGGTTTCTCCCTCTCGCGGGGCGCGCGTGGTGCACGAAACGGACAGCGCGGTGCGGTCGTTCTTTTTCATAAGCTCGGCTACTATTGTGCCTTTACCCACTCCCGAAGGACCGGATATCACCGCAAGCACTCCTCTTTGGTTATTCAACGTTCTGTACCTGTTCCCTTACTTTTTCTATCTCGTTTTTCAGCTCCAATCCGCACTTTGTAATGGGCAAATCGTTGGATTTCGAGCAGATGGTGTTGCTTTCGCGGTTAAACTCCTGCACTAAAAAGTCCAGCTTTCTGCCCACAAGCTGCTCCTTGCAAATTTCGCGGAACTGCGCTATATGCGAGGTAAGCCTTGTAAGCTCTTCGTCGATGTTGCTCTTGTCGGCAAACACCGCGACCTCCGTAAGCAGTCTGCCCTCGTCGTAGTTTACGCCCGAGAGCGCGTTTTTAACCTTTTCTTCAAGTTTTTGCCTGTAATTTTCAGCCACGACGGGCGCGCGCTCCCTGATCTTTGCAACTATTTGTTCGATAGTATCCACGCGTGAAAGCATATCTTCGGCAAGTTTTTTGCCCTCGGTTTCGCGCATCGAGTTGAGATTGTCCAACGCCTTTACGAGCGCGCAGTTCAACGCGGCAATCAACGCCTCGTCCGCGCCCGCGCACTCCTCCTGCTTCAAGACGTCCGACTGGCGCATAAGCGCCGTAACAGTAAAGTCGTTTTCAAGCTGAGGGAACAGCTCGCTCAATTTTGCCGCCGCGTTTACGTAAGAAGCCGCGGCGTTCGCGTCCAGTCCAAGGCTCTTTTCCCTCTCGCGCTTGTCGGTCAGCGACACGAATACGTCGGCATGGCCGCGGGTAAGTTTTTCGCGCACGGTCTTGCGTATAACCTCTTCATAGCTTAAAAATATCTTGGGGCTCTTGACCGAAACGTCAAGATAGCGGTTGTTGACCGTCTTTACCTCAACGGTTATCTCTATACCGCCCTCTTTGTATTCGCCTCTGCCGTAGCCGGTCATACTGTACATAAATTATACCCCGTAAATAACATTTTTACGCATAACATTATACAGCATAACAAGCTAAAAGACAAGCGCGTTTGCAGGTTTTAATAAAATAATTTTATTAAGTTCAATCATACGCCCTTTTCCGCGCCCTATGTCGCGGTCAGTAGTCGTCGTTCGCCCCGTCCAGAATACCCCGCCGCCGCGTGGAAATTACCCTGTAGCGGTTGCACGGGTCGGCGACAAACGCGGTGATATTCTGGTTTGAAGAGGCGATTGCCCCCGTAATATCCGCGAAATAAGCGCATTTACCCGCGCTCAATACTATCGGAACGCCGTACAGGTACGCGTACGAGCGGATTAAGAGCGGCGGTATATTGTCCGCTCCGTTTTCGCTTATGCAGACAATCAGATTGCAGCCGCACAGCGACAGCGATTTAAAATTTTCGGGAAAATAGAGGTCGTTTTCGACGCACACCCCCACCTTGTATCCGCCCAGCTTATACAGCCCCAGCCCCGCGCCGCTCTTGTACTCCTCGCCGTCGATTACGTGCAGCATATCCGAAATGCCCAAAAGTTTTCCCCTGTCCGCAACGGCTGCGGACTTGCGCTTTAAGCCGCGACTATCCGTCTTGCAGCCGCATATCGCGCCGCACCCAGAAACCTTGGAAAGCCTGGCAAAATCTTCAAATTTATCCGTTTTGCCCGTCAGTTCGCTCTCGTAGTCCACTTCGCCCAGATATCCGAAGCCGAGAACGGCGACGTCGCATTCTGGGATACGGGCAAGGCAATCTTTAGACAGGTCGGGAGCAACGCAAATTTTCATACAAATTATAATACGCTGACTAAAAAAATTCCGACACAGAAGTTGTACTATTCGCGCCCCTTGCGGCGTACATTATTCCTATGAAAAAGTTATTGTCTTTCATTCTTACGGCGGCGACGTGCGCGTCTTTAATTCCCCTTGCCGCCTGCGCCGACGAGCGGCGCGACGCATCGTGCTACGAAATTTCCGTATCCTACGACGAGCAGGAAAAGAAGGTTTCGGGCACGGTTGAGTTTACCTATTTCAACGACACGGAAAACCCGCTCCACGACCTTAAGTTCAACCTTTGGGGCAACGCGTACAGGCAGGACGCGCTGTATAAGCCGATTTCCGAAGCCTACTCGGCAAAGGCGTATTACGGCGGCGATAGCTACGGCGGAATGGAGATTGAAAACGTGGAGAACTGCGCGGGCTGGAACGTGGGCGGCGAAGACGAAAATATTCTGACCGTAAACCTGTTGACCCCCGTATATCCCGACGATACCGCAAAAATTAGCATAACCTACTCCCTTACGCTTGCCGACGTAGACCACCGGACGGGCGTAACGCAAAATACTGTGAATTTGGGCAATTTTTACCCCGTTCTGTGCGCGTATTCAACCGAAGGATTTGCCGAACACCCCTACATATCCTGCGGCGAACCCTTTGTGTCCGACTGCGCGGACTACGAAGTTACACTTACCGTGCCCGATAATTACAAGGCGGCGGCAAGCGGAACGCTGACCGAGGAGAGCCATGCGGGCGATAGGGCGATTTACAAATATTCGATGCGCGATTCGCGCGATTTCGCGATAGTGCTTTCGGATAAATTCGAAGTCTTAAGCCGCACCGAGGGCGGAGTGCAGATTTTTTATTACTACTACTCCGACACAAATCCGCAGACCAGTCTGACGGTTGCCGCGGAGAGCCTTTCGTACTTTTCCAAGACCTTCGGCGGATACGCCTATCCCACGCTTTCGGTAGTTCAGACGGGATTTTGCCAGGGCGGAATGGAATACCCGGGACTTACTATGATTTCGGACGCATGCGACGCGGCTACGGCGCTGTATACCATCGTGCACGAAAACGCGCATCAGTGGTGGTACGCCGCGGTGGGAAGCGACCAATTCAACTGCAGCTGGCAGGACGAAGGACTTGCCGAATACTCCACGCTTATGTTCTTTGAAAGCACGCCCGGCTACGGCATTACCCGCACGGGCATGCTGGGTTCGGCAACCAAGGCGTACCGCGCGTTCTACTCTGTTTACAATCAGATTTTCGGCGACGCCGACACGACGATGAACCGCCCTGTTTCGGCATATCTGAGCGACTATGAGTACGTGAACATTGCCTACAACAAGGCGCTTTTGATGTTCGAATCGGTGCGCACGGCGTGCGGGGACGAGAGCTTTATTTCCGCGCTGAAGGAGTACTATTCGACGTATAAATTGCGCACGGCTACTCCCGAAGGGCTTATCGCGGCATTTGCTGCGCGAGCCGACACGGAGGGAATTTTTGAAAGTTTTATACAGGGTAAAATCATAATATAGCATATAAGGTAACGCCGCCGTGCGCTTAAATTAAGCGCACGGCGGCTTTTTATTGAGGTGGATTATAATATTAAGTGCAACAACGGTGAATAAAAAAATGGCTCATAT
>JBJEUZ010000084.1:0-12960 GCA_051884095.1 Candidatus Coproplasma sp.
CCTCTATGGGCTCGCACTCGGTTACTTCGCCCACGACGACTCCCGTAATATCCTTGCCTATATCTATCAGTTCTTCAACTTCGAATCCGCAGTCGAACAGCCTTTTCTGCAATTCCTGTGCGGAAACGTCAATATCAACGTAATCTTTAAGCCAACTTAAAGGTGCTTTCATTTCAATGTCCTCCTTAACCCTTGAACTGCTTCAAAAATCTCACGTCGCCTTCGAACAGCAGCTTCATATTGTTTATGCCGTACTTGAGCATAGCGATTCTCTCTATGCCCATACCGAAGGCAAAGCCTGAATATTCGTCGGGGTCGACGCCGCAACCCTCAAGCACGTGTCTGTTGACCATGCCCGCGCCAAGGACTTCTATCCAGCCCGTGCCCTTGCACAGTCTGCAACCCTTGCCGCCGCATTCAAAACAGCTCACGTCCACCTCGACCGAAGGCTCGGTGAAGGGGAAGTAGGAGGGGCGGAGCCTGGTCTTTACGCCCTCGCCGAACACCTTTTTTGCAAATTCGTCAAGCATGCCTTTAAGGTCGCAAAGGGTAATGCCCTTGTCGACAACAAGACCTTCCATCTGCGAGAACATGGGCGAGTGCGTCGCGTCGTCGTCGCTGCGGTAAACCTTGCCGGGCGAAAGAATTTTGATGGGCGGCTTTTTGTTCTGCATAATTCTAATCTGACCTGCGGAGGTCTGAGTTCTCAAAAGCAGCTCATCGGTGATATAAAAGGTATCCTGCATATCCCTTGCGGGGTGGTCTGCAGGGGTGTTGAGCGCGGTAAAGTTATAAAAGTCGTTTTCGATTTCAGGTCCTTCGAATATTTCAAAGCCCATACCTGAAAATACCGAAACAAGCTCGTCGCGTATAAGCGTGTTGGGATGATATGCGCCGACTTCTCTCTTCTTGCCGGGAATGGTGACGTCGATGGCTTCCGCCTTGTACTGTTTTTTAAGTTCGTCAGCCTTTACCGACCGTTCGATTGCGTCGAACTTGTCGTTTGCCCAGTCGCGCAGAGCGTTTACAATCTTTCCTATCTCGGGGCGCTGTTCCTTGGGAACGTCGCGCATGCCCTTCATCAGTTCGGAAATTTCGCCCTGCTTGCCCAAGAATTTCAGCTTCAGTTCGGCAAGCGACTTGCTGTTTCTTATATCCGAAACAGCCTGGTCGATTTTGACTTTAAGCCTTTCAATGTCTTCCTGTATCATATATCTACCTCATAAATTATTTTTCAAACAAAAAACCCGTGCCCAAAAGGACACGGGGAGAAATTTCTTTTCTCGGTACCACCCGATTTCGCGGCGTAAGCCGCCTTAATTGCGCCGTTTACGCAGGCGTTACGGAATAAACTACTCTCTTGACGATTTCGCATATCCGGCTCGCGGGTGAATACCGCTCCGCATTTATCGGGAACCTTTCAGCCGTTTTCGGGTTTCCCTCTCTGTCATAAACGTTTCGGTGCGTCTGTCCCGGTCTTTGCCGTTGATTTTAAGCAGAATTTCTCTGCTTACACAATAATTATACTTGCAAAAAATTTTAAAGTCAAACGTTTTTTAATCGTAAATGGAATTACCGTAGCAGTCCATGGCGACGACCGCGGGAAAATCTTTTACCTCCAGCCTGTAAACCGCCTCGGATAAAAGGTCGGGGAAGGCTATGCAGTCGCTCTTTAAAATGCTCTTTCCGTACAGCGCGCCCGCGCCGCCTATCGCCGAAAAATAAACGGCGGTATTGCGCTTTAACGCCTCTCTGACCTGTGCGCACATTTCGCCCTTGCCTATCATGCCGCCTAAGCCTAAATCTAAAAGTGCGGGCGCGAAGGAGTCCATTCTCGCCGAAGTGGTCGGGCCGCAGCTTCCGCTTGCCATGCCGGGTTTGGCGGGGCAGGGTCCCGCATAGTAAATTATGGCGTCCTTTAACTCGAACGGAAGCGGCTCTCCGTCTGAAATAAGTTGAGTTATGCGCTTATGCGAGCAGTCGCGCGCGGTAAGAATCACGCCCGACAACAGCACGCTGTCGCCCGCGCGGAGGGACTTTACCGTATCCTTTGAAAGGGGAAGGCTTAGTTTAATCATCACAGCACCTCCTTTACGCAGCGCACGCAGTGGCACTGAATATTAACCGCCACGGGCAGCCCTGCGATGTGGGTGTATGCCCATTCGCAGTTTACTCCAAGCGCGGTGGTCTTGCCGTGGAAGCCCTGGCAGCCTATATTCAGGGCGTTAATTCTCTTTAAAGCCTCGCTCTCGATTTCGGCGATTTCTCTGCGTTCGTTATGGGTTCCTACGTCTCGCGTGAGCGCCTTTTTGGCAAGGTATGCGCAGGTATCGAAACTTCCGCCTATGCCGACGCCCACGAACACGGGAGGGCAGGGTCGCGAGCCCGCAACCTTTACGGTCTCCACAATCGCTTCGATAATTCCTTCAACTCCCTGCGCGGGCTTAAGCATATAGCTCTTAGACATATTTTCGCTTCCGAAGCCCTTGGGTAAAAAGGTTATTTTAATTGCGTCTCCGGTGCATATCTCGGTATGTATCGCGGCGGGAGTGTTGTCGGCGGTGTTGACGCGCGTTATGGGGTCGCATATGGATTTTCTGAAATATCCGTCCGCATACGCCCTGCGTACGCCCTCGTTCACGGCTTCGTGCAGGGGCTTGCCCGTAAGGTAGACCTCCTGACCGATTTCCAGAATTACAACCGCCATACCCGTGTCCTGACATACGGGCATGCTTTCGCTCTCGGCAACGGCGCAGTTTTCCATTATTGTCTCAAGCGCGAACTTTGCCGCGCCCTCGTCCTCGCAGGCGCACGCGCCTTCGAGCGCGCTCTTGCACGCGTCCGTAAGGGTGGTTCCCGCTTTCAGCGCCATAGAATATATTGCGTTTTCTATCTGTAATGTATCAATTGTTCTCATAATTAAAATTTTAGTACATTTTTTTTTAAAAGTAAAACAATTAATTTACTTAAATTTTAAAATAATGTATAATAGCGGTATGAATTTACCTCTCGGCGAAAATTTAACCTCGGCAAAGGGCGGCTTAAGCTACAGCCTCACCGTCGGTTTCTACGTAATAATTAACCTGCTGATTTCAATAATCATCACGGCAGGCGGGCTTACGGGCGATTTTTCAAAGTATCTTTTGTATCTCTGCTCGCCCGTAGCCATCGCGGCTGCTGTCGCGGTGACGCTAAGGGTCGGCAAATTAAAGCCCTCGCGCGTTTTCTCGTTCAGATGCAGCCCCAAATACTATCTGATAGCAATTCTTCTCATCTTCGGGCTTATCTTTTCTCTCGGCACGGTCAACGGCTATTTTATAGAGCTGTTAAAACTTGCCGGATATACACCGCGTCAGTCCACGCTGCCCACGCTTTCCGGCGGCGGTATTGTCGGCGCCTTGATAGTGATAGCGGTTCTTCCCGCCGTATTCGAAGAGGTTCTCTTCCGCGGCGTGCTCTTAAAGAACGCGGAGGAGGACGCGGGTTCGGTCGGAGCGATTCTTCTGTGCGGACTGACCTTTTCGCTCTATCACGGTTCGGTCGAGCAGACCATTTATCAGTTCATCTGCGGCTGTCTGTTCGCGCTTCTGGCGGTCCGTTCGGGGTCGGTGCTTCCAACCGTGTTCATACATTTCATCAACAACGCCCTCATAATAATCTGCTCCGTTTGCGGAGCTCTGGACGAGGCGGGCAACCTTATAATGTCCCAAGCGGCAAACGTTGCAATCACGGCCTGCTCTGCCGTTGCTCTTGTGGTTGCTACGGTGTGGCTTATCCTCGATAAAATGCCTCTCAAGCATAAAAAGCAGGGCGGCGTAGTTACGTTCTTCGCGTGGGCGAGTCTGGGCTTGCTCATAATGGCGATAATCTGGATAACGGGGTTGTTCGGGCTATGATTAAGGTCAATATCGTCTGCGTCGGCAAGATAAAGGAAGAGTTTTACCGCGCCGCCGTTGCGGAATACGCCAAGCGCCTGTCGCGCTTCTGTAAGTTTGAAGTGCGTGAAATTGCCGAGGGCAAAAATCTTGAAGAGGAAGGCGAGGCAATCTTAAGGGCGTGCAAGGGATACGTTGTGGCGCTGTGCGTAGAGGGCAGAAAGCTCAACAGCGTAAGCCTTGCCCAAGAGATTAAAACTCTCTGCGACAGGGGCGAGGAAATAACCTTTGTAATAGGCTCATCCTGCGGTCTTGCTAAGGAGGTCAAAGATAAGGCAAAGCTGCGCCTTTCCTTTTCGGATATGACCTTCCCGCACCAGCTCATGCGCGTAATTCTCTCCGAACAGATTTACCGCGCGTTTATGATAAATAGCGGCGCGGAATACCATAAATAAAATTAAGCAAAAACGCCGTTCGTCAAGGGATATCTCCCGTTCAAACGTTTTTTAGTAAATTATTGCCGTGGCATATCTTACGCGCTTTTAAAGTATAATATCAGCGTGATATACGACGAAGTGGAAAAATTTTATAATGTTTACAGACGCAGAAA
Organism: Candidatus Coproplasma sp.; assembly: GCA_051884095.1. Lineage (GTDB taxonomy): Bacteria > Bacillota > Clostridia > Christensenellales > Borkfalkiaceae > Coproplasma. Next base: position 4,486 of record JBJEUZ010000084.1, read on the forward strand.
GTGCGTAATAGGCTATTCGTTCCGCGGCAGAAAAATTTTCGCCTTTCACACGGGCAGCGATTACGGAGCGCAGTATATTTCCACCTACGCCATACACGGCAGAGAGTGGATATGCGCCCGCCTTGCCATAAAGCATATAAAAATTTCAACCCGCGTAGGCGGCTGGATTGTGCCCCTGGTCAATCCCGACGGCGCAACAATTTCGCAGACGCAATTCCCGTTATGGAAAGCCAACGCGCGCGGGGTAGATTTAAACGTCAACTTCGACGCCGACTGGGGCGAAGGCAGACTGAATACAAAATTTAAGGGAAGCGAAAATTGCATAGGCGACAGACCTCTTTCCGAGTGCGAAAGCGCGGCGTTGGCGCGGTTTACGCTAAAGGTCAAGCCGTTCGTAACCCTGTCGTTTCATACCAAGGGCGGCGAAATTTATTGGGAGTACAACGGGGCGGGAGACGAATTCGGCGCAAAAATTTTATCCGAGGCTACGGGTTATCCCTACAAAAAAATCGCGGGAAGCTCGGGCGGCTATAAGGATTGGTGCATACAAAAGTTGGGTATTCCGGCCTACACGGTGGAGTGCGGAAGGGATAGTCTTTCGCACCCTATAACGAGGCTGAAAGATATACGAGAGTGCAAAGGAGCGCTTAAATACTTTATAGAAAATTATGAAAAACAAGTTTATGGTAAGCGCTTTGAAGTGCGCTAAAAAGGCGTTTGACGAGGGTGAAGTGCCCATCGGCGCGGTGGTGGTTCTTGACGGCAAGGTAATAGCCCGCGGACACAACCGCAGAACGGGCAGACAGATTGCAACCGCCCACGCCGAGGTGGAAGCTATCGAAAAGGCGTGTAAAAAACTTAAGAGCTGGCGCATACCGGAGTGCGATTTATACGTAACGTTGGAGCCTTGCCCCATGTGTATGGGCGCGGCGCTCAACGCGCGCATAAGAAAAATTTATTACGGCGCGCCGGAGGATAAGGGGCGTTCCCTCACGCGCGAAATTGCCGAAGCAAACCTTTTGAATCACAAAATCGAGGTGGAGGGGGGAGTTATGGAGGACGAGTGCAGAAAAATTCTTTCGGACTTCTTCACTCAGATGCGCGTGCGCGAAAAGCAAAAAAAGGAAAATAAGTAACATTTTAATGTTAAATTCGTTTTCGGCAAATTAACGTTGACTTTATTACGCATAAATTATACAATTTATATACGATAGATTGTGCCAATTAAGTAAATTTCCGCGGCGGTTAAGCTGCGGTTAATATAAAGGGCGGCTGAATCTTTGTTCCGGATTTTATCTGCCCGTTACAAAAGTTTAAATCGGAGGCAAAAAAACCTAATGATTAACCACGGCAGCGAAATTAAAATCTTTTCGGGCAATTCCAACAAACCTTTAGCAGAAGCCATTGCGGCAAAGCTGAACACCACTTTAGGTGAAATGGAAGTCACGCATTTTTCCGACGGCGAAATTTACGTTCGCTACGACGAATCCATCCGCGGCAAGGACGTTTTCCTTATTCAGTCTACGTCCGCACCCGTAAACACCAATCTTATGGAACTTCTGATAATGATTGACGCGGCAAAGAGGGCTTCCGCAGGCAGAATTACCGCGGTAATTCCCTATTTCGGCTACGCAAGACAGGACAGAAAGGCTCGCTCGCGCGAACCCATCACCGCAAAGCTGGTTGCAAATCTTTTAACCAGCGCAGGCGCCGACAGAGTTCTCACGATGGACTTGCACTGCCTGCAGATTCAGGGCTTCTTCGATATTCCTCTGGATAACCTCGTGGGCGGACCTACGCTCTACAATTATTTCAAACCCAAGGTAGACGAAAATTTCGTCGTCGTTTCTCCCGACATCGGCTCGGTTGCGCGCGCAAGAAAGGTTGCCGCAAGAATGGACGCAAAGATGGCTATAATCGACAAGCGTCGTCCCAAGGCAAACGTTATGGAAGTTATGAATATAATCGGCGACGTCGAGGGCAAGAATTGCCTTATGGTCGACGACATGATTGATACCGCAGGCACGATTGTTCAGGGCGCTAAGGCTTTGAAGGAAGCCGGAGCAAAGGAAATATACGCTTGCTGTTCTCACGGCGTTCTCTCCGGTCCCGCTATCGAAAGACTTGCAGCGTCGCCCATAACCGAGCTTGCAATGCTCGACACCATCAATATCCCTCAGGAAAAGATGTTGCCCATCTTCAAGATGATTTCCACGGCGGGCATTTTTGCTTCGGCAATCGAAAACGTATATATGGACAAACCTATGTCCAAAATCTACGACTAATCAGATTTTTTTACGAAAGCCACAGCGCGTCTGTGGCTTTACTTTTAGGTTAAATATCAATGAAAATTATAGTAGGACTCGGTAATCCCGATGAAAAATACGCCAAAACCTTCCACAATATGGGCTACTTAGCCGTGGGCGACCTTGCGGAAAATCTTGGCGTTAAATTCAAGCGCAAGGAGTGCGAAGCCTTGACTGCCGAAGCCAATCTGAACGGCGAAAAGGTAATTTTAGCGCGACCCGTAACATATATGAACAATTCGGGCAGGGCGGTCAAGCAGCTGCTTGCCAAATATAAGGCTACGCCCGCGGATTTAATAGTGGTTTACGACGACTACGATATCCCCAAGGGTCGCGTTCGCATACGCCCTTCGGGCAGCGCAGGCACGCATAACGGAATGCGCTCGGTCATAGCCGAAATTAACTCCTCCGATTTCGTCCGCATACGCATAGGTATCCGCGACGAAGAGGTAAATATCCCCATCATAAATTACGTGCTTTCAAACGTTAAGCCGGAGGATTACGATTTGTTTATCTCTGCCTGCGGAAGAGCGGCGGACGCGGCTTTAGCGCTTGCAAAGGGCGAAAGCGTAGAGAACGTAATGACAAAGTATAACGGTTAATCAGTTATGTCGCGCACGGTTGAAACGGCGCGGCATAGAACGGAGAAAAATTTGAACAAAAACTTTTTTTCCTACGAAAATTTAGGCGGAGATTACTCCGCAATAGCTCAAGACGTCCGCCGCGGAACACCCACGGCGGTTTTCGGCGTTTCCGATACTCAAAAATATCTCACCGCCGCGCTCACGCAGGGCAAAATGCTGTATATTGCCGCCGACCCAGTCGCCGCGGCAAAGGCGTACGCGGCAATATCCGTGCTGTCAGGCAGGCGCTGCGCGTATCTCACCGCCAAGGACGAGGTGCTCCTGTATAAGGATGCAATCTCCAAGGACGCGCTCTTCAGGCGCTTAAAGGCTGTTTACGAAATACAGAGCGGCGCGGACTTCATAGTCTGCGACGTCGAAGCCGCGCTTCAGTTGGTTCCCGAAAAGCTGCCGTACTTGACCTTTGAAACAGGTCTGGAGTACGACTTTCAGTCTCTCCCCGAAAAACTTGTTAATATGGGATACGTCCGCGAATATGCCGCGGAGAACGCGGGAACTTTCGCCGTACGCGGCGATATTCTGGACATCTATCCCGTCGGCGAGGAGAACTCCGTACGCATAGACTTCTTCGGCGATACGGTTGAAAGAATCCGCCCGTACGACGCCGTAAGCGGCGAGCGCCTTGACGAGATAAAGTCGGTAACGTTAATCGCCGCAACCGATTGTATTGTGTCGGAAGAGGACGGAAAAAGGGCGTTAAAGATTATGCGCGACTGCTTGAAGGAGTGCAGGGACAAAAAGGCGTACGACCGTTCGCGCTCGATTGCGGAGGAGATAGAGAACAATATTTCGGGCGGCGCACCGTTTGCCGGAGCGGCGTTTCTAATGCCGATACTCTCGTCCGCGCGTTCGGTTTTCGATATTTTACAGCCCGATACTTTGGTCGTGCTTGACGAATGCAAGTCGATAAGCGACCGTCTCGGCGCGCTTTTAAAGGAGCATAACGAACGCTACGAGGGCTTGAAGGAGGGCGGCGAAGTTTTCTCTTTCAGTTCGGGTCAGTTTATAACGGCTGAAAACTTTATTCGAGGCGTGGGTCGGTATCGCAATCTCGCCCTGCAGACCTTTACTTCGTCCACGCAATTTTTTAAACCGCTGAAAACCTACACGCTTCATTCCACGCCTACGCCGTCCTATCTCAACAGCGTTCCCAATCTTATAACCGACGTAAAAAATTGGCTTGCCAACGGCTACCGCGTGCTTGTGTTTACGGGCAACGCCTCGCGCTTGGAAAAACTTTCCCAGGCGTTCGACGAGGCATATATAGGCGTCAATCCCCTTCCCGACAGTCTTTTTGCCATGCGCGGCGTCTGTCTTGTCGCGCAGGAGCTGGTAAAGGGCGCGGTCTTTCACGAAGCTAAGCTCGCCGTAGTGGGTAGCGGCGATATCTACGTCAAAACCGTGCAAAAGCGCGTGCGCCGCAGGCGCGGCGATATGTTCACCGCACCCGAAATCGGCGACTACGCCGTTCACGAAAAGCACGGCATAGGCAGAATCACCGGCACGAAAAAGATACAGACTACGGACGGCATAAAGGAATACGTTGCCATCGAATATAAGGGCGGCGACGTGTTGTACGTTCCCGTCGAGCAGATGGACGTGCTCTCTAAGTATATGGGCGAGGGCAATCCCGCGCTGTCAAAGATAGGCGGCGCCGAGTTTGAAAGGGTAAAGGAACGCGTACGCGCTTCCATAAAAAAACTTGCGTTCGACTTGAGGGAGCTCTATGCCGAGCGCTCTCAGAAGCGAGGCTACCGCTTCCCTGAAAACGCCGCAATGATGGAGGAATTCGAGGACGCTTTCGCCTACGAAGAGACCCCCGACCAGCTTGCCAGCATCGAGGAAATAAAGCGGGATATGTGTTCGGATAAGGTTATGGACAGACTTGTCTGCGGAGACGTGGGCTACGGCAAGACCGAAGTTGCCCTGCGCGCAATCTATCTGTGCGTTCTGGGCGGCAAGCAGGCGGCGTTTATGTGCCCCAGCACCATTCTATCCGAACAACACTATCGCACGGCTTGCGACAGATTTGCCGAGTTCGGTCTGCGCGTCGAAAAGTTAAACCGCTTCAAGACCCCCGCCGAGCAGGAAAAGACGATAAAAGCGCTTGCCGCAGGCGATATAGATTTGATAATCGGCACCCACCGATTGCTCTCCGACGACGTCAAATTTTACGATTTGGGTCTGTTGGTTTTAGACGAAGAACAGCGCTTCGGCGTCGAGCACAAGGAAAAGATTAAGCACGTAAAAAACGACGTCGATTGTCTGACGATGACGGCTACGCCCATTCCGCGCACGCTGCATATGTCGCTCGCGGGTATAAGGGACATATCCACGATAAACACGCCTCCCCAAAAGCGACTGCCCGTTCAGACCTACGTCGTAGAGGAGTCGGAAACGCTGATAAGGGATGCGGTGATAAGGGAAATTTCCCGCGGCGGTCAGGTGTTTATCCTGTATAACAGGGTAGAAACCATCTCGGCTTTCGCAGGTAAAATCTGCGAAATCGTGCCCGAAGCCAACGTGACTTACGCCCACGGCAGAATGGATAAAAATACGCTGGAGGGCAACGTATTTGCGTTCTACAGGGGAGAAAAGAACGTTCTCGTCACCACGACCATAATCGAAAACGGCATAGATTTGCCCAACGCCAACACGATTATAGTGATAGATTCCGACAGATTGGGTATATCCCAGCTCTATCAGTTGCGCGGCAGAGTGGGCAGAGGAAGCCGCCTTGCTCAGGCGTATTTTACCTTCAAGCCCGAAAAGGTTATGACGAGCGACGCCACCGAAAGGTTGAAAGCTATAATGCAGTTTACCGAGCTGGGTTCGGGCTATAAGATAGCAATGCGCGACCTGGAAATCCGCGGTGCGGGCAACGTTCTGGGCGCGGAGCAGCACGGGCATATGGATAAGGTCGGCTACGAGCTGTATTCAAAGCTGTTGAAGGAAGAGCTGACGGGTGAAAACCAATTCTCCGCAGAACTGGACGTTAAGGCGACCGCCTATATACCCGAAGCGTATATCGAGAGCAGCGCGGGAAGGCTGGACGCATACAAGCAGATTGCGGAAATACGTTCGGTCGCCGATTATAAGCGCGTATGTTCTTCCATTGAGGAAAACTTCGGACCAATGCCCGACGAGGTGTTGAATCTTTTAATAATCGCCGTGCTCAAGTCCTACGCGGCGAAATTCAACGTGAAAAAGATTTCCGTAGACGGGCAGGAAGGATGCCTGGAACTTCCTTCGGTCAATTCCCTTCGGGACGCAAGGTTGTGCGCCGCGCTGGATAAGTACAAAAGTCAGACAAAGCTCTCAATGGCAAAGGCGCCGTCGGTTGTTTTTCAGCCGTCCTCAACGCCCACAAAGACAATGCTTGAAATGACCAGATTTTTAAAATTTGCCGCAAGTTTCACTCAAAACCAATAAAAAACGTTTGCTATAATATTTTAAATATTATATAATTGTACTGATATTCTTAAAATTGTCCGTAAAGGGCAAGAATCGGAGAAAACTTTAAATGAAAAGCAAAAAACTTATCTGCGCGGCGGTAGCGGCTACAATCGCGCTTTCCGCAACATTATCCGGTTGCACGCTCATATCCACGCTCAACGAAGCGGATATGAAGCAGGTAATCGCAACGGTCGATATTTCCAAAAGCGAAAATCTCGAAGCTGAAGGACTTGCGTCCTGCGCAAACGCCGTCGGCGCTACCGAAATTATAAAGAGGGATCTCGTCGCCGCATATCTTAACGTCGGCTATTCCTACGTTCAGAGCGGTATGTCGTATGCCGAAGTGTTCACCTCCCTTGTCGATTCGCTCACAAGCAACGCGGTAATGACGCAGTATGCTACGCTGTATTTCTTAAGCCAACCCGGTTACGATTCGGCTTTGCAGGCGTTTAACGATTCGGAAAAGACCGAAGTGGAAAAATATAAAGCTCTGCTTGCCTGCATCGACCAGGCGACCGAAGGAAACAATCTTCTGCTTGCAGAATACGACTATCTCTCAAGCATCAATTCTTCGCTTGATTCGATTGAAGAAGGCGTTATCGACGGAGAGGATAAGACTTCGGGCACCGATACCCGCACGACTCCTTCAGGCGTAGATACCGAGGTGGAAGATTACCTGCCCCTGACCGAGGACGGCAAGCTCGATTACGGCGTATACACGGGCTTTGACGGATATCTTCTCGACGATTCCGGCGCGTATAATGAAGACAAGCTCGAAGGCACGAACAAGAGCACCAGGCGCAAGGCTTATTCTCAGTTTATCTCCACCCTCAAGAGCAATTATCTCATAGCCGAGGGCGAAGACACTACCGATATTTTAAGCATATCCTATATGCAGGACGAATATCTTTCGCGCTTGCAGCAGGTGGTTATTAACAAATACTACGAAGAGTTCTCAAAGCAGCAGGAAGATATAATTCTTCAGTGCAACGACGAAGGCGTTTATTCCTTTCTCGAAAACAAATACAACGATATGTTGGACAATCAGAGTATTTCCAATTCCACGGTATCGTCTTTTGAATCGGCTATGGGCAGCGCCTCAAGTTCGTCATTCGTAATGTACGCTCCGGCAACCGAAGGAACCGAGGGCGGAACGTTCGGCTACGTCTACAACATTCTGTTGCCCTTCAACGCCGTTCAGAACGTGGAGATAGAGAGCGGCAATACCGACGTTGAATACTATTATAAGAGAAAGGGTCTCCTTGCGGAAATCACCACCATCGACCAGCGTTCGGCATGGTTCAACGGCGCAACGGAATATGCCTTCGACGCAAGCAATACGGACATTAATTATTACGGCAAAGACAACGGCAGAAATTATCTGTTCTTTGAAAATAACCTCACCGATAAGACCAGGTACGAAGAGCTCGACAAATATATAGGTCTGTATTCCTATAACGGCGCGGTATCCGAAAACAAGGACGGAAGTTACAGCCTGGTTCCCAATAAACTTACAATCGACGGTATGCTCGACGAGTTTGTTGCATATATAAACTATGTGCTCGGCGACGATGTGCTCGGCGACGATTCAGCGGCAAGCTGGACCTTAGACGAAAGATACAACGTAAACTCTCCCGACGATTACTATACCGATTCAACCAAGAAAAAGATTGACTATTCCCGCTTCGTATACGCAACGGGTAAGGTAGAAAATCTTGAAAATAGCAAACTTGACGCGCTCAATAAGGACACAAGGCAGTATAAGGCTATGGCGGCGGTAAACGAACTGCAGTATGCCTACACTACCGATACAAGCGTGCTCTCGCAGTATATCGGATATACCGTATCCGCATACACCACAAGCTATATCAAGGAATTTGAATTTGCCGCAAAAGAGGCGATAGGTAACGGAGTGGGTTCGTTTACAGTCTGCGCAGGCGACTATGGCTGGCACTTGATTTACGTCACCGATACTTTCTCCAGAGACGGCGGCGAAGTCTATGAAGGCGCCGATTGGACGGTAAGCTCCGACCGCATAAATATCGAGGGCACGTTTGAAAACCTCTTCT
>JBJEUZ010000085.1:0-2897 GCA_051884095.1 Candidatus Coproplasma sp.
TCCCACGGTGGAGGAGGAGCGCACGGCAAAGCCTTCGCCGCTTAAGCGCGCGTCTTTTACCTCCTCGCGGTCGCTGTGGTCGGACTGAATTTCGTCCGCAACGCTGTCGCCTAAAACGTTTCCTTCGCCGTCCATAAAGGTAACTCTAGCGCCGTTCAGCTTATCCGAAAATTTCTGCGCGCTCTCCTGCGTAAGATGCGTATCGTCTGCATAAATAGGGAAATCCTGTTCGTCGTAGGCGTTCATATACACCTGCAGATTGTCCTTGACGTGCGCCACCGAGGAGTTATAGTAGACCTGCGTGGACAACAGCGAATATACAAGTATGCCCACCACGGTTATAAGCAGTGAAATAAATAAAATTCTGGTTCTCATAATTTTTACCCGCGGAATACCCCTTGTCGAACGCGGTTCAGCCGTTAAATTTATACCCCACGCCGAAAACCGTTTCAAGGTTGGTTATGCCCGCCTTTCTCAGTCTTGCAACGTGGTTATCCAGCGTGCGTGTTTCGCCCGCTTCGTAGCCCCAGATTTCCGTCAGAAGAGTTTCGCGCGTCAGAACTCTGCCGCTGTTTTCCATAAAAAATTTCAAAAGTTCAAACTCCTTGCGGTTAAGGTCCAGCTCTTTGCCCTGTTTAGTTACAATCATAGTGTCCGTATCCAGCGTCAGGTCGCCGCGGGTGAGGGTGGAATCCTTCCTCTTTCTCCTCAGCGCCGCGTTGATGCGAGCCGTCAGCTCCAGCACCGAAAATGGCTTCGAAACGTAGTCGTCAGCGCCCAGGTTCAGCCCGTTCACTTTGTCCTCTTCCTTGTTCAGCGCGGATAGCATTATGCACGAAACGTAGGGATATCTGGTCTTGACCGCCTTCAGTACCTCGAAGCCGTTGCCGTCGGGAAGCATCACGTCCAGAAGCGCGACGTCGGGCTGGCATTGCGCAACCGCGTCCATAAATTCCCTGCATGTGGGATACGCCGAAAAATCTATGCCGTTCATTTCAAGCGAAACTTTAATAAGTCCGCATATGCTGTAATCGTCCTCTAAAAGATATACCTTGCTCTTCATAGCTTTACCTCTTTTTTCAATAATAGCATTTTCGCGCGCAATTTTCAAGAAAAGGGTGCAAAATGCCTGCAATAAGGTTGTAATATTTTTGTAAAAATTTTTTGCGGCTTCCCCGGCCGCAATTTTTTGTATATTTTACAACTAAATTCCGTCAAACGGGTTGAAAGAGTAAATTTAATATGATATAATTCTAACGATAAAAATTTCCGAGGAGTACAATATGAAAAGTCAGAGCGTCGTTACCGATTTAAGAAAACAGGTCTTTGCCGAAGTTGCAAAGGTGGCATACGAATCGACGGATATTGCCAACGATATCGAAGCTATACCCTATAAAATAACTCCCGACGAAGAACCCAAATACCGCGAGAGTATCTACCGCGAGCGCCAGATTGCCGCCGAGCGCGTCCGTTTGGCTATGGGACTTTCGCTTCGTCCCGCAAATAAACCCGTACATATCACCGAGGGCGTGAAGGAGAGCAATATTTCGGATAAGTATTACGAACCGCCCCTCATGCAGGTAATACCTTCCGCGTGCGACAAGTGTCCCGACAACGAATACGAAGTCACCAATATGTGCCGCAACTGCGTTGCGCATCATTGCATTAAAAACTGCCCCAAGGGCGCGATATCCATAGTGGACGGGAAGTCCTTTATCGACCAGAGCAAGTGTATAAAGTGCGGAAGATGCAAGGCTTCCTGCCCTTACGACGCAATTTCGCACAAGGTGCGTCCCTGCGCTTCTGCTTGCGGAATTAAGGCAATCTCCTCGGACGAATACGGAAGAGCGCATATCGACAACGAAAAGTGCGTTGCGTGCGGTCAGTGTATGTCGGCTTGTCCCTTCGGCGCCATTGCGGATAAATCCCAGATTTTTCAGCTCATTCAGGCAATTAAGAAGGGCGATAACGTAGTCGCCACGGTTGCTCCCGCAATCGTAGGTCAGTTCGGACCCAAGGCGACGCTCGGCAAAATTAAAACCGCCCTGTTAAAGCTGGGCTTTGCCGACGTGTGCGAAGTTGCCGAAGGCGCCGATCTGGGCTGTATTGCCGAAGCTCATCACTACGTAAACGAGGTGGCAACGGGCAAACTTCCCTTCCTCCTTACCTCGTGCTGTCCCGCGTGGGCGGTGCTCGCAAAAAAGCAGTTCCCCGACCTGGTTGCCGAAGTCTCGCAGGAGCTTACCCCCATGGTAGCTACAGCGCGCAAGATTAAGGAAAAATATCCCGAAGTAAGGGTTGTGTTTATCGGCCCCTGCGCGGCTAAAAAACTTGAAGCGTCCCGCCGCACTATCCGAAGCTACGTAGACTTCGTTCTGACGTTTGAAGAGCTCGGCGGTATGTTCGCGGCAAAGGGTCTGGTTCCCGAAGAGTTAGAAGAGACCCCTCTGCGCAAAACCGGCACTACGGGCGCTGGCAGAGGCTACGCTTGCGCAGGCGGCGTTGCCGCGGCTATCGAGCGTACCGTCAAGGAATATTATCCCGGAACCGAAGTCACGGTATACCACGCCGAAGGTCTTGCCGACTGCAAAAAGATTCTTTTGCAGGCAAAGGCGGGCAAAATAAAGGGCTGCCTCATCGAAGGTATGGGCTGTCCCGGCGGTTGCGTAGCGGGCGTAGGTACGGTTATTCCCCCCGAAAAGGCAAAAATTTTGGTTGAAAACTTCTGCAAGAACAGCGAAAAGCAGGTTCCCGAAGCGGAATGGCTGGAATATGCCGAGCGCCTTACAAAGATGCAGTAAAATTTTAAAGTGGTGAATTGTCAAACTAAGTGCAACACTTAGATAAAAAAGAATCAAACAAATCTTGCGGTTTGTTATAATGTAAAACCTTTTTTG
>JBJEUZ010000086.1:0-2852 GCA_051884095.1 Candidatus Coproplasma sp.
ACTTTAATTTGTTCTCTTCCCAAAAGATCGGATATCTGTACCGGACGAAGCGAAGATACGCTTGCTTCACCGTTAACTATCTGATATATACCGGGCAAAATCTTTACTTTGCAATCCGTCGTCTTACAGATACTGAAAATACGCTTTATCTGCACCTTTGGTACAGACGGCATTGCAATCAGTATTTCTTTTACGTTATACCTTTCAGCAAATTTTTTAATTTCTTCCGTAGTGCCGACAACTTTTACTCCGCTTATGCTTTTACCTGTTTTAGTCACGTCGTCGTCAACAATACAGACGGGATAATAGTCTATTTTATCAGTGTTTTGAATCTCTCGAATGATAGTGGTTCCGGCGTCTCCCGCCCCGACTATCATTGCTCTTACTCTCTTCTTATCGCCGTGAATTATGTATCTGACTGAATTTACGATTCTCTTCGAACTACGGATAAGTAAACTAAATATACCTAATGCTACGCAGTAAACGATACAAGTGTTTATGCTGCATACGTCTTTATATGCCAGAATCAATAGCAAATTGACAATAAATACGCACGCCATTGCGGCTACAACTCTAAACGAATCTATCAACCCGAACGAATTGAAAACAAGATAATATAATCTGAAAAAGATAAAGAAAAAATAGACTACGACTATATTGGTCAGATACCAATATAACAAATCAATACACCAGTTTATTTCATTATGAACTATAAGCAAAGACAACAGCATTGAAATCGTCAAGGCGACAAGGTCGCACATTGCTACAGCTATTATTTTTTTTGCATTTAATTGCAATTTCTTTTTCATTCTTCTCTCCGGGTTATCAAAACCGTATATTGTTATTCTACCGTAACGCTTTTGGCCAAATTTCTGGGTTTATCTACGTCCAGCCCCTTTGCGACGCTGACGTAGTACGCAAGCAGTTGAAGAGGTATCACAGCCAGACTTGCCACAAACATTTCATCCGCCTGCGGCAAATAAAAAGTAAAATCCGCCTTTTCCTCTATCTCATAGTTTCCGCATGTAGTAACCGCCATAAGATACGCTCCGCGGCTCTTCACTTCAACCATATTGCTTATTGTCTTTTCAATAAGTCCGTTCTGCGTCAGAACGCCGATTACCAGCGTTCCGTCCTCGATAAGGCTTATCGTGCCGTGCTTGAGCTCGCCTGCGGCATACGCTTCGGAGTGGATATAGCTTATCTCTTTGAGTTTGAGACTTCCTTCAAGGCTGAGCGCATAGTCGATTCCCCTTCCTATGAAGAAGATATCGCGCCTGTTTGCTATTTCGGACGCAAATTTTTGCAAGCCCTCTTTCTTTTCTAAAAGCTCAGCAATTTTATCGGGCAAACCGCGCATCTCCGACAAAAGCTGCGAATAACGTTCCTCGGATATGCAACCTTTGACGTATGCGAACTGAATGGAAATCAGGTATCCCGCAATCAACTGCGCGCTGTACGCCTTAGTAGTGGCAACCGCTATTTCGGGACCTGCCTTTGTATAAAAGACGCTGTCCGCCTCCCTGGCGATAGACGAACCAACCACGTTGACGATAGCAAGCGTCTTTGCGCCCCTGTTTTTAGCTTCACGCAGAGCCGCAAGACTGTCAGCCGTTTCACCCGACTGACTAACGATTACGACCAACGTTTTCTTTGAAAGAATGGGATTTCTGTATCTGAATTCAGAAGCAAGCTCTACGCGCACGGGAATACGCGCAAGGCTTTCCATAACGTATTGGGTAACTACCCCTACGTGATAAGCCGAACCGCAAGCCACAATCTGTACGCTGTCGATTTGCCTAATTTCCTCGTCTGAAAGATCAAGTTCAGAAAAATCTATTACTCTTTCATTGACGAAACTGTTTATCGTATCCTTGACGACTTTGGGTTGCTCGTGAATTTCCTTCATCATGAAGTGTTCGAAGCCGCCCTTTTCTGCCGCCTCAGCATCCCACGTAATCTCTACTGAGATTTTATTTATTTCGTCGCCGTCAAGATTGAAGAAATGCACTTCGCCAGCCTTTACGCAGGCCATTTCAAGGTTACCTATATAGTAGACGTTGCGGACGTACTTTAAGATTGCGGGAACGTCTGAAGCGACGAAAGATTCGCCGTCTCCCACGCCGATAATCATGGGACTGTCCTTACGCGCTACCCAAATCTGCCCCGGATAGTCGTTGAACATAATTTCCAGAGCGTACGAACCGCGTATTCTCACCATTGCCTTAGCTATGGCGTCGATAGGACCTATATTGTACTTTTTATAGTAATAGTCCACAAGTTTTACCGCCACCTCGGTGTCGGTCTGACTGTAGAACGTATAGCCCTTGTTTATGAGTTTTTGCTTGAGCTCGGCATAGTTTTCGATTATTCCGTTATGCACGGCAAAGACCGTGCCCTCGTCGTTGCAATGAGGGTGAGCGTTGAGCTCGGAGGGTTCGCCATGAGTCGCCCAGCGCGTATGCCCGATACCGCACGTACCTTTAAGCGACCTGCCTCCGTCAATCTTCTCGTTTAAGTTCTTTAATCTGCCTTTAGCCTTAACTACTACGGTCTTTCCTTCATCTGTCCTGACTGCAACGCCTGCGGAGTCGTAACCTCGGTATTCAAGTTTTTCAAGCCCGTCTAAAAGAATAGGCGCAGCCTGTTTAGCGCCGATATATCCTACGATACCGCACATAATTTACTCCACCACATATCCTTTGCTGTTAATAACCTCTACGACCGACTGCGCGAGTTCTTCGCAATCTTTTTTCGACTGAGCCTCTACCATAACCCTTATCAAAGGTTCGGTACCCGACTCTCTGACCAAAATTCTGCCGTTATCGACGAGTTTTGCGGCAACTGCGCTT
>JBJEUZ010000087.1:0-2837 GCA_051884095.1 Candidatus Coproplasma sp.
ACAGGCTTATGGGCGGAGAGGAACATCGCACGTCGATTAAAAAGATGCTTCATAAAAAGAAGAATAAAACCGCTTAAAAAATAGAAGCGCACCCGAACGGGCGCGCTTCGCGCGTAAAATAACGCGCCGAGTATCGGCGCGTTACAATTTAAATATTTATTTCTGGTCGGGATCGGTGCTGTCCTTCGAAACTATGGAGTATTCTATTTTGGGATTTGCGTCGAGTATCGACTGAACGAAATCCGTATACCATTCTTCCTTTACGACTATTACAATATAGTTGCCGTTGTTGAAGAATACGCTCAGTTTATTGGTCTTTCTGTTGAGCTCCACGGTTTCGATATCGGCAATGGCATACTTGCTCTTGATAATTCCGAAGCTGGTCTTAAGGTAAGTCTTATCAACCGAATAGTAGGAGGAGATAAGCAGGCTGATTAAAATAACCGCAAGCGCCGCCGAAATGAAGAACATTACGCAGTACTGTATTATGGGATAGGCAGGGTTGACGGCAGTGCTGATTCCCTGAGTGATACAAACATATAAGTTTACGCCGAACCCCACTGCGCACAGGGCGATTCCCGCCCCGATAAGCGCGTAAATCAGCTTAGTGAATCTGTATTTGAAAATTTTCATAGTACAATTATACTATCGTCGCTCTTAAAACGCAACCGTTAAGCCCTAACTTTTTATTTTTTAACCCGTTTAGGTTGATAAATTTAAAATAATATAGTAGAATAAAACTTAACTTAAATTATAGCAGGTACGAATTATGATTAAATTAATTAAGGGCGGCGTCTATTATATCGACGGCAAACTTGTAAAAGAAAACCTTGCGTTTATGCGTGAAGAACAGAAGGAAAAGGCAGCCAAGGGCACTTTGGCATATTCCGTTTTAAAGGCGCACAACAAGGGCGACGACGAAAATCTTAAAATCACTTTCGACGCTATGGCGTCGCACGATATTACCTACGTAGGCATTATCCAGACGGCAAAGGCTTCGGGACTTAAAGAATTTCCCCTTTCATACACACTTACAAACTGTCATAACTCGCTCTGCGCGGTAGGCGGAACCATAAACGAGGACGACCACCTGTTCGGCCTATCCGCCGCAAAAAAATACGGAGGCAACTACGTTCCTCCTCACCTTGCGGTTATACATCAGTATATGCGAGAAATGAAGGCGGGCTGCGGCAAGATGATTTTAGGCTCGGACAGCCACACCCGTTACGGCGCGTTGGGTACAATGGCTATCGGCGAGGGCGGACCCGAACTTGTAAAACAGCTTCTCTGTCAGACCTACGACGTAAAGCGACCCGAGGTTATAGCGGTATATCTTAAGGGCAAGCCCAAAAAGGGAGTAGGACCTCACGACGTGGCAATCGCGCTTGTCGGCGCAACCTTCAAAAAGGGCTTTGTAAAGAACAAAGTGCTTGAATTCGTCGGACCGGGAATAAAAAATCTTTCGATGGACTACCGTAACGGCATAGACGTCATGACCACCGAAACCGCCTGTCTTTCTTCGATTTGGGAAACCGACGATACAACGCGCGAATATTTCCGTATGCACGGCAGGGAAGAGGACTTCAAAGAAATGCACCCTGAAAACCCCGCCTATTACGACGGTGCGGTCGTAATCGACCTCTCGCGCGTAGAGCCTATGATAGCTCTGCCTTTCCATCCCTCCAACGCCTATACGATAAGGGAAGTTATCGACAACGCTAAGGACATCCTGGGAGAGGTTCAGGAGGCGGGCAACAAGCTGAAGGGCAACAAAAAACCTTTCAAACTCCTTGACAGAATCAGGGACGGAAAAATTTACGTAAGTCAGGGCGTCATCGCAGGTTGTGCGGGCGGCGCGTACGAAAATATCGCCGAGGCGGCTGAAATTCTCCGCGGTAAGAGCTGCGGCTTCGACGAATTTACTCTCAACGTATATCCTCAGAGCCAGCCTGTATTCAAATGCCTTGCCGACAACGGCTACGTTTCCGCGCTTATGCAGTCTGGCGCGATAGTTAAGACGGCGTTCTGCGGTCCCTGCTTCGGCGCGGGCGATACGCCTGCCGATAACGGCTTCTCTGTTCGTCACACCACGCGTAACTTTGAAAACAGAGAGGGCAGCAAACTTGGCGAACAACAGCTTGCGGCGGTCGCGCTTATGGACGCGCGTTCGGTTGCGGCAACCGCGGCTAACGGCGGCGTGCTTACCCCTGCCACCGAAGTCGAATATACTAAAAAGGTCAAAAAATACTACTTCGATAAGAGCATCTACGAAAACCGGGTATATATCGGCGAGGGCAATCCCGAAAAGAGTGCCGAACTTATCTACGGCAACAATATAGCCGACTGGCCCGAACAGATACCTTTAACTAAAAATCTTTTAATTAAGGTTGTATCCGTAATAGCCGACCCCGTTACGACCACGGACGAGCTCATTCCCTCTGGCGAAACCTCTTCGTACCGTTCCAATCCTCTGCGCCTTGCGGAATTTGCGCTTTCGCGCAAGGATCCCGAGTACGTAGGAAGGGCAAAAGAGGTCAAGGAGCAGGAGGCGGCAAGGCGACAGAGCGGAGCGCTCCCTCAGGAAATTCTCAGCGAAGTAGGCATACAGATTGCTCCCGATACTTCTTTCGGCAGTTGTGTCGTGGCAAAAAAGCCCGGCGACGGTTCCGCGCGCGAACAGGCGGCTTCCTGCCAGCGCGGTCTGGGCGGAGTTGCGAATATCGCCAACGAATATGCGACAAAGCGCTACCGTTCCAACCTGATTAACTGGGGTATGCTTCCCTTCCTCTACAAGGGCTTCGACTTTAAAACGGGCGATTACCTTTATATCGAAAATA
>JBJEUZ010000088.1:0-12552 GCA_051884095.1 Candidatus Coproplasma sp.
ACCCAACGTTGACACGGGCGATTTTGTAATAGTAAAAAACACTGACAAGGTAGTGCTTACGGGTAAGAAGCTCGAAGATAAGTACTACAGATATCATACCGGCTATATCGGCGGCTTAAAGGAAGTTTCCTACAAGAAGATGCTCGCAGAAAAGAGCGACCTTGCGGTTTACGAAGCCGTAAAGGGTATGCTTCCCAAGAACTCGCTCGGCAGAGATATGATTAAGAAGCTCAGGGTATACAAGGGCGAGGATCACAACCACGCTGCACAGAAGCCCGAAGAACTCAAATTATTCTAAGGTAAGGGAAAGGTATAAAATATATGGCAAAGGCTAATTTAAAGAAAAAGTTGCAGTTTTGGGGAACAGGCAGAAGAAAGAAGGCTATCGCACGCGTTCGTCTGGTTCCCGCAGGAACAGGCACGATTGTTATAAACGACAGAGCTTTTGAGGACTATTTCCCTCAGTCGGTTCTTCAGTACGTCGTTAAGCAGCCCTTAACCCTGCTCGGCGTTGAAGGCAAGTACGACGTGCTTGTAAACGTTTACGGCGGCGGCTATACCGGTCAGGCAAACGCAATCCGTCTCGGCGTTGCGCGCGCTCTTTTACAGGCAGAACCCGAATCCCGTCCCGCTTTAAAGAAGGAAGGTTTCTTAACCCGCGACCCCAGAGTCAAGGAAAGAAAGAAATACGGCTTAAAGAAAGCGCGTCGCGCTCCTCAGTTCTCAAAGAGATAAAAACAAAAAAACGAACTCCCTTTCGGGGGTTCGTTTTTGTAATAAAAAATGTGCGCGACGCGCTTTAATAAAACAGGGTTCCCGCAAAAAATGTTTTTGTGGGAAGAGGAGGAACGGCGGTGCAAGGTTGCGGTTTGCATTTTTGCAAACCGCATAAAGCAAAGCCTGTTCCGACGAGCGCTCCTCAGTTCTCAAAGAGATAAAAAACAAAAATACGAACTCCCTTTCGTGGGGTTCGTTTTTGTTTTTTGTAGTAAAAGTAGTGCGCGACGCGCTAAAAGGGGAAGATTCTTTCATTATGGCAAATATAATTAGTTGTTCCGTTATGCGCTAAAGCGGCGTTTGCTGCAATTCAGGAAGGATATTATACAAGGACAAAGAATACAGTTGATTGATAGCCGTTCGCGGCGGAATTGCGCAGGCAATACCGCCGCGAAAATTATTTGTGCGTCCGACGTCTGCCAAATTTTATAATTGCCTTGCAAAACGCGGCTACAGATGTTACAATAACACTATGATACTTACCGACGTTCACACTCACAGCACGTATTCAGCCGACGGGCAGAGCGCTTTAAAAGATATGGTCGCCGAGGCGGAGAGGCAGGGCTTGAAATATTACGGCGTTTCGGAGCATTTCGACTACGACTACAACGCCATAGGTCTGCTTATCTATGACAAACCCGCCTTTACCGACGCTGAAGGTTACTTCAAAGAGGGACGCGCCCTGCAAGCCGCATTGAAAAATTCGCATTCAGACACTAGCCTTTTGCTCGGCTGCGAATTTGGCTTTTCCGACGACTCCGCCGTCGCGCGGCAATATTCCGGAATTATCGAAAGATTTAAACCCGACTTCGTCGTAAACAGCGTGCACACCTGCGACGGGCAGGAATGTTACTTCAGTGATTATTTTGCGGGCAAAGAAAAACATAACGCCTATCGTCGCTATCTTGAAAGGGTTAAAGAGAGCCTTTCCGCGCCGTACAGGTACGATATAGTGGCGCATATCGGCTACGTGTCGCGTAACGCGCCCTATGCCGATCCCAAAATAAGGTATGAAGAATTTTCCGAGCTGTACGACGGCATCTTCAAAGAGATAATTTCGCGCGGAAAAATTCTGGAAGTCAACTCGTCCCCGCGCACGGCGGGAAGCGAATTTTTGCCCGATACCGACGCGCTTTCGCGCTACTTCGAGCTGGGCGGCAGAATGGTATCTTTTGCCTCCGACGCGCACGCGATAGACCGTATCTGCGATAAGCGCGCCGCAGTTGTCGCCGCGCTTAAAAAAATAGGCTTTACCTGTATCACGGTTCCCATGCCGCAAGGCTACGTTAGGGTGGAAATCTGAACGGCGGCTGTTTAACGGTCGGGCAGCTTGCATTTTTTCGGCAAAACCGATTTTCGGTCGTAAAATAACTGCTTTTTCTTAAAAAATTTTAAATTTGATATTGCAATTTGTCCGTCGATATATTATAATTATATACGGTAACAACCGCAAAATTAAGAAAATTATATTTTAAGGGGGATTTTCTATGAAAAACGTAATCGTGGGACAGTCCGGAGGTCCTACGGCTGTAATCAATGCAAGCCTTTTGGGCGTATTCAAAACGGCTAAAGACAGAGGCGCCGACATTGTCTACGGAATGGTTCACGGCATTAAGGGTCTTTTAGACAGGGACGTGGTTGACCTTTCATCCCAGATTAAGAACGATTTGGATATGGATTTGCTCAAGCGTACGCCTTCTTCGTTCCTTGGCTCGTGCCGCTATAAGTTGCCTGCAATCAAGGGTAACGAAGAAACCTACGATAAAATTTTTACCATTTTAAAGGAACTCGAAATTTACGCGTTCTTCTATATCGGCGGCAACGATTCTATGGACACCATAGACAAGCTGTCGACCTACGGCAAGCTCATCAAGAGCCCTATCCGCTTTATGGGTTGCCCCAAGACGATTGATAACGACCTTGCAATAACCGACCATACTCCCGGCTACGGCTCCGCGGCAAAGTACATAGCGGCAACCACCAAGGAAATTATCCGCGACGGTCTGGTTTACGACTATCCCGTAGTATCCATAATCGAAGTTATGGGTCGTAACGCAGGCTGGCTTACCGCGGCAGCGGCTCTTTCAAAGGGCGAAGACTGCGAGGGCGTTGATATGATTTACCTGCCCGAGAGAGTGTTCGACCTCGACGCATTCCTTGCTAAGACGGGTGAAATGCTCAAAGAGGAGCGTTCGATAGTTATCGCCGTTTCCGAAGGCGTTAAGGTTGCCGACGGAAGATACGTTTGCGAACTTGCAGACCACGTTGACTACGTCGACGCGTTCGGTCATAAGCAGCTCGCAGGTACAGCGCGCTATCTTGCAGGCAAGGTTGCCGAAAAGTACGGCGTAAAGACCAGAGCAATCGAGCTTTCGTCGTTGCAGCGTTGCGCGGCGCACATTACCTCCCGTATCGACGTAACCGAAGCGTTCAACTCCGCAGGTGCGGCGGTAAAGGCTGCGTTCGAAGGCAAGACGGGTATGGTTGCATGCCTCAAGCGCGTATCCGAAGACCCCTATATGTGCATAACCGAGCTGGCTGAAGTCAGCGAAATAGCTAACGTTGAAAAGAAGGTTCCCGATAATTGGATAACCGAGGACGGCACAAACGTAACGCCTGAACTTATCCACTATATCCGCCCTCTTATTCAGTCTGAAATCACGCCGCTTTGGGTAGACGGACTTCCTCGTCACCTCAAGCTCGAAAGATAATCGGCTTAATAGTTTTTGCCGCGCAAGCATTGCTTGCGCGGCTGTTTTTTGTACGGTGCAGTTTGTACGGACGTATTTTGCACAGCGTATGCGGCGGTTTTTGTGCTCCTCTGATTTTTGCGCGCGCCGTAAATGCGAGGAGGAGCCGGCTTATCTGCGGGCTTATCGGTACCTGGTCGCGCCCGTCTTGTTATGTATGCGGTTAGAGGCTCGTTCATGGCGAAGCATGGCTTCCGCCATCATATTCGGGCGTTGGCTCCCGTCTTGAGCGCTTGGACTGTTTGTGTGCGTCGCGGGCTTTTTTGCCTGGTCTAAGTTTTCGCCGTTTGCGGCGCTCTCTGCGGCTTCGCCGTCGCCGCCTGCATTGCCGCCCAAAGCGCCTAACGCTTTAAGAATATTGAAAAGGGCAAATTTTTCCGTAATATATCACTCCTTTTAATAATTTTTCATAAAATCAACTTATTTTTTATTGCGCAAAACCTAAAACTATTATATAATTATTAGAGCTGAAAAAAGACTTTCTCCCCCAACGGCAAACGGGGAGAGTATGGAGATAATAATGCGTAAACCTATCACTAAAATTATATGCGTGGCGACCGCCGCAATTTCCGCCCTGGGCATAACTTTGGCTTCAGGCTGCGGTTCGCTCCGTTCTTCGGGAGTATCTACGGAGGATACGACCTACGCACAGGTAACGTCGAACGGCGGCTTCCTTGTTCAGACGGGCGAATACGTTTACTTTGTAAACGGCGTCGAGCAGAAATCTGCGGACAACTCGTTCGGTTCGGTAGTAAAGGGTTCGGTTCAAAGAATTTCAAAGTCCGACCTCTCCAATCATAACTACTCCTCGTGCGAAACCGTTGTGCCGCTCGTCACCTATTCCGAAAACTATAATGCGGGAATCTACGTCTACGGCGACAGAATCTATTACGCTACTCCCTCTACCGCAAAAAACAGCTCGGGTGAAGTTCAGTATTCCAAGCTCGAATTCAAGAGCACTTCTTTAAACGGCAAGGATACTATGTCCGACTACTATTACCGTGCGGCAGACGCATCTCTCGACTACCGTTACGTTCAGGTTGACGGCACGGTCTATCTTATGTACGCTTGCTCCGAAAGTTTGTATTCCGAAAGCTCTGCCGTAACCAATATACATTCGGTGAATACGTCAACGGGCACAGATACGGTTATAGCTTATAACGTGTCCGACTATGAATTCGACAGCGTCGACCCCGAAAACCCCTACGTGTTCTATACTATGAGCGTAACCAACTACCTCGGCTCCGACAACGCGGTCAAGGAAAGTTACAATCAGCTGTATATGGCAAGGGCTGACGCCACCGAGTCGCTCAAGGAATACGATTTCAGCTACGTCAAGGACTACGACGCAAGCGAAAATCCCCTGTATATCAACTGCGGCAGTTACGTTTTCGACGGTATCGGCATAATTGAAAACGGCAACCAGAGCGGCACGAAAGTAAATCAGTTCAACTACAACTTCGGCAGCGATAAAGAGTATCTTATTAATCACACAGGCTATACCTACGGATTATCCTCGTATAAGAACGGTCGTCTTACCTTTACGGGTACGCAGAACGGCGATTCAAACGGCAGTCTTTACAGCATTACGGTCGACGCGCTCGACGCCGACAACAACGGCAAGACGGACGAAAGCTGGGACGCTATCGAGGCAAACTCGACGCTTAAAACAAATAATCTGCTTTTAACCGTTTCCGACGGTAAGGACTACACTTTCGTAACTATCGGCGGTAAGGAAAAGGTATTGTATGCGGGCGATAACGGCATAGAAATCGGGGAATTCGTCGGCGGAAAGCTCGATAACTCCTACTCCATAACCGACGGCGGCGCGCCTACTATTCTGGCTGTACGCGAAGAAACTACGGCTACCGAGGACGGCGAGGGAACCGAAACCGCTCAGTATCTGTATTACTCTCTCACAGGCGGCAACGGCTATACCTTCTACCGTATAGCAATCGACGGCGAGCAGACCGCTTACAAGCCCAACGAATTGCCCTATAAAGACGTCTATAAATATTCTGAAGTCCGCATATTGGACCTCGACGCTTCATCCGGTTGGTATCTTCCCGAGTTTGTAAATAATCAGATAGTGTTTGCAAGCGAGACCGAGGGCTACGAGGACTACAATTACGTTATGGCTTGCGACCTCACCAGCGCCGACGGCGACATGATGTCCAATGCCGAAATCAAGGCTTACAATGAAGAATACGAAGCGGTTGCGGAAAAGATAGCGGCTTACGGTGAAGAGGAGAATGCGGACGGTACCGCGGCTTATCAGTATCTTCCCGACGCGCTGACCTATCTGTTCCACACGGGCGATAAGGACTATCTCGACGAGCTCATAAAGGCATACGTAGATATATCCGGCAAGAGCGAGGAATATCTCTATTCCAAGGCTTCGGCAGGTATTTACAGAGATTTTGCCGCAGTTGAGGGCGACTGGGCGGAATATGCCGAAAAGACCAAAAAGGTCAACGGCAGCACCGTTTACGCAAACAGCCGCGACTATTATTACAGCGTTATCGGTAAGGTTACCGATGCCGACGCAGAGAGCATAAGAGACGACCTCAGGTCGTCCTATATGCAGGAATATCCCGAGGATACTTCAACCTGGTGGGACGGTCTGAATACCGCCGCAAGGGTTTGGTTCATAATCGGTATGTGCGCGGCAGGCTTGCTTGTCATCGGCGGAGCGGTTGCACTCACCGTATGGCTGATTAAAAAGCGCAAGGGCTCAACCGACGACGATAGTCAGGATAAGCTGAAGGTCGATATCACCGACGATAAGAACATCGACGTTTACGGCGAAGAGAACGCTCAGAACGGTGAAAATAAGTAAATTAAGCGTTATTAAGCGCGGACGGATACGTTCTGTATCCGTCCGCGCAATATTTTTTTAAAAATAGCAAAATTAATTTGGTAAAACAGTTTACAAACGCTAATTAAATTAATATAATGTTAGCACAAAAAGAACGAGCCTTAACAAAACTATCTGCGCAAACGGACGTACTCCGGAATCTTTCGGGAAACAGCTACGGGGAGGTTTTGTTTAAAGGCGCCTTATGTAACGGGAGAAAATCAGATGGTCAAATATATCAAATGTCCTAGATGCGAATTGAATTATATCGACGGGGAAACGCAGGAGTATTGCGACGTATGCATTGCCGAAATGAAGGGCAACAGACTTCAGTTTGCCGACCTTGACGACGAGGAGTTGGAAGACGAACTTGCCGAAGAGGCAACCGAGCTGTGCTCGATATGCGGCGTAAACAGGGTGCGCTATGGCGAAAAGATATGCGAAGCCTGCGCGTCTAAAGCCGAATACGAGGAAGAGGAAGAAATCGACCCCGAAAAGGACGAGGAGTGGAAGAACTACCTTGACGACGATACCGAAGATTTGACGGTGGACGACGAGGAACTCGAAGAGGAGCTCAAGCAGGAACTCGACGACGAGGAAGAAGAGGAGAGCGTCGACGATGACGACTTCTTCGACGAGGACGTGGATTCCCTGTCCGACCTTGAGGACGAGGACTACGACGACGATGACGAAGATGAAGATGACGACGATGACGATTTATTTTAATAATTAAAGCGTTTAAAGCGGCGGTTGGAACAACCGCCGCGATTTTTTTGCAAAAAAACGGCAATAATAATTGTATGATTAAGGCCGGTATTACAATAAATTCCATCAAACAGACGATAAAAGAATGCTACAACAAACCCGTAACCGTAAAACTCAATCTCGGCAGAAATAAGTTCGTAACCTTTCCTGCAACCCTTTCGGGCGTATACCCTGCAATATTTACTGTTGAGCCCGACGACAAAAACTTTCTCGGTAAAACCTCGTATTCGTATTCCGAAATTCTGTGCGGCAGGGTAAGGGTAACCCGCAACGACTGATTTAAAGCAGGGTTTTATCCGCAACGCCAAGTAATAAACCGACAATTATACGCATATATTACTCTGTAAAACAAGGCGCAACAAGGAGTATATATATGTTGAAACCCGAACTTAACACACAAACTTTCACGCGAAAAATAGCCGCAATAAGTTCACAGGCGGTTGCCGAAAGCCGCTTCCCTCAATCAAACGACGTAATCGAAGTTCTGGCGGTGTATCCGCAGGTTTCGCTACTTTCCTGCGAGGTCTCTTCCGGACGGGTCAATTACGGCGGCAGAATAGTTTTTTCGGTCGTATACGCCGACGAGGAGGGCAAGCTGTGCCGTATGCAGAAGGGCGCGGAGTTCAACCACTTCGCCGACGACGGTCGGCTTGCGCCTGCGCAGACAGCCGTGTGCAATCTCAGATGCGAAAAGACCACCGTTCGCCGCGACGGCTCGTCCTTTGTGTTGTCCGCCATTATCTGTGCGGAAATTTCGGTTTTTGCCCTCGCCGAGCGCACGTTTTTAACTGCGTGCGACGGAGCGTATTTAAAAATCGAAACGCACGACTTTTATTCCGCCGTTACCTTTTCTGGCGAGAGCGAGGTGGAGGACGACTTTGACGCCGACAGCGTGGCAGACGTCCTTATTCCCGCCGCGCGCGCGCTTGTAACCAGCGCGGAGTGCGGCACGGAAGAAATAGTTGTGAGCGGCGAAATCTATCTTTCGCTGTTTGCTATGCGCAAGGATACGCCCGTCTGCTTAGACAGGGTTATTCCCTTTAAATCGTCAATCCCGTGCGAAAGCTCGTCGGTCGGGTCGACTCCGCTGGTTCACGCAGAAATCAAGGATTTAAACGTTACCGCAACCGTAAACGAGGAGAAGGGGAAGTGCCGCGTAAGTTTTGTGGGCTCGCTTTCGTTTTCGGGAACCTTCTACGAAAAGAGCGAGTTTACCGTGGCGACGGACGCCTTTTCATGTTCGCACGAGCTTAATCTGAGCCTCTGTGAAGAGGACGCGGAAATTATCGGCGAAAACAAGATTTTTTCCGAACGGGTATCGGGCGCCGCGTCTGTCAAGAGCAAGCTGGACTTCACCTGCCGCTTCCTTGCGGCGGCTCTTCCCAAGGTCGACTACGAATACGTTGCCGCCAGCGGCGCGATAGAGGGCGCGGTTTCGGCGATATTATTCTACGAACAGAACGGCGAGGTCAAGAGTACCGAGGTCTCGCTCCCCTTTGCGGTGAGGCTGGGCGCGTTTGCCGAAGGCCGCGTGCTTGCCGACGTCGCCGTGTGCGGAGTAAGCCTGCGTCAGCCCAAGGAGGGCGAAGTGGAGGCCGAAGCCGTGCTTAAAATCAGCGCGTTCATTTTGTCATCCCAAAAGATAGGCTTTATAGGAAACGTGGAGGAGGGCGAAGCCGTAATCCCGTGCGACAGCGCGGTCAGCGTGTTTATTCCGACCGAGGGCGACGGGCTGTGGGAAATTTCAAAGCGGCTGATGCGCGCGCCGAGCGAGGTTTCGGAGTGCAACCCCGACTTGAAATATCCGCTTACGGGCAGGGAAAGAATAGTAATTTACAGACCCAAACGCGCATAAAATTTGAAATTTGCGCCGCCGCGTTAAAAAACGCGGCGGCGCTATGTAATTTTACCGCATATTTAAAGGCAAAACCGCTTTTTTGCGGCAAAGCGTTGAAAATATTTTAAGCGCGTGCTATAATAAATTTATGGATTACGTTCGCGTCAAGGCATACGCAAAAATAAATTTAAGTTTGGATATTACGGGCGTTTCGGGCGGCTATCACAACCTGGATTCGGTTGTAACTACAGTTGACGTCTACGACCTTATAACCATAAAAAAGCGCAAAAAGGACAAGCTGGTAAGCATTTCTATGCACGGTATGGGCAGCGAAGGCATTCCCTTCAAGAACAACAACGCGGTCAAGGCGGCAGAAAAGTTCATAGCCGAATTCGACGCGTGCGGCGCCGACGTAACGATTTATAAAAATATTCCAATGGGTGCAGGGCTGGGCGGCTCGTCTGCGGACGTCGCGGGCGTGCTGAACGGGCTTAAAAAGCTGCACGGCATAGAGGACGACAAAAAAATCAAGGACATAGCCGACTCCTTGGGGAGCGACACGGGCTATATGCTTACGGGCGGGTATGCGCGCATTTCCGGCAGGGGCGAAATCGTCAAGCCGATCGAAAGCGACTTAAAGCTAAATCTTTTGCTTCTCGTTCCCAAAACTCCCGTATCCACGCCCGAGTGTTACCGCGCGTACGACGGCATAAATTGCCGCCGTCCCGCAACTTCGGACAAGGCGGAGGCGGCTGTGCTTTCGGGGGATTTGCAGACCTTGGGCAAGTCGCTTTCCAATGCGCTTATGCCTGCCGCCGCGCACCTCAATGCGGACGTTATGCGCGCCGCGGAGGAGCTGCACGAATTTTCGCCGCTTGGCGTTACAATGACGGGTTCGGGCAGTTGCGTGTTCGCCCTGTTTGAAAACGACCAATTCTGCGCCTATGCGTACAGCAGATACCGCGGAAAATTTACCGCGATTATTACCAAGACGTATTTACCTGTAAGGGAGAAAGAAAATGGCTGAAGAGAGACTTATAGACACGGATAAGGACAAAAAATACCGTTTCCGCATCAACGAGGACGGCGAAGAGGAGCTGGTCATAGACGACGGCTTGACGGAAGACGAACCGGAGCATACAGAAGAGATATCGTTTGAGGTACCCGAAGACGATTTCGACGACGAAGAAGCGGCGGTTATGACCCCCGAACAGCTTGCCGAAAAGCGCCGTCGCGCCGAACAGGCAGAGCGCGAAAAGGCGGAAAAGATAGCCTCGTTAATCGCAACCGCGCGCGAGGATTACGCGGTGGGCAACTATTCAACCGCGCTGGAATGCGCGCTCCAAGCTGAAGAGGCATCGCCCGATAACGGCGAAATTCACGCGCTCAAGCTGTTAATCTACACCCGCGGCTTCACCTCGTACGAGGGTACGCTCGAAAGTGCGGCGCAAGTTGCTGAGGACGTAAAAAAATATTGCCCGAAGGAGCAAAGAGACCAACTCTTATCTCAGGCTGAAGAGAGTCTGCAAAACAATATTTCGTCGCTCTCCGTACGGGTTGAAAATCTTTACGCCGAAAACGAGGCAAAGAAAGCCGAGCGCGCGGTGCGCTTTAACGCGGACAATAAAAAGGCGGCTATCCGCTTCGGCGCGGTAGCTGGACCCTGCGCGGTGTTCCTTGCGCTTCTTATCTCCTTTGCGTCCAATATGTTTTCAACGCAGGGCGGAGAATTTATCGTGCTTACGATAGTTTTCGCCTGCCTGGAATTTTTGAACGTAATCGCGCTTATTATCGTCGCCAGGCTGTGGAATATAGCGGCAAGGCGTGTGCGATTGAACAAAAACGACAATAAAACCAGCCTCGGCAGGGAATACGTAGCCGAAAAAAATAAACTTGACTGTTTCAATACCATATATTCTTCATTAAAGGACTGAAATGATATACCTGGATAACGCCGCGACTACGCCGCTCGACGAAGATATACTTCAAATTATGACGCCCTATTTAAAGGGCGTTTTCGGCAATGCCTCGTCTCAGCATTCCTTTGGGCGCGAAGCGGCAAACGCCGTAGTAAGCGCGCGCGACAAAATCGCAAATATTTTAGGCGTAAAGGCTTCGGAAATTTACTTCACTTCGGGCGGCACCGAGGCGGACAATTTAGCGGTAAAGGGCGTGTGCCTTGCCAACGCGGACAGGGGAAAGCACCTGGTTGTTTCCTCTATAGAACACCCCGCAGTGATAGAGAGCGCAAAGGATCTGCGCCCGTTCGGGTTTGAAGTGACCTTTGTAGACCCAGATAAGGACGGCGTTATAACGCCGCAGTCGGTGGAAACGGCTATGCGACCGGACACGACTTTCGTCGCGGTTATGTCGGCAAATAACGAAACGGGCGTAATTCAGCCGATTAAAGAAATTTATAAAATAACTCAGGCGCACGGCGCCTTTCTCTGGTGCGACTGCGTTCAGTCGGCGGGCGTTCTGGACTTTAAAAATTTTCCCTCCGACGGAAAGGCGATTTCCTCGCACAAATTTTACGGGCCCAAGGGCTTCGGCGCGGCGTATATAAGGTCGGGAACGCGCTTCAACCGCCTGTTGTCGGGCGGCATGCAGGAGCGCTCTATGCGCGGCGGAACTACTTTCGTCGCAGGGGCGGTGGGCTGCGCCGCTGCGCTGGAAAAGGCGTGTGCGCAAAGGGATACCGACGCCGCCCGCATATCGGCATTGCGCGACTATTTTGCGGGCAGGGTGCTTTCCGAAATATCGGGAACGCGTCTTAACGGCGTGGGCGCGGAACGGTTGCCGTCCAACGCGAATATCTCGTTCGAGGGCTGCGACGGAGAAAATATACTGTTCTTATTGGACCTTAACGGAGTGGCTGTATCCACGGGCTCGGCGTGCTCTTCCGGCGCGGTAACGCCCTCGCACGTATTGACGGCTATGGGACTTTCGGAAAGCCAGGCAAAATCTTCTGTGCGTTTCACTTTCGGTAAGTACAACACGCGCGAGGAGGCAGACCGCGCAGTGGAGATTTTGAAGTCGGCGGTAGGCAAAATAAGAGGGAATTCAAACACTTAATTGCTTCCGGCACTCAACGTTATTTAAGGTAAAATTAAGCCGCGGCGATTTGCAAATCGCCGCGGCTTTAAAATTTATAAAACCTGCTTATTTGCGTAGATTATATATAGAATAAGCAAAACCTATAACACAGGTAGGAAATGTGTGCGCAGCTTTCAAAATTTGGTTGATTTTATAAATTAAATCGACAATAAAATTTTTTTATCCATTTAATTTACTTTTTTTCGCGTTTGAATATAATAGTAAATGTAAACGATAGATGAAGCGGTTGACAAAGCAATCCGCAAAAATTAATCGTTTACCCCTAAACAGCTCATCATTTTCCCCCTTATCATATGGAAGCGGCGCGTGCTCAGGCATGCGTCGTTTCTGTATGATACGAACAAGAGAAAAGGCAGGAGAAGAAGAGAGAAGCAGAGTGAGTATCATAAACCTACGGCGCGTGCTCAGGCATGCGTCGTTTCTGTATGATACGAACAAGAGAAAAGGCA
>JBJEUZ010000089.1:0-12492 GCA_051884095.1 Candidatus Coproplasma sp.
TTTCCAAAATTTCCTTTGCCTTGCTCAGCGCCGAGGTAATGGAATCTATCTGTCCGTCTATCGCGTCCAGCTTTAACCTGCGCACGCAGTCGGAAAAATATTTTTTGTCAACCTCGCCGTTGAACAGCGAGCTGTCCGAATAGTCGAGTATGCGCGAAATTTCTTCGCTCTCGGGCGAGTTATCCTCGAAAAACTCAAACACTTCGCTAAGGTGGATTCTTTCCTGCATAAGGCGCTTGGAACGCACGTATTTTGCAAGTATGGCGTGAACGCCGTTTGAAAAATTCACCGAAGTTATATCGAAATCCTCGGCGTAGTCCGCGCCGAATAAGAGGCTTGCAATCACAAAGCGCGAAGCCTTTAGCGAGGCGTCGGCGTCGTCGGCGCGGGGACCTCTTTCCCCTCCCGTAGGAATTTCAACCTGCTGTGGCTGAGATTGCAAATCGCGGTTCAAACTTTCATACGTTATTCCCGTTTCGCCGCTCACACGCTTTAAAAGCTCTTCCTGCAATGCCGAGCTTTCCGCAGTCTTTATAATCTTTATCGCCTCGGTAACGTAGCGGCGCTTATCCTCGGTCTTTGAAAAGTCCAGCCCACGCTTTACAACCGACAGCTTGTAATCGACCAGGGGCATAGCCGCGTCAAGACAGGCCTGATAGCCCTCGCGCCCGCGCTGTTTTATCACGTCGTCGGGGTCCAATCCGTCGGGAAGAGGCACGACCTTTACGTTGAGCCCCTCGCCCTTTAAAATTTCAAGCCCCCTAAGGTTCGCCTTTTGCCCTGCGCCGTCGCCGTCGTAGGAGATGAGAACCGTATCGGTATAGCGTTTTATGAGCCGAGCCTGCTCCTGCGTGAGCGAAGTACCCATACTTGCGACTACGTTTTTAAAACCCGCCTGATAGAGCGATATGGTGTCCATATATCCCTCTACCATTATTACTTCCTTTATAGTTTGGCTTCTTTTCAGCTTTTTTAAAAGGTTAATGTTATACAGAGTTTTACTCTTATTGAAAATTACGGTCTCTTTGGTGTTTTTATACTTGGCGAAATCGGTCTTTTTGAGCACTCTGCCGCCGAAGGCTATGACCTCGTCCAAGGCGTTGATTATGGGAAAAATAAGCCTGCCGCCCTGGGCGTCAACCAATTTTCCTTCCACCTCGTTGACCGTGCCCGAATCGATTATATCGCGCTTGGAGTAGCCCTTTGAAAGAAGAAACCGCGGTAAATCGTAAAAGTTTAAACTTGCGCCAAGTCCGAACGAACGCACTACGCCCGACGGAATCCGCCTGTTCAGTATGTATTGAATATGCGCGTCCGCCTTGCCCGAATTGAGGTTGTCCAAATAAAAATGTGCGCAGTCGTTCATTATATTCAACAGCGTGTCGCGCTTGCGCTTGCGTTCGGCGGTTTCGTTGCTGTCGAAGGTAGTTTCGGGCATGGGAAGTTTTGCCTTTTCGGCAAGCAACTTGACCGTGTCCATAAAGTCGAGAGTCTCCATTTCGGAGACCAGCTTTATCACGTCGCCCGACGCGCCGCAGCCGAAGCAATGATAGTACTGACCGCTCTCGTTTATCGAAAACGAAGCCGTCTTTTCGTGATGAAACGGACAGCACGCCCAATAGTTTGCGCCCTTTTTTTCAAGATTGAAGTAGTTGCCGGCAACGTCGACTATATTAAGTTTGTCCTTTAAAGTTCTTAAAAACTCCTGGTCCACGTAAAATCTCCATCGCCTTTAAAAAATCGCGCGTTAATTGTTTTCGTCAATAAACGTCCAACCGTTGGGAACGAATATCTCGTTGAACTTGTAGACCGCGTATCTGTCGGTCATGGACGACAGATAATCGCATACGACGCGGTTTACGGGGTACTTTTCAAGCAGATTTATAAAATTTTCGGGCAGGCGCGAGGGGTCTTTTTCAAAATACGAGTACATTTCAAACAGCATCCTTTCCGCCTTTTCCTCCTCGCCCATTGCGTACTTTGTGCGGTATACGTTGGCGAACATGAAGCTGCGCAAGGTTTCGCTTGCCTTTTCCACTTCGGGCTCCATTGCAACGTATGGCTTGCCCGCGCTGTTGCGCCATACCGAAGATACGGCTGTATTTATCCTTTCCCGCGAGGTGTTGCCGAGAATTTGCACGACGTCGCGGGGGACGTCCTCCGCGTGCAGAAGTCCTGCGCGGATAGCGTCGTTCAGGTCGTGGTTTATGTAAGCTATACGGTCGGCTATGCTTACGCATGTTCCCTCTAAGGTAGCGCTCTTCAGCTCCTTTTTATGGTTTAAAATTCCGTCGCGCACTTCAAAGGTAAGGTTAAGCCCCTTGCCGTCCTTTTCGAGCACGTCCACCACCCTGACCGACTGCTCGTTGTGGCGGAAGCCGTCGGGAGAAAGTTTATTCAGAATGCGCTCTCCGCTGTGTCCGAAAGGGGTATGACCCAGATCGTGACCGAGCGCTATAGCTTCGGCTAAGTCCTCGTTCAAAGAGAGAGAGCGCGCCAGCGAACGGGCAATCTGAGATACGTCCAGCGTGTGCGTAAGACGGGTAACGTAATGGTCGCCTTCGGGAGAAAAGAAAACCTGCGTCTTGTTTTTGAGGCGCACGAAGGACTTACTGTAAATAATCCTGTCTCTGTCGCGCTGATAGTCGGTGCGCATAGGGCAGGGTTCTTCTTCCCTAACCCTTCCCTTCGTCCGGTTTGATTTGGACGCGTAGGGAGAAAGAAAGGCTTGCTCGATTGCATAAGTTTTTTCGCGGAGAGAAATCTTTTCCATTACGACCTTTTTATACGAAAATTTTTTTAAATTTCCTTTATTTTTTAAAATTTTTTATCAGAATTTTGAAAATCGCGGTTTTATAAGGTGTTTTATTTTGCAAAGCCGCCTCCGACCGAAACCACTTCGCCCGTAATATAGTCGCTTTCGGCAAGGAACAGACACGCTTTGGCTACGTCCCGACCGGTGCCGAGGCGCCCCATAGGGATTTCGCAAATGAGCTCCTCCATCTCATCTTCGGATAGGTGAGCGTTCATTGAAGTATCTATAACGCCGGGTGAAACGCAGTTTACAGTAACGTGGGAAGGCGCAAGTTCCTTTGAAAGCGCCTTTGTAAAGGCGATTACGCCGCCCTTTGAGGCAGAATACGCAACTTCGCAGCTTGCACCCACTTCGCCCCAGATTGAGGCGATATTGATTATCGCACCCCTGCCGTTGGCAACCATGTTGCGCGTAGCCTCTCTGCTGCACAGGAATACTCCGCGCAGATTTACGCCCATTACCCGCTCCCAATCGGCTAAGGTTACGTCCTGAATTACGTTTATCGCCGAGACGCCCGCATTGTTTACAAGCACGTCCAACTTTCCGTAGATGTGGAAAATTTCTTTGAACATGGACTTTACCTGCTGTTCGTCGGAGACGTCCGCGCGCATTAAGACGGGGCAGAAGTCCTGTTCGTTGAACTCGTTCTGAGCGGCGATAGCCGCCGGTTCGTCGTTGGAATAATTGATTATGACCTCGTAACCCTGCTGTAAAAACTCCTGCGCGACGGCTTTGCCTATGCCCTTTGTGCCGCCCGTAATCAAAACGGTTTTCATTTTACAAGCTCCATGATTTTTGTTGCTATCTGTTCGGGTGTTAGCCCGTCGGTATCCACTATATAGTCCGCCGCGGCAGTGTAGACGGGTGCGCGCACGGAGAGAATGGAATATATCTTATCCTTTGCGCCGCCCTTTAAAAGCGGGCGGGAAGTATCGCCTTCCACCCTTTTTATAAGCGTTTCGGGCTGGGTTCTCAGATAAATTATTTTGCCCGTCGCCTTTAAATTACATACGTTTTCGGCGCGCAGAACGCAGCCGCCGCCCGTAGAAATTACGGCGTTTTTATACTTTTTTGCAACCGCAGCTACAGTCTTTGCTTCAATCGTGCGGAAATACTCTTCGCCGTACTCTGAAAAAATCGCGTTGATTTCGCCGTACTCTTTAACTATTTCCGCGTCGGTATCTACCGAGGTCAGATTGTAGCGCGAGCTGACTTCGGCGGCGACGGTAGTCTTGCCGCAGCCCATCATTCCGCAGAGAACCACGTTCATAACTTAAAGCTCTCTGCCGCGAGGATATAGCTGTTTTTGCCGAAACCGCAGATTACGCCCCTGCATACTTCGGAAATGACCGACTTATGCCTGAACTCCTCGCGGGAGTGGATGTTGGACATATGCACTTCGATTACGGGAATATTTATCGCCGCGATGGCGTCGCGGATTGCATAGCTGTAGTGAGTGAACGCGCCCGCATTTAAAATTATTCCGTCGCAGTCGGCGGTGTGAAGTTTAGTGCAGATGTCGCCCTCTGAATTGCTCTGGTAAAATTCGCACTCGTCGCCTTCAAAGCGGGCGGCTATTTCAGCGTTAATTTCGTCTAGGGTCTGAACTCCGTAAACGCCCTTTTCGCGCTTGCCGGTCATATTGAGATTTACACCGTTGATGAATAAGAATTTCATATTAAAACTTCCTTTTTATACTTTTCAAACAGGCGCTTTGCCAAAGCCGCGTCGGGCTCCTCGCCGAAGAAGATACATTCGGCATAGTATGCCTGATAAAACAGCATTGCCGAGCCGTTTATTATCTTTTTGCCAAGGCGTTCGGCAACGGACAAAAATTCGCTCTTTTCGGGAACGTAGATTAAATCCACCGCCACTTCCGCGCTCTTTAAAACGTCTTCGCCTACGGGAGATATGCCCTCGGTTTTGTGCATACCCACGCCGGTTGCGTTTATTTCTATTTCATAGTCCGACGGCACGACTTCGCTCAGTGCGGTTACGCCGCGAAATTCGCGCGCAAGGTTCTGCGCGCTCTCGGTAAACCTGTCGTAAACGTACACCTTTGCGCCCGCGTCGGTAAGTTTTTTTGCAACCGACCTGCCTGCGCCGCCCGCGCCGAGGAGCAGAACCTTTTTGCCCGAAACTTCAACGCCGTTATTGGAGAGCATGAGCATAAAGCCCAGACCGTCGGTATTATACCCGGTTCTATCAGAATTTATCACGGTGTTGACCGCCCCGAATACCGCGGCGTCGCCCTCTATTTTTTCAAGCTCGGGAATAATTTCAAGTTTAAAGGGTATGGTTACGTTCAAACCGTCGTATTCCTTCAATATATCTGCTATCCTTTGTTTAAAGCCGTCGGGGTCGATGGATATCGCGTCGTAAGTCACGGAGTTGCCCATATTTTCAGCTATGAATCTGTGCATAACCGGACTTGCGGACTTGGAGACGTCCTTACCGATTACCGCTAATTTTTTCATACTTCCTCCTTTATTTTATTTCTGCATTCAACTATTAACTCTACGTATTTCTCAGCGGGTAAAATAATTTCTTTGCTTGCCCCTATATGCGCGGGCGCAACGAAGGATATATTTGACGCTGTGGTATTCTTTTTATCGAATTTGGCAAACCTTGCCGCCTTTTCTATATCTTCATACGCGGGGATTTTTCCTATTACTTTTTTTATTAGTTTTCTTAAGCTGTCGGCATATTCGCCGTCGCACACGCCCAGCTTCTGGGCTATATACAGCTCGTAGTACGTGCCTATAAGCACGAATTCGCCGTGCGACTTGCGCTTGTAATACAGCTCGAACGCATGTCCTGTGGTGTGTCCGAGATTCAACGCCTTCCTTGCGCCGGTAGTATCGCGCTCGTCCTCGGCAACCACTATCGCCTTATGCGCAATGCAGTCGTAAACAATACCGTCGAAAAATTCAGGAGAGAAGAGCGCGGAGGCATTTTGGATGAGTTTTTGGTAAATTCCGCCGTCAAGTCCGCCGTACTTTATAATTTCACCCAGACCGCAACGCAGTTCGCGGCGGGGCAGAGTGCTTAAAAATCTGCCGTCGACTATAACTTCCTGCGGCTGATAGAACGCGCCGACGACGTTTTTTACGCCCTCGAAGTCCACAGCCGTCTTGCCGCCTACCGAGCTGTCCACCTGGGACAACAGGGTTGTGGGAATCTGTACGAGGCGCACGCCGCGCATATAGAGGCACGCCGCAAGTCCTGCGATATCTCCTACTACGCCGCCGCCCATTGCCACAACCGTGGATGCACGTGTAACGCCGCTTTGGAGCATTGCGTGCAGAATTTTTAAAAGCTGACGGTAATTTTTGCTCTTTTCACCTGCGGGAACGGCATATAGAGGGACGTTTCCGAAGGTTTCTCTTATCAGGTCGCCGTAGAGCGCGAGCACGTTAGTATCGGTGACGATAAAAACGTTTTTATCGCGAAGAAGGCGGGCGCGCTCTTCAAACGCGCCGTTGCCGCAGTATATTATACTTTCGCCCGAAGGAACTGAAATTTTTATTTCTTTCATGATTTAAGGCAAGCGGTCGTACCGCTCCTTTACCTCCCTGATATTGTCGCCGCCTAGTCTTTCGGATACGACCTCTGCAAGCGCGGTTGCGACCACGCTTTCCACAATCACTTCAAACGCGCAGATTGCCGCGACGTCGCTGCGCTCGCCCGCCGCCTTTGCCGGCTCGCCCGTGGCGGTGTCAACCGTATTAAGTCCGCGCATCAGCGTGGGTATAGGTTTCATCGCCGCCCGCAGAATTATCTCTTCGCCGTTGGACATACCGCCCTCTATGCCGCCCGCGCGGTTGGTCTTGCGGACGTATTTGCCGTTTTCATAATATATTTCGTCGTGAACCTGAGAGCCGCGCAGTCTGCCTACGTCAAAGCCTGCGCCCACTTCCACGCCCTTTACCGCCTGAACGCTCATTATCGCGGCGCAGAGGAGCGCGTCAAGTTTGGTCGAATAGGTCATACAGCTGCCGAAGCCGCACTTTAATCCCTTGATTCTTATTTCCGCAATGCCGCCCGCAGTGTCGCCTTCGGTTTTGAGCTCGTCGATGAGCGCCATTGCCTCGCTCTCCTTTTTGTCGTCAAGCATAAACAGCGGACGGGTCTTTGCCTCGCCCAGCTTTTCAAAGGCATATTCGGCACAATCTTCCACGCCGCACACGCACCTTACGTAGCCCGAAATTTCTATGCCCAGATACTTAAGATACTGCCTGGCTATGCTGCCGCCCGCAACCCTTACCGCCGTTTCGCGGGCGCTGGCGCGCTCTAAAATATTGCGCGCGTCGGTCTGGTCGTACTTGATTATTCCCGTAAGGTCTGCGTGACCGGGGCGTACCCTGGTGAGCGTGCGCTTGCTTACGTCGGCGCCCTCGGGCGCCATAAATTCGCGCCAGTTTTCATAGTCGCGGTTGACGACTTCAAACGCAAGCGGGCTGCCGAGGGTGAGCTTGTTGCGCATACCTGAAAGTATTTCCACTGTGTCGCGTTCGATTTTCTGTCTGCCTCCCCTGCCGTAGCCGCTCTGCCTGAGCGCGAGATAGTAGTTGATTTCCCCGATGTCCACGGGCAAGTTGGAGGGCAGCCCTTCGATTATTCCTACAAGGGCTTTTCCGTGCGATTCGCCTGCTGTCGTCAGTTTCATATATTCTCCTTAAAGGACGGTGTATCCGTCCGCCGTTACTTTAATTTCTATGGTTCCGAGCCCGCCGGTCGTAAGCGGGTTTGACGCAAAGTTGCATACGTCGGCAAGCGCCTGAGCCGACGGATAACCCGAATAATTTTCCCCCACCGACAGGACCGCCTGTTCGGGAGCGAGCGCCGCATACCATGGCGCATAGGTGTTGGATTCGCCGCCGTGACCCGCCACGGTTACTATATCGCAGTCTTCAAGCCTTACGGAATGCGAGCCTATAGGGCAGAAATCCTGACCGAGCGCAAGGCAATTTAAATATTCGTCGGTTATCCTTTTGAGCGCGCCCGAGCTTGCGTCGGAGGCAAACACTATTGAAGTTTCGCCGTATTCCAGCCAGAGCACCGCAGAAATGCCGTCTGTATTTTCTTCGCTGGCAGTCTTGTTGAAGGCGGCGTATTCGCCTTCGGGATTGGAGGGCGGACAGGGCGAAAGGAAGGTAAAAAAGTAATCTTCCCCGCACGCGCCTTCGCCAAAGCAGGAAATTTTTGTCTGCGTTGCACCCAATGCAGAGTAAAACGCGGCGTAGGATTGGGTGATTCGGATATTTTTTACGTAAGGTATAAACGCCGTGTTTACCTTTTTATACTGCAAAATTTCGGCAAGTCCGCCGCAGTGCTCGCCCCTTACGGAGGAGCATACGAGATAGTCGATGGTATCTATTCCGAAGGAATTGAGCTCGCGCAAAACCGATAGCGTGTGCGAATACGAGCCGTCGCCGCCGTCGATTAGAATGCTTTTGCCGTCGGGAAGGACGACAAGCGCGCTGTCGCCGTAACCCACGTCGATAAAGCGGACGCAGAGTTCACCCTCGTCGAGCCGTCTTTTAGATACGGTATACGCGGACAGATATCTTACAGGTATAAAAAAGTTGAGAATTATAACCGCGACGAAGAAAACCGCGCTTATGGCTGCGGTGATTATTGCGGTCTTTCTGCCCCTTGAAAGGCTGTTCTTTTGCTTTGTCATACGCGTGAAAGTGATTATGCCCCGTCATTATAATTATACAGAATATATTATACATCCGCGTTGTCGTTTTGTAAATTAAAACCCACGGCCTTTTTACAAAAAACCGTGGGTTTACGCCTGTTTTAAGTTATAATCAATCTATAAATTCAAGGTCGGCTATCGCAAGTCCGCGGAAAACCTTATGCGGCTTGACCTGTTCGCGCAGCTTTGCGGGCACGGTTACCACTAACAGCCCCGTACAGCCGACAAAGCTCTGTCTGCCGAGATTTTCAACCGACGAGGGAATATCGACCCTCTTGAGCGAGCGACAGTCCATAAAGGCGACGTCGCCTATCCTTGTAAGCGAAGCGGGCAGGTTGAAGTCGGTCAGAGAATAGCACTCTGAAAACGCCCAGTTGCCCAGCTCGGTTACGCTGTCGGGTAGATATACGCTTTTAAGTTTTTCGCAGTGAGAGAACGCGCCGTCGCAGATAACCTTTATTCCGTCAGGGATAATCACGTCCCTCAGCTCAATGCAGAAATCGAACGCTCGGCGCCCGATTGATTGGAGCGAGGAGGAAAGTTTTACCTTTTTCATCGCGCTGCAAGCGTGGAAGGAACTGTCGCCTATGTACTTGACGCTGTCTGGAATGACCAGCTCTTCAAGCGCGGTGCAGTTGGCAAACGCCAAATCTTCGATAAGCTGAAGATTTTTGGGAAGCTCGATACTCTTTATCTTTTCGCACCAGGTGAACGCGCATTTGCCGATATAGACCACGCCTTCGGGAACGTACACGTCGGTTACGTCGGAGTTGGCAAAGGCATTTTCGCCGATTTTTGTGATAAATTCGGGAATTTCAACCTGCTTTTTGGTTCCCACGTACTTTACTAGCGTTGTTCCGTCTATCAGGAAATCGACTAGGTTCATAAGCTCGCGTCTGCGCGCAAGCGAAAGCTCTTCGGGCGGAATTTCGGGAGGGACTATCGCCTCCATCTTCTCCTGCAAGCTCTCTTCGGGCAGACCCTCGGTATCCAAATCTCCTTCAAGTTGAGAAATGGACATCTCCTCTCCCTTTTCGGGGGAATCCTGCGACTCTTCCGTCTCGTTTACTTCCATAAGAAGTGTTGAAGCCTGGGCAACTTCTACGTCGGTTAAAGCCTGTTCTTCCTCTTCTTCGGGCTCTTCCACAGGCGTTACCTCAACAGCTTCTGCAATTTCTTCAGCCGTATAGGCATCAGGAGCAGGCTGTTCAACGACGGGCTCGTCAACTGCAGGTCGTTCGGCCACGGATTCTTCAACGACGGGTTCTTCGTAAATATCGTCGTCATCGTCGTCGGTTTCGTAGTCGTCCTCGGTTTCAAGCCCGTTCGAGGCATAGAAACGGAAATAGATTTTATCGGGGTTTGAAAATACCCTGCCGCCCTTTATCCTTCTGAATAGTCCGCCGGGCATTATAACTTCGGCAAGCGCGTCGCAACCGAAGAACGCGCCCTTACCTATCTTTACAAGGCGAACGGGAGTTGCGACTTTTTGAAGTTTTTTACAGTTTTCGAATGCGTAGGGAGCAATGCGCTTTACGTACGAAGGAATTGTTACCTGACTGTCGTCGCCGGTATATTTTAACAGCGTGCCGTTTTCTATCTGAAATACGGAAGACTTACTTTCTGACATAGACCCCTCCTAAATTATACCGATAAATATTTTATCACACGAGAGCGTTTTTGTAAATATCGTCGGTTAATTTTCTTTAAAAAAACAGCGCCGTGCCTGAATAAGCGCGGCGCATAAAAAAATTTTCAGAACGTCTGGTGAATGGTGCGCGAAATGACGTCGTCCTGCTGTTCCTTGGTGAGCTTATTGAAGTTTACCGCATAGCCGGATACTCTTATCGTAAGCTGAGGGTATTTTTCGGGATGAGCCTGCGCGTCGAGCAGGGTTTCCCTGTCGAAAACGTTGACGTTGAGGTGATAGCCGCCGTCCGCCACGTATGCGTCCAGCATATTTACTAAATTATCTACTCTTGACATAATTATTCTCCTTTTGTTTATTGCGGTTTTTGCCGCGTTTAATATTTATTCGTCCTTGCCGAGCGAAGCGGGAGTTATAGAGAAGGTGTTTGAAATACCGTCGCGCGAGTATTCGTAGGGAAGTTTTGCAACCGATTCCAGCGAAGCCAACGCGCCGTTAGTATCCCTGCCGTGCATGGGGTTTGCGCCGGGCGCCAGAGGTTCGCCTGCGCGTCTGCCGTCGGGAGTATTGCCCGTGTTCTTGCCGTAAACGACGTTGGACGTTATGGTAAGAATTGAAGTTGTGGGAACGCTTTCGCGGTAGGTGTAGTGGCTCTTTATCTTGTTCATAAAGGTCTTTACCAGCCACACGGCGATAGCGTCTGCCCTGTCGTCGTTGTTGCCGTACTTGGGATAGTCGCCCTCGATTTTAAAGTCGGTTACTATTCCCTCCTCGTCGCGGACGGGATATACCTTTGCGTATTTTATTGCAGAAAGCGAATCCACCGCGCAGGAGAGACCCGCTACGCCCGTGGCGAAGAAGCGGCGCACCGAAGTGTCATGCAACGCCATTTCAAGCGCTTCGTAGGAATACTTGTCGTGCATATAGTGAATGAGGTTGAGCGTGTTTACGTATAAACCCGCAAGCCAATCCATCATCTGGTCGTACTTTTGGATTACCTCGTCATAGTCGAGCGCACCGTCGCCGAGTATGGGCGCGAACATAGGCGATACCTGCAACGCCTTGCCCGTCTTTTTATCCTTTTTAAGCTCGTCCTTGCCGCCGTTGATTGCGTACAGAAGGCACTTTGCAAGGTTGGCGCGAGCGCCGAAAAACTGCATATCCTTGCCCACGCGCATACAGCTTACGCAGCAGGCTATGCAATAGTCGTCGCCCATTTCGGGACGCATCAGATCGTCGCTTTCGTACTGAATGGCGGAAGTTTCGATAGAGGTCTGCGCACAGAACTTTTTAAAGCCCGCGGGAAGATTTTTAGACCAGAGCACGGTAAGGTTGGGTTCGGGCGCGGGTCCTAAATTTTTGAGAGTGTGAAGTATGCGGAAGGACGATTTGGTGACCAGCGTTCTGCCGTCTACGCCCATGCCGCCGATAGATTCGGTAACCCACGTGGGGTCGCCCGAGAACAGCTCGTTATATTCCTTTATGCGCATAAACTTGATAATGCGCAATTTCATTACGAACTGGTCGATGAGCTCCTGCGCGCTCTTTTCGTCGAGTATGCCGCGCCTTATGTCGCGCTCTATATAAATATCGAGGAAGGTGGAATTTCTGCCGATAGACATAGCGGCGCCGTTCTGGTCCTTGACCGCGCCGAGATAGCCGAAGTACAAAGCCTGAATGGCCTCCTGCGCGGTGTACGCGGGCTTGGAAATGTCCTTGCCGTAGATTTGCGCCATTGCCTTGAGCTCGTTCAACGCCTTAATCTGCTCGGAGAGTTCCTCCCTGTCCCTTATCTTGTCCGGCGTCATATCGCCGAGCATAAGGTCCTTATCCTTCTGCTTCTGCGCGATAAGGTAGTCCACTCCGTAGAGCGCTACGCGGCGGTAGTCGCCCACTATTCTGCCTCTGCCGTAGGTATCGGGCAGACCCGTGAGAATGTGAGCAGTGCGCGCGCGGCGCATTTCGGGCGTGTAAGCGTCGTAGACGCCGTCGTTGTGGGTCTTGCGGTATTTTGTAAAAATTTCCTTTACTTCGGGGTCGATTTCATAGCCGTACATATTGAGCGCCTGTTCAGCCATCTTTATGCCGCCGAAGGGCTGAAGGGCGCGCTTGAAGGGCTCGTCGGTCTGCAGACCTACGATTTTTTCAAGCTCCTTGTCTATATATCCCGCCTTATGGCTGGTGAGCGTGGAGACGGTTTTTGTATCCGCCTTTAGCACGCCGCCCGCCTGCCTCTCCTTGGCGGAGAGGTCTAAAATTTCTTCCCATAATTTTTTGGTAGCATAGGTAGGACCTTCAAGAAAGTCGCCTTCGCCCTCGTAG
>JBJEUZ010000090.1:0-2794 GCA_051884095.1 Candidatus Coproplasma sp.
CACGGCAAGGGTTCTTTCCCGCTATCTTGATGGCATTATGATAAGAACTTTCGCCCAGCAGGAAGTTGAGGACCTTGCTAAGTACGGCTCAATCCCCGTAATCAACGGATTAACCGACTATGCGCACCCTTGTCAGGTACTTGCCGACCTTATGACCATACGCGAGTATAAGGGCAGCTTCAAGGGGCTTAAGATGACTTTCATCGGCGACGGTAACAATATGGCAAACAGCCTTATGGTCGGTGCTATCAAGACTGGTATGTCGTTTGCAATCGCTTGCCCCAAGGGATACGAGCCTGACGCTGAGCTTATGAAATGGGCTAAAGAAAACGGTGATTTTACCATAACCACCGACGTAAAGCAAGCGCTTGAAGGCGCAGACGTAGTTTATACCGACGTGTGGGCTTCTATGGGGCAGGAAGGCGAAAGGCAGAAGAGAATGCAGGCGTTTGAAGGATACCAGGTCAATAAAGAAAATCTTGCTGTAGCTAAGCCTGACGTTATGGTTATGCACTGTCTGCCCGCTCATCGCGGAGAAGAGATAACAGACGATGTGTTCGAAGCGCACGCAAACGAAATTTTCGACGAGGCTGAAAACAGGCTTCACGCGCAAAAAGCCGTAATGGTTAAACTTTTAAAATAATTACATATAGCAAATAATTTATATAAAGGAAGAAATAAATGGAAAACGGCAAAGTTTATTTAACGTTGCAGAACGGCAAACAATTTGTCGGTAAAAGATTCGGCGCGCAAGGCGACGTGATTGGAGAGCTTGTTTTTACTACTGGTATGACGGGCTATCTTGAAACGTTAACCGACCCAAGCTATTACGGACAGATTGTCACCCAGACCTTCCCCCTGATAGGAAACTACGGCGTAACGCCCGACGCTGAAAGTAAAAAACCTTGGGTTTCAGCTTACGTAGTAAGGGAAAAATGCGACTCTCCTTCAAATTTCAGATGTGAAGAAACTCTGGAAGAATATCTCAAAAATAACGGTATTGTGGGCGTTTACGGTATCGACACGCGCGAGCTCACTAAAATCGTAAGGGAATCGGGCGTTATGAACGCCGCAATAACTTCTCGTCCGATTAAAGATTTAAGCGAAGTATGCGCATACCGTATAGTCGACGCGGTAAAGAGCGTAACCTCCGGCGGAGTTGAATATTTCGGCGACCCGAACGGCTTAAAGGTTGCAGTTTGGGATTTCGGCGCAAAGCAGAATATAATCCGCGAACTTGTCAAGCGAGGTTGCTACTGCGTAAAAGTTCCTTCCTATTATACCGCAGAACAGATTCTTGCGCTTGAACCTCGCGGGCTTATGCTCTGCAACGGTCCCGGCGACCCTGCGGAAAACGTTGAAATTATAGAAAACATTAAAAAACTCGCCGGTAAGCTCCCCATTTTCGGTATCTGCCTCGGGCATCAGTTGTTCGCTCTTGCAATGGGCGGCATGACGCAGAAAATGAAGTACGGGCACCGCGGCGCAAACCAGCCTGTAAAGTGTCTAGTTACGGGTAGGGTATATATTTCCAGCCAGAACCACGGCTACGAGGTTATATCTTCCAGCCTTGAAGGCGTGGGTACGCTCAGCTATATTAATGCAAACGACGGCACCTGCGAAGGCTTCGATTATCCCGAACTCAACGCATATACGGTGCAGTTCCATCCCGAAGCGTGCGGCGGTCCGAGAGACGCCTCGTTCCTTTTCGATAAATTCATAAAGAACGTCAAGGAGGGTAAATACAATGCCTAAGAGAGAGGACATAAAGAAAGTACTTGTAATCGGTTCGGGACCCATAGTAATCGGTCAGGCGGCTGAATTCGACTATGCCGGCGCGCAGGCTT
Organism: Candidatus Coproplasma sp.; assembly: GCA_051884095.1. Classification (GTDB taxonomy): domain Bacteria; phylum Bacillota; class Clostridia; order Christensenellales; family Borkfalkiaceae; genus Coproplasma. The sequence goes on from JBJEUZ010000090.1 coordinate 1,848, forward strand.
GCCGCGTAATGAAGGACGCTGGTTTAAACGTAGTTCTCTGCAACTCCAACCCCGCAACCATAATGACCGATAAGGCTCTCGCAGACGAAATTTACCTTGAACCGCTGACGGTAGATAGCTTGAAGAGAATTATAATCAAGGAACGCCCCGACAGCCTTCTGGCTTCGCTCGGCGGTCAGACGGGACTTACGCTCGGCTGTCAGCTGGCTAAATCAGGCTTTTTAGACGAATACGGCGTAAAGCTCATAGGCGTAAATCTCGATTCAATCGACAGAGCTGAGGACAGAGAGCTGTTCAAGGAGACTATGAACAAAATCGGTCAGCCCATCGTGCCCTCCGACATAGCGTATACCGTCGACGAATGCGTAGAAATTGCCAACAGAATAGGCGGTTACCCCGTAATAATACGTCCCGCATACACCCTTGGCGGCGCAGGCGGCGGCGTTGCGTACAATGAGGAGGAGTTGAGGCTCATTTCGCATAACGGGCTTATGCTCTCTCCGATTACTCAGGTTCTTATTGAAAAATATATCGGCGGCTGGAAGGAAATCGAGTTCGAAGTTCTGCGCGACAGCTCAGGCAACGTGTTGACGGTCTGCTCAATGGAAAACTTTGACCCCGTTGGTATTCATACGGGCGATTCAATAGTTATAGCGCCTGCGGTTACTCTCTCTGATAAAGAGTATCAGATGCTCAGAACCGCTTCGCTCGATATCATTACCGAGCTTGGCATAGAGGGCGGTTGTAACTGTCAGTTTGCTCTCAATCCCGATACGTTCGAATATTCGGTTATTGAGGTAAACCCCAGAGTTTCGCGTTCGTCCGCGCTCGCTTCAAAGGCTACGGGCTATCCCATCGCCAAGGTTTCGGCAAAGATTGCGTTGGGCTATACGCTTGACGAAATAAAAAACGACGTTACGGGCAAAACCTTTGCATGCTTTGAACCC
>JBJEUZ010000091.1:0-12406 GCA_051884095.1 Candidatus Coproplasma sp.
TACGTAATATTTATCGGGAACGGAGGGCAGAATTATGCGCACGTCCACGCCAGAGAGCGCCTTGTTGACAAGATGCTGCATAACGCTTTCGTCCGGAGTGAAATAGGGCGTCATTATATACAGCCGCTCTTTTGCGGAGGATATAACGCTTTCGAACACGCTCTTGCAGATTGCCTGCTCGTATTCGGGTCCGCCCACGTAGGGCATAACCGCGGCGGAATTTTCCGTCCGTTCAAAGTTGTTGAAATAGGGCGAATAGTCGCACTTCTTCCTGACTATGAATTCCCACTGTCTGAGGAAGAACAGGGTCATACTGTCCACCGCCTCGCCGTCAAGGCGCAGTCCCGAATCCTTCCAATAGCCGTGCATATGCTTTTCGTTTATATATTCGTCGGCTATATTGCTGCCGCCCGTATAGGCGGTCTTGCCGTCGATTATGAACATCTTGCGGTGGTCGCGGTAATTCATTGCAAAGGTAAAGCGCGACAACAGCCTGTTGAATACGCGCACCTGCGCGCCCGCCTTCTTCATCATATTGCGGGTCTTGCGGGAGAACATTCTGCTGCCCACGTCGTCGTAGATAATTCTCACTTCAACGCCCTGCGCGATTTTGCGCTCCAGCACGTCCCAGATTCTTTTCCACAACACGCCGTCGGCTATGGCATAGTACTCTATGAACACAAATTTTTCGGCGCTTTCAAGGCGCTCCAGCACGTCGTCGAACAGACTTGCGCCGGAGGGAAAGTACTGCAAATCCGTGCCCGTACAGGGAGTAAAACCGCCCGAATTGTGCAGATATCGGCAAACCTGCTTGAAGTCCGCGTCCGTATCCGGCTCGGCATACGGCTTTACATACTGCCCGCTTCTTTTGAAAATTTCCCTGTGACGCTTGCGCGGACGGGCGTACATATACTTGTCGTTAGACATAAAGTATATGAGAAATCCGAAGCAGAAGAATACGAGTATGAACAGCACCCATACCGCCTTGGACTGAGTGCTTCTGTGCGAGGACAGCACCGAAAAAGCCGTAAATATGCTTATTGCGCCGGGAATTAACAGGTACCAGCCTGCGCCAAGCACGGGAATAAAGCTGAGCCCGACAATAAGCCCCAGCTGTAAGAGCACTAAAAACGCGGTAAGCAGGGTCTTTACCGTACTGAGCGTGTTGTGCTCAGTCCTGATTTTTACCAGCTTTGTATCGGGCGAGCGCCTTGCACCGTGCCGTCTGTAGTCGAGAGAACGGAAGGTCTTTAACTGCTTTTCCATTTTACGACACCTCCGCTTCCCCGTCCGGTTCGTTGCCTTCCGCCGCTCGGCTTAAGGACAACACTTCAACCTCTTCGGCTTCCGCTACGTCGTCGGAGTTTTTCCCTTCGCCGCCGAGCTGTTCGCCGTCGAACTCGACGTTTTTGCCGATATTGCAGACCTCTTCTTCAGGCGCAAGCGACCTTGCTTCCGCAACCAGGGTCTGAATATCCTTAAGCGTTTGGGCAATCTTTTTAGCCGACGCCCGCTCCTCGGGCTTGTGCAGCGCCAATACGGTTACAGCCGAAGCGATAGTCAGGGCACCGAAGAGAGCGCAGCAAACTATGCCGAAAATAGTGCCGTATTCGCCCTGCAACCCCAGAAAGAACCAAAGCCCCAGCGCAAGCAGTCCCAACGCGAAAAACAGCATAACCGAGCAAGCAACGCCGCTCTTCTGATGCCTTCTTGCGTGCACGGAGGATATGGTATTCACTCCCGTTTCCATACGCACCTGCAACAGCTGCAACCTGTCCTTATTAGGAATTTTGTGAGGACGGCGAAGGGCGATATATTTCATATCGTAATAGTCCCTGTCGTCCTCCCGCTTTACTTCGCGCCAGCCGAGGGCGTAATAACATTCGAGTATGTTTTCAAGCTGAGCCGACTTGACCGATACCGTCAAATAGTCGTAATTTTTAAAGTCTCTCTCCATTTGTAATCTTCCTATCGTTAAGGGCGCGTCTGCCCTTATAAATCATTCTCAGTCCCATAAATATTATCGCCGCGCACACCGCACCGCCCAAAAGTGCGTTGACCGAAGTGGCGTTTTCTCCGTTTCCGAAGGCGGAAATCATTGCCGTCTGCAAGGACAGCATAGCCACAAGCGCGTCGGCAAAGCAGACGTTTCTTAAAGCCGAAATTACGTAGTCGCCGCCCTTGCGAGCCTTGATTAGATTTTTAATCGCCAGACCCATTCTTATAAAGGTGTACAGCGCCGTCGCGTAGATAAGGTGAGGCGAGCCGGTCTGGTTCTTTTCGTATACGGTCAGCCGAACGATACCGACGACCACTATTAAAGTGAAGATAACCAGAAGCGCTCCGCACCACATATATTTCTGAATCGAGCGCACCTCTCGCTCCTTATCAGTAAGTCCGCAGTTGCGCCTGTCCTTGCGGGTGCCGACAATGAGTCCTCCGCGCATTATGCACAGAAACAGATAGTACGCGCACAGTGCGGAATACCAAAGCGAAAAGTAATAGATTGCGATTGCGCCGTTATATATGCAGTACAGCACGTTTAAAACCAGCGAACACAGCGCGAAAACCATCGTGCGGAAGCCGTAATTTTTGACCAGATTATGGGTAAATTCGTACTTTTCCGCAAATTCCGCGGTGCGCGCCTTTACGCGTGGAATACCGTATATGAAAATATAGACTATGTACGTAAGCGACGTCGCCGCTAACGCGTAGCAGAAGTAAGCGCCTATGCCCGAAACTTCGCGCAGGGTAAGAATAATAGCGGCGGCTACGAAAACCGAGCCGATTAAAAGAGCCGCAATCCCCTGAATCAACGAAGGATTGATTATCTTTTGCCACAGTTTTTTTAAAAATTTCACTTTTCTCTCCGCGCCCTTAATGCAGAGCGCACCATTTTTATATATTCTATAATATAACGGTTAATAAATAATAAAAGTTTTGTAAAAATTTTGTTAAAGCCGTGCATCGTCGCCCGATTTTTAAAAGGTCTGTTAAAAACGCGAAATTTTCAACTATATAATTATACTACGAACCCGCGACAAAATCAATATGCAGCGCTATTATTTTTGACAAATTTAATTGAGTTGACTTGACGAAGCGTTTATATTATAATTAAATTATGAAAAAATCAGGTATAGCAGTCTGGCTGAAGGTACTTACCTGCGCGTCGCTTTTATGCGCGCTGCTTTTAACCTTCACCGTTTCGGATTATTACATATTCAACCGCATAGGGCAGTTCAATTTCTTTTTCGTGTTGGCGCAGTGGATAAAAAAATCGTCTCTTTTGCTGTTGCCGCTTGCGGTTTTCTATAAAAAGCGCTGCTGCGCGGATATTGCAAAGTACGTTCTGCCGCCGTTTGCCATTTTAAGTTGTTTTCTCTTCGGCGAATTTTTCGACGTAACCAAGGCGGCGCAGACCCCCGCGCAGGAGATATACAATTCAATTAATCTGTTTATGCCCAAATGGCTGAATATGACGCTGTTCTTTACGCAGAACGCGGTGACGCTGGGGGCTTGCGCGCTTCTATTTGCGCGCGACGGATTTAAAATAAATTTTAAAAGTTTTTATTGGCTTGCTCCCGCGGTACTTGCGGTTATGCCGCTGAATATCTTTGAAAACTTCTTCGATATCGACGAAATACCCAAAGATTCTTTTCTGCGCTTTTACAACTTTACAATATGGCACTTTCTGGCGTTGGCCGCGCTGGCGGGCGTGACGATTGCGCTGTACTGTTTTTTGAGAAAGAAGGACGACCGCGCCCGCGACCAATACCTTGCGGCGGTAGCCATAACTCTGTTGATTCAGTATCACTCCAAGGACAGCCTGGTCCTGGGCGACGGATACAACGTATACCACACTATTTTCGCGTGCATACCGCTGTTTATATGCAACATAGGCGTATACGTCGCCTCGCTTTCGGTGTTTTTAAAGAAAAAGCCGCTGTACGCCATCTCGTTCTTCGTACACGCGGTGGGCGCGCTGTCGGTGTTCGTATACTTCGGCAGAGACGATATGAGCGATTACGGCATATTCTGTAGTCGCTCGATACTCTACTTCTGTCTCACGCACATTCTGCTGTTCGCGCTCTCGGTTCTGCCGTCCGCGCTAGGGCAGTACAAGTTTAAAATGCGCGACTGCGTCATTCCGCTCATATATTACTTTATCGTAATAATTCTGGCGTCGGTATGCAGCGCGCTGGTAACGTCCGCGTCTATGGGCTGGCACACGGAGGACGGATACTTCCTTGCACCCGAAGAACTGTTATACCCCAATTACGCCTTTACGCAGATTAACCCGCTGCCTTTCGAAGTGCCGCCCGTAATTACGCTGACTATTTGGAAGTACGAGGTCAACGTGCTGTACGTGCTGGGGCTTTACGCCGTATACGTAGGACTGTTCTTTGCGTTTACGGGGCTGTATTACGCCTTTCTTGCATTGCGAAAGAGGTTTTTATTACGCAGCGCCGCACAAGGCGTTTCCGCAAACCCAACTTTGCCGCCTGTTGAAAACGGTCTGACCGAGGTGCAATCCGAAGCCGCGGCGACTGATGAGGATAAGTAAAAGCGCAAAATTTTACGGAGAGCAAATTTAAGGGCGAAGCCGAAATTTTTAATTCGGCTTCGCCCTATCTTTTTTTATTTTATTTATTTGCGGTTTCTTCTGCCGAACAGAGTTATTACGTACACAAAGAAACGCAGGAAGTAGATAAGCGAGGTAAGAAGCGACGCAACGTAAGTTAAAGCCGCTGCGGAAAGCACCTTGCTTGCCGCGGGCAATTCGTCCTTGGTGAGTATTCCTTCCGCAACCAGCATCTTCTTTGCGCGCTTGCTGGCGTTGAGCTCGACGGGCAGAGTTACAAGGGTGAACAGGAACGAGCCGCCGTACAGTATAACGCCGACAAGCGCGATATAAAAGCCTATATCCGCGCTAGCCACAGTGGTAGCGAAGATGTCGATTATCAGCCCTACAAGCACCAGCGGCATCGCGAGGCGCGAACCGAAGTTGACCACGGGCACAAGCGCGGTGCGTATTCTGTAAAAGAGATATCCGCGCTGCTTTTGCATTACGTGACCCATTTCGTGCGCGGCGACGGCTACAGCCGCAACCGAATACTGACCGTAAGTAGATTCGGACAGATTGACAACGCTGTGCTTAGGGTCGTAGTGGTCGGAAAGTTTGCCCTTTACCCTGCCTATTGAGATGCCTTGAACGTTATTTGCGCGCATCAGGAGTACCGCCGTGTCGTATCCCGTCAAGCCTCTTGAATTGGCAACCTTGCTGTACCTTGCAAACGTGGAGTTCACCTTGTTGCTTGCATATATGGATATGGCGGCGCACACCGCTAAAGAGCATAAAAACCAGATATAGTCCTGTAAATACATAATTTCACCTTTTTAAAAATGATGTACATATTAATTTTAACCGTATATCCTGCGGATAAATCATAACGGTTTAAAATAACCGACCGCCCCGCGCGAATCGGTATTATTAATTCGCCCGTAAGGGTTGAATTCTTTTCTATCGCCCGTAGGGGTTGAACGAAAAAACTCTCCTGAAGGAGAGATTTTCGCTTTGATACAATTTAAGTAAATCACGCCTTGTTTTTTACTTTCATCATTCTGATTATAGCGGCGCGCTCGTTTTCGTCGAGTTTCGACTTGATGTATTTGATGGTCTCTTCAAGCTGGGGTATCATTACGTACTCAAGCGCGTTGACGCGGCGCTTGTTGCGCTCTATCTCGTCGGCGAGCATTCTGACGGTCTTTTCAATCCTGGCAAGCTGTACCATTTTGGGCAGCAGCGCCACCGCCTGCGCCACGGAATAATCCGCCTCGCTTGTAATTTCTGAATATGCGTAAGGCAGACCCTCGGCGTGCTTTTCGTTGATTAAGTCGACTTTGGGCACTTCGACGCCCATTATACTTTCGGTGGAACACTGCGCGCTGACCGCAACCGAAGGCATAGAAAACGCCGTTTCCGCACGATATGCGGGCGTTACCGAGCGCGCGACGGAAAACTGCTTCAGGGTTTGCGAAAGCTCCTGTTCCACTTCCTCCCTGAGGCGCTTGTTTTCCTTGATTATTATCGAAAAGCGGCGAACCATTTCGTCGGACTTATCCTTTAATAGTTTGTGTCCTCTGACCGCTGTATCCAGACGCGCTTTCAGCTTTTTAAGCTCCATACGCGTGGGATTTACATTCAATCTGCTCAATTTATTCCTCCACGAACTTGCCGCAACGGCAGTTATTCACTTTCGCCGTCGGAACCGAGATATTTGTCAATATATGCCTGACGAATACGTTTAAGCTCTGAAACGGGGAGAATTTTTAAAAGCTCCCAACCTAAATCCAACGTTTCCTCAATACTTCTGTCGGCGTTGAAGCCCTGATTTACGTACACCTTTTCGAACTGCTCGGCAAACTTTGCAAAGAGTTTATCGGTTTCCGAAAGCGCCGCTTCGCCGAGAATTGCCGACAATTCCTTGCTCTCTTTTCCGCTTGCGTAGGCAGAGAACAGCTGGTTCATCGTATCGGCATGGTCCTCACGCGTTTTGCCCTTGCCTATGCCCTTGTCTTTAAGTCTGGAAAGGGAAGGCAATACGTCAATCGGGGGATTTATGCCCTTTTTATACAAATCGCGCGAGAGGATAATCTGACCTTCGGTGATGTATCCCGTAAGGTCGGGAATGGGGTGCGTCTTATCGTCCTCGGGCATTGTAAGAATGGGTATCTGGGTAATAGACCCCTCGCAGCCGCGGATTCTGCCGGCGCGCTCGTACATTGTTGCAAGGTCGGTGTACAGATAGCCCGGATAGCCGCGCCTGCCCGGCACTTCTCTTCGCGCAGCGGAAACCTCGCGCAGAGCCTCCGCGTAGTTGGTTATGTCGGTCATTATTACGAGCACGTGCATACCGCAGGTGAACGCAAGATATTCCGCGCAGGTCAACGCCATTCGCGGGGTCGCTATGCGCTCTACAGCAGGGTCGTTGGCAAGGTTGGTGAACAGAACCGTCCTTTCGATAGCGCCCGTCATTTTGAAGTCGTCGACAAAGTACTGCGCCTCCTCGAAGGTTATGCCTATCGCCGCGAATACCACGGCGAATTTGCCGTTGCTTCCGCGCACCTTAGCCTGGCGCGCTATCTGCGCCGCAAGCTCGGCGTGGGGCAGACCGCTCATTGAAAATACGGGCAATTTCTGCCCCCTTACCAGGGTGTTGAGTCCGTCTATCGCGGATATACCCGTCTGAATAAACTCGTCGGGATAATCGCGCGCGGCGGGATTTATTGGCTCGCCGTTAATGTCCATAAGCATATCGGGTATTATCGGCGCGCCGCCGTCGCGGGGGTTGCCCATACCGTCGAACACCCTGCCCAGCATATCGCGGGAAACCGCAAGCTGCTGACTGTGCCCTAAAAACCTTGCCTTTGCGCTGGAAATCTGTAAGCCCTGCGAATTTTCAAACAGTTGAACGACGGCTTTATCGCGGTTAATTTCAAGCACCTTGCCGTGTCGGATATCGCCGTTTGCACACACGACGTCCACAAGCTCGTTATACTTTACTCCTTCCACGCCCTCGACCAGCATAAGGGGGCCGACAACTTCGCGTATGGTCTTATATTCTTTATACATCACGGTCGCCTCCCTGCAAAGCCTTCATTTCGGAACTTATAAGTTTTAAAATATCGTCGAACTCGGAAAGATTTTCTTCGGGGATATATTTGGCTCTGCCTATCCTTTCCTTGCTCTTGCTTGAAAGAATTTCGTCCACCGACGCAAAGTTGGACACCGCCTCCCTTGCACGCGTATCGAATTCGTAAATTGTCTTAAGCATCAGAAACTGCTTACGCATAGACGTATATGTGTCTATATCGTCGAACGCGTTCTGGTGCAGGTAATCTTCCCTTATTATCTTGGCGGTTTCCATGGTGAGTCTGTCCTTGGAGGACAGCGCGTCCATACCTACCAGCCTGACTATTTCGGACAGCGCCGCCTCTTCCTGCAACACGGTCATTACAAACTGACGGTACCTGAAGAAGTCCGCGCTTACGTTTTCTTCGTACCAGTCCTTCATCTTGTCGGCGTACAGCGAATAGCTTATCAGCCAGTCGATTGCGGGGAAATGGCGCTTGTATGCAAGCGAAGCGCTCAAGCCCCAGAAAACCTTGACTATGCGAAGAGTCGCCTGGGAGACGGGCTCGCTCAGGTCGCCGCCCGGAGGAGAAACCGCGCCTATGGCCGTAACCGAACCCGTGCGCTCCTTAGAGCCCAACAGCTTTACGATTCCCGCGCGCTCGTAAAATTCCGCAAGTCGGCTGGAAAGGTAAGCGGGATAGCCTTCGTCGCCCGGCATCTCTTCAAGGCGTCCGCTCATCTCGCGCAGAGCCTCTGCCCAGCGCGAAGTGGAATCCGCCATTATCGCCACGTTATAGCCCATATCGCGGAAATATTCCGCTATGGTTATGCCCGTATATATGGACGCCTCGCGCGCCGCGACGGGCATATCCGAAGTGTTCGCAATGAGTACCGTACGCTTCATTATGGGTTCGCCGGTCTTGGGGTCTTTCAGGGCGGGGAACTCGTTTAAAACGTCCGTCATCTCGTTTCCGCGCTCGCCGCAACCCACGTATACTATTATGTCCGCGTCGGCCCATTTTGCAAGCTGATGCTGAACCACCGTTTTGCCGCTGCCGAAGGGTCCGGGTACCGCCGCAACGCCGCCGCGAGCGACGGGGAACAGCGTATCTATTACCCTTTGACCCGTAACCATGGGACTATCGGGCGACAGCTTTTCGCGGTACGGTCTGCCCCGCCTTACAGGCCACTTGCGGAGCATGCTTACCTTCTTTTTGCCCGAAGGCGTCAGAATTTCGGCAATAGTATCCTCTATGGAAAAGTCGCCCGCCTTAACGGATACGACCTTGCCGCTTATGCCGTTGGGAACTAAAATTCTGTGCTCGACAATTTCGGTTTCCTGAACCACGCCGAGGACGTCGCCCTCTTCGACCTGGTCTCCCGCCTTGACTTTGGGAACGAACGCCCACTTTTTATCCCTGTCGAGATTGTTTACCGAAACGCCCCTGGAAATGCGAGAGCCGTATTTGAAGAACAGCGTGGTAAGCGGGCGCTGAATTCCGTCGAAGATGCCCGTAATAAGACCGGGCGCAAGCTCTACGGAAAGGGGTTCGCCCGTGGAAACGACGTTTTCGCCGGGGCCTAAACCCGAAGTTTCCTCATAGACCTGTATCGACGCTTTATCGCCCCTCAGTTCTATGACTTCGCCTATAAGTCCCTTATCGGATACGCGGACCACGTCGTACATCTTTGAATCCGACATATTTTCGGCGATAATCAGGGGACCGGAAATTTTTACTGTTTTACCCATATTAACCTCTGTTCACGCAATTTGTCTGCCGCGCGAAACACTTATGAATAATTTTTTGTCGTCCGCATACCCGGCTGGGATAGCGCCCCTCCGTCCGCGGACGCGCTGTTTTAGAATATTTAAAATCAATCGTTGAACAATATATCGACGCCGAGAGCGCGCTCCATAGCGCTTTTAAGCGCTTCCTCGCCGTAACCCGTGCTTCCGTTTCCCGAAGGTATGCTCAAAATCACGGGGTAAGGTTCTTCGTCGAACCTCTTTAAAAAATCGGAGAGAGGCCGCGAAAGCTCCTCGGTTAAAAATATTATCTTGTAGTCCTTTGCTATCTTGCGCAGAACTTCTTTCGCCTTCGCTTCGTTTTCCGCAGGGAAAGCGGCTACGCCCGCAGCCTTGAACACCATTATGCTGTCGCCGTCGCCGACGATTGCCATTTTACCTATCATTGAAAGACCTCCCGCATATTACGCGCGCACTCTCGCCGCGGCATCACATAAACGACCGCAAGCGGTTTTTTATTTCGCCTTCGCTCATTCCCGCAAGCAAGCACACGAAGAGTATCCTTACGTTTTCGTTTTCGGCGCGCCGCCTGAAAACGTAATAAAGGAAGGGCTGATTGTTTACCAGCTCGTACTTTTTTTCCGAAAAGTATTCGGTTTCATAGCTATCAAGCAACCGTTCCGCCTGCGTCATAGGTCTGCCGGCGTTCTTTTCCTCGAAGCATTTCGCGCAGAACTCCGCATACGGCGTGCCGTCAAGACAACGCGCCGCCTTTTCGGCGTCGTCGCCGAAGAGTTCTTCCAGCTTTTTTGCGTCCAGCGTTCCTCCGCCTACGTACCGCATTGCTGCGTGCTCCGCGTCCGACGAGCGCAACGCCGTCAAAATATTGGTCATATCCGCCTTTGCAGCGATAAGTTTTTTAAGCAGTCTGTTCTTCGCGCAGGCGGAAGCAAGACGGGAATAGAGGGCTTTTTCAAAGATGACCCCCACTTCCGCGCCCGAAACGCCGTTCGCACCCTCCGAAAACAGCTCCGCTGCGGCCTTGACCGCTCCGCCCAACTCTGTGCCAAGCGGGGAATACTCGCCGTCCTTTACGCATTGCGAAATTACGGAAACGGGGATAAGCCCTTGCGGCGCAAGCATCTTATTTTCGTCGATATCAAGATAATGAGCCTTTACCAACGCCTTGGCGTTATGGAAGTCGCGCGGGGCAAGCAGATATGCCGACTCCGCGTCGGAAGGGGAATATTCGCGTATGAATTCGTCAATAGACTTTTCGTCCGCGGCAAGCAACTTTTCGTAATCGTACGCCGAAACCGACTCCGCACCCTTGCCGAATCCGCCGTCCGAAAGCGCGCGCAGAGCCGACTCCGCGTCGGTTTCGCACAGCTTGAATATCTTATCCTTTAAGAGATATTTTTCCCTTGAGGCTATAACTCCGTTGGTATATAAAACGTCTATCGCCATATTAACCCGTAATAAAAATCTGCGCGGCAATTTCCGACTGCCGCTCTTCCCTGTCGACAGACAGAAGCGCGCCGTAAGAGAGGTTTTTATCCGAATCCTTGCCGACAAGAATGAAGCCGCCGTCCAGATCCGCCCTTGCGGGTGAAACTTTAAGTTTCTTTTCCTTGACGACCGAAAGCGCGCTGACCTCCTCGGCATAGCGGTAATTTTCCGCAAACACTATCTGGTCGCCGTTTTCCGCGCAGGAGACAAGCAGTCCTTCGGCGAGCGAGAGCGAATCGGCCCTGTTCAAATCGACAAGCAATTTCAGCGCGCGGGCATAGACCTCGTCTATGACGTCACGCTTGGCTCCCAGCATTATCTTTGCGCAGTCCAGCCGCGCGGTTGCCGCTTTTCCGTCGAAAATCGCCTTGACCTTTTCGGCAACCTCCGCTTCCGTGCCCTTTTTTGTCCTTGCTGCCCGCATATCGGCTTCCGCAATAGTCTTTGAAGCTCTTTCTTCAGCCGCGGCTACAATTGCGCGCGCCTCGTCTTCGGCGTCGAAAATTATTCTTCCGACAATATCTTCCTTGCCCATAAAACTACCTTATACAACAGCTATGAGCATTATGGAAATTATGAGACCAAGAATTGCATAGAACTCTATCATGGCGGGATAGATAATTAATTTACCGCCGAGCGAATCCTGCTTGCCGACCGCATAAATACAGTTTACAGCCGATTTGCCCTGGAATATGCCGGTTACAAGACCGGATATAGCCATAGGCATAACCGCGCCGAACAGCGCCCAGCCCTGCGCCGCCGTTTCGATGCCGACGACAGAGGACGAAGCAATGATGGCGATTATAAAGCCGTAGATGCCCTGCGTTGCGGGAAGAAGAACCAGAACCAGCACCTTGCCGAATTTTTTGGGATTTTCACCCAGAACACCCGCAGCAGCACTGCCCGTCTTGAAAAGTCCCACGCTGGAACCGATGCCGCACAGAATAGCGCATAGCGCGACGCCAATCATCGCGATAGCCATACCATTCATATAAAACCTCCGAAAAAAATAAAGTCTTTTTATTTACGAAATTACCTCCGCCACTCCTTGTTCAAAGCGAAAATATTCTTTTAAAAAAGCGACGAACGTAATTGCGTTCACACGCGCAATTTAAAAAATGCGGTGATTTTTATAATTTAAATTTAATTTATCGCCATTCCGCCGCTGCGGGCGGAAGATAATCTTACTTATGTTGCGAGAAGATAGACGTACTTGTGTTGCGAGCCGAGCGGCGAGAACAGCTCGCCTTCGCCCTCGTAAAACCTGCCGTAAAACTCTACGTACTGAAGCCTTGCGTCGTGAATGTAAGCGCCCAGAAGCCCTATTGCAAGGTTGAATACGTGTCCGACGACCATAAGCACTATGCCAAGAATTATAAACGCGGGGTTGCCGCCCGTTATGAACTGCACGGAATAGCTTGAAACTATCTGGGCTATAACCGCGCCCGACAGCATCAGGCCATAAAGACGGGCGTAGCTCAAAACGTCGGAAACGTAGTTTATTATTCCGTAAG
>JBJEUZ010000092.1:0-2783 GCA_051884095.1 Candidatus Coproplasma sp.
TAAAGAGGTATTAATTATGGAGATGAAAAAGAGAGCGCTTGTCAGCGTATCTGACAAAGCCGGCGTAGTTGATTTTTGTAAAGGACTAGTAGAGTGCGGTTTTGAAATTATTTCAACCGGCGGCACTGCAAAGGCATTGACGGACGCAGGACTTAAGGTTATAGGAATTTCAGATATCACGGGTTTCCCCGAATGTCTGGACGGCAGAGTTAAAACCCTTCACCCCAACGTACACGCGGGACTTCTTGCTATGCGGTCCAATCCCGAGCACATGGCTCAGCTTGAAAAGCTCAACATCAACACTATAGATATCGTCTGCGTAAACCTTTATCCCTTCAAGGCTACGCTTGCCAAGGGCGCGGACTTTGCTACCTGTATCGAAAATATCGATATCGGCGGTCCCACAATGATAAGGGCTGCGGCAAAGAACTATCAGGACGTAGCCGTAATCGTCGACCCCAAGGACTATTCTAAGGTGCTTGACGAACTCAAGGACGGCGGAGTTACTCTCGAAACGAAGAAATACCTTCAGTACAAGGTGTTCGCTCATACCGCAGTATACGACAGCCTCATCTCCAACTACCTTGCAAGCCAGCTGGGCATAACCTATCCCGACAGTGTTACCTTCGCCTACGAAAAGGCGCAGGATATGCGCTACGGCGAAAATCCTCAGCAGTCGGCGGTGTTCTATAACGAGCAATTCATCCGTCCCGGTTCGCTGTCCTCGGCTAAACAGCTCTGGGGCAAGGAGCTTTCCTATAACAATATCAACGACGCTAACGGCGCGCTCGAGCTCTTGAAGGAATTCGGCGATACCCCTGCGGTAGTCGCTTGCAAACACGCAAATCCCTGCGGCGTAGGCACGGGCAGCACTATTCACGAAGCGTATATGCGCGCGTATACTTCAGATCCCGTATCGGTCTTCGGCGGCATACTTGCAATTAACGGCGAAGTGGACGCGGCAACCGCAACCGAAATCAACAAAATTTTCATTGAAATCGTAATGGCTCCCTCGTATTCCGAAGAGGCACTCGCCATTCTCGAAAAGAAGAAGAATATCAGACTTTTACAGATAGAAAACATCTCCGCACGCAGAGAGAAGACCGCCTTCGATATGAAGAAGGTATACGGCGGACTGCTCGTTCAGCAGTACGACGAAAGCCTTATCCGCGGCGAAGATATGGCCCTTTTCAGCACAAAAGCTACGGTAGAGGAAACCACGACTCCTTCGGGCAAGCCTAAGACGGTTTACGGTTTAGGCGTTGTTACCGACCGTGCGCCCACGGCTGAAGAGGTAGAGGCTATGCTTTTCGCATGGCGCGTAGTTAAGCACACCAAGTCCAACGCAATAGTTATAGGCAAGCAGGGCAGAACGACCGGTATAGGTATGGGCCAGACCAACCGTATCTGGGCTGCACAGCAGGCAATCGAGCACGCAGGCGAAGAAGCTAAGGGCTCTGTTATGGCTTCCGACGCGTACTTCCCCTTCCCCGACTGCGTAGAAGAGTGCGTAAAGGCGGGAATAACGGCTATTATCCAGCCGGGCGGTTCTGTAAACGACAAGGCGTCGGTAGACGCATGCAACGCTGCGGGTATTGCTATGGTATTCGTTGGCGACAGACACTTCAAACATTGATAGCCCCCGCAATATCCCACGACGAACATAAATTTTAGGTGAAATATGAACGTACTCGTAATCGGCAACGGCGGCAGAGAGCACGCCGTCCTGCTGGCATTAAGAAAGAGCAAGAGAGTTGATAAATTATATTGTATGAAGGGCAACGCCGGCACAGCGGAAATTGCCGAAAACGTTGACGTCGACTATATGAATGTACAGGCGGTTAAAGAGTTTGCGCTTGCAAACCCTCAGATCGATTATTACGTGGTTACTCCCGACGACCCCTTGGCGATAGGTCTTGTGGACGAGCTTGAATCTATCGGCAAGCGCTGTTTCGGACCGCGCAAGAACGCCGCGATAATTGAAGCCAGCAAGGCTTTTTCCAAAAACCTTATGCAAAAGTACGGCATACCCACTGCAAAGAGCGCAACCTTCGATAATTACGGCGACGCGCTAGAATACGTCCGCAAAGAGGGTGCGCCCATAGTTTTAAAGGCTGACGGGCTCGCTCTAGGCAAGGGCGTGCTTCTTTGCGAAACTCTCAAGGATGCTGAAGAGGGCTTAAAGGAAATCATGCTGGATAAGGCTTTCGGTTCGGCGGGCAACAAAGTAGTCGTCGAAGAGTATATGCGCGGACTCAGATACACACCCGGCGAGGAGGTATCCGTTCTCGCGTTTACCGACGGAAAGACAATAGTTCCAATGATAACATCCTGCGACCATAAGCGCGCGGACGACGGCGACAAGGGTTTAAATACGGGCGGTATGGGTACGTTTTCTCCCTGTCCGTTCTGGACCGAAGAGCTGGAACGCGAAGTTATGGAAAAGATTATGGTTCCCACAATGAACGCTATGAACGCTGAAGGCAGAACCTTTAAAGGGTGCCTGTATTTCGGGCTTATGCGCACGGATAAGGGTATGCGCGTCGTGGAATACAACTCGCGATTCGGCGACCCTGAAACGCAGGTCGTCCTTCCCATGTTAAAGACCGACCTTTTAGACGTCTTCGAGGCGGTCACCGACGAGCGCCTTTCAGATATAGATATCGAGTGGGAGAGCGGCGCGTGCGTGTGCGTCGTGCTTGCCAGCGGAGGATATCCCGTGCACTATCCCAAGGGTAAGGAAATAACTATCGGCGACGTAGGCGACTGCACCGTCGTGCACG
>JBJEUZ010000093.1:0-2776 GCA_051884095.1 Candidatus Coproplasma sp.
GCAAAATTATAATTTTAGAAAATCAAAATTAAAAATGAAAAACTTTTTGCTTGACTTATCATAATTTATTTATTATAATTTGTTGCGCTAAGGAGATTAGGGTAGCAAGTAAGATTTATCTGAAATGAGTCCCTCCCTCGGTTTGCCCGCCGTGTAAAAAAAGGGTGACAATGCGGATATGGCGGAATTGGCAGACGCGCAGGTTTCAGGTTCCTGTGGGCGACCGTGCAGGTTCAACTCCTGTTATCCGCACCAAAAAACAGCAATAAGCATTTGCTTATTGCTGTTTTTTAATACTGTAAGGATACTACAGGAGTTGAAAAGGGGAGCGAACTCCGCGGATTCTACCGCGGAGCAAATAACCGCTGCTCCGGTTGTTTGGCGGTGCGTCTGCGCCACAGCAACAACTCCTGTTATCCGCACCAACAAGAGAGCCGACAAACTAGTTGTTTGTCGGCTCTCTTGTTAATAAATTTCCACTATAATAAAGCAAAAAGCATTTGTTTGTAGCTGTTTTTTAGGTTCAATAATATATGCGGCAAGCATCAGGTATGCTAGCCGCATTAGAATATAGTAAAAACCTTATTTGTTCCACATAAAATTATCTTTGCCGGCGGCAACTTCAAAATGATATTTTGCGATGCCCAGGTCGACTTTTGAATAGAACCCTGCACCCGCCTTTGCCGCTACCTCTTTTCCGTCGTACGCGAAACAGAAGGTCTGCTGGTTCATTGCCGTGGGCGCTAAGAGCGCGCTGTCTACTCCCCTCTTGAACCAGTCGGGAGCAGTATCGTAGCCCGCGCTTACCTTATCGGCAGATTTGCTCTTGTGCTGAACGCCCTGAGTTTTACCGTAGCCGAGCGCAAGCACCACGCAGAGCTTTTCGCCCTTTTCAACCTTAAAAGCGGTCTTAATCTTTTTATAGCTCATAGCCACCCAACAGGTATTGAGTCCGAGCGACTGTGCTAAAAGAGCGACCTTTTCACCGTAATACCCCACCTTTTCTTCTAAATTTTCGCACTTTTTGCCTATTAACGCTACGTAGTTTTTAACGCCTGAAAAATGGCCGTAATGCGCCATCATACAGTCGAACGCCTTAGGCTCGTTTAAAACCAGCTGAAAATGTAAGTCACCCTCCCGATTGCACTGAGCTATACAATCGTTGAGAGCGTTTACTTCCTCTTCATTTATTGCCCTGTCCTGATAGGCACGTACCGAATGGCGCGCCTCTATTGCCTGCATAATATCCATATAAACAACCTCGTTATTTTATTTATTTTTCATATAAACCGTTTTACTCAAATAAAAAACCGAAATTATTAAATTTCATCTTGATTTCAAATTACAAGTATAGTAAAATATAAGAAAATAATGATAAGGAGATTTTTATGAAAAATTTTAAGTCAACGGATACTGTAATCGAGCGGGAGGTCAGCAAAATTTAACTCACCGCTAAAACCTCCCGCAGTCTGACAAAATAGACTTTAAGGAGATTATATGGATAATAAAATTTTTAACTACGTTAAATCGGGCGCGTACTTTACGCCCGAATTACAGGCGAGAATAATGGGTCCGAATCCCGTTAAACTCACCGAAGAGCTCATGAAGTTCAACAACACCCCCGTTGGCGCGACCGTGCTGGATTTGGGCTGCGGAATGGGCGTAACTTCGGTATTTTTAGCCGAACAATACGGCTTTAAAGTTTATGCCGCAGACCTTTGGAACGAGCCTGAAGAAAATCAGCGATTTTTTGCCAACAGAAATCTAAGCGAAGATTCAATTAAGGCGGTAAAAGCGGACGCAACCGAACTTCCGTTTGAAAGAGAGTTTTTCGACGCGGTGATTTGCACGGATTCGTACAACTATTTCGGGCGGGATACAAGCTATCTTGACGAAAAGCTGTTGCCGTTTGTTAAGCGCGGCGGTTACGTTTATCTCTGCATTGCCGGAATGAAGCGCGACGTTCACAAAAATATCCCTGCCGCACTCTCCGTGTCGTGGACGGCAGAACAGCTTGATTTCATTCACGATTTAAAATTCTGGACGGAAATAATTTCAAAATGCAAAGGCGCGGAAATTATAGACGCTGAAGAGATGATTTCTAACCGTGAAGTATGGGACGACTGGATAAAACAGGACAACGAATATGCGCGCGGCGACGCTAAGGCGATCAAGGCGGGAGCTTGCGAATACCTGAACTTTTTAGCCATAGTGCTGCGTAAAAAATAAGAAAAATCAACGTGTTTTTCTTATTTCGATTAAAATTTCGGGTGGGGCGATTAATCTCCCCGCCCTTAACTTTTTAATTAAAGTTCATACTCCATAGGAGTATATCTTATTCCGTTCAGAAATTGCTCGGTATCGGTTGCCTTAAAGCCAGCATTCATATAAAAAGGCTTACCGTAAGGCGCGCTATTTACCGTAATTTTTTTAATATCAGGGTCTTGCGCCCTTATATCTTCAATCATCCGTTTAAAAATCGCAGTAGCAATGCCGCGTCGATGATAATTTTTATCCACAAAAACCATCGTAACGTGCGAGCGTCCGCGCATACCTATTACGCCTACTATTTTTTCGCCGTCGAACGCGCCCCAGATTTTGTTCGTGCCGTTTAAACAGTTCTTTTTAAAGTCTGCATTTTCAACTAAATCACGTCTGAAGGTTTTTACCCCTTCCTCGCCGTAATCTGGCGCCTCGAATTCAAGAAAAGTTTTAAAGGCAAGGAATATCGCGCCGTCAACTTCCGCCGCTTTTACTCGTCTTATTTCGTATTCCA
>JBJEUZ010000094.1:0-2757 GCA_051884095.1 Candidatus Coproplasma sp.
ACTGTTTATAAATTTATCGTAATCTATAACCTGCTGAATGCGTGCAAGGTTAGCCTCGTTAAGCACGGCAGGAAGCTCTTTCAATAGCGCGAGCGGCGCGTTTTCGTTCCACATAGTTTTTCTCCTGAATAGATTTATGTATATATTATATCAGATTTTTGTCAAAAATCAAGGGTTTGGACTAAATTTCTTCTACGGCGAGCGTTGACAGAATTTCTTCGTACTTTTCCTTACGGAACGAAATGCTGTCGGGCAGGGTTACCGCAGCTGTCCCTGCGGCTACTCCGCAACGCAGAATTTCGGTTAAATTATCTCCGCGCGTAAGAGCGAGCGTTGCCGCCGCGACCATTGCGTCGCCGGCGCCCGCCGTTGAATTCATTGCAACGTTTATCGACTGACAAAAATAGCTCTTTTGTCCGTCCGTAATTATTGCGCCCTGTTTACCAAGCGAAAGCAAGACAATCTTTGCTCCCATCGAAACCAGCTTTTTACACGCTTCAACCGCGCCGGTTCTGTTCTTGACCTTAATTTTAAGAGTGCGCTGAAGCTCGTCAAGGTTGGGCTTTACAAGGTCAACCCCGACAGACAGCGACTGAAGAAGCCTTTCACCCTCGCTGTCCACTATCTTTTTTACGCCGTCGGGAACGGCGCGCAGAATTTTGGCGTAATAGTCTGCCGTCATACCCTCGGCAAGTCCGCCCGCCACCACCACCGCTTCGCACTGCGGAGAAATTTCGGCGACGTACTTTATCAGTTCGTCCTGTTTTTCGGGCAAAATTTCGGACGAAACGTCGTTTATTTCTGTCAGCATAGACTTATCGTCGACGAATTTGTAATTTTCGATTACTCTGCCGCGGTTCCACACCAATTTGTAATCGACGCCCTCGCGGTGGAGCTCCTGTTCAAAGAGCCTGCCGTTGTCCTCGTACATAAAGCCGGTGGCGAACGACTGAGCGCCCAGGCGGGCGAGCCCGATTGCTACGTTTACGGTTTTACCCGTGTAAAACGTGCGCTTACTTATTATTTTGTGGGTCATACCCACGGTGAGTGAATCGACCTCGATATTTACGTCGACGCACGGATTTAATATTACTGAAAGTATCATTTTCCCCTACCCCGTAAATAAAGCCGCTTAAAATTAAGCGGCTTTTGTAACGGTTACATCGATATCATCTGAAGGGTTTCGTAAAGCTCGTAATTGAATTTCTTCTTCATACTTACCGCTTCGATAATATCCATATCTATTATTTCGTTTTTGCGGATACCGACAACTCGGTTGCCTATGCCTTCGTTTAAAAGCCTTACGGCTTTATTGCCGAACTGAGCCGCTAACATTCTGTCCGCCATCGAAGGCGAGCCGCCGCGCTGAACGTGACCGATGGTTGTGGGACGCACCGAATAGGTTGTTACCGATTGAAGCTGTTTTGCAAATTCTTCAGCCGTGCAAACGCCTTCGGCAACGACGACGATATTTGAGTGCTTGCCGTTTGCGCGCGAGCGGTTTATTCGCATAACTATGTCGTCCAAATCGAAGATTACTTCTGGAACGACTATTATTTCCGCGCCTGAAGCAATACCTGCGTAGAGCGCGATGTCGCCGCAACGTCTGCCCATAACTTCGACGACGGAGATTCTTTCGTGCGAGGTCATTGTGTCGCGGAGCTTATTGATTATGTCGATACAGGTATTTACCGCCGTATCGAAGCCCAAGGTATAGTCGGTGTATTCGAGGTCGTTATCGATAGTTCCGGGAATACCGATTGTGGGTATGCCGTATTCTTCCGAAAGACACTTTGCGCCGCGGAAAGAACCGTCGCCGCCTATGACAACAAGACCTTCGATTCCCCTTGCTTCAAGCGTCTTTACCGCCTTTTTCTGACCCTCTTTGGTGAGCATTTCAAGGCATCTTGCCGTCCTGAGCTTAGTGCCGCCCCTCTGAACGATATCGGAAACCGAACGCATTTCCATAGAAACCATTTCGTCGTCGATAAGACCCTGATAGCCTCTTTCGATTCCGTAAACTTCCATACCGTAGTAGAGCGCAGTACGTACCACCGCCCTTATACAGGCGTTCATTCCGGGAGCATCGCCGCCGCTCGTAAGCAAGCCTATTCTTTTCATAATAAAATTCCTCCGAACTTATACCCATGCGGGCGGAAAACTTCCGCTTGCCCCCTTAAAACGCCGCAATGAGCCATTCTCATCATTTCCGTATTTTATTATAACAGATAAAATTTTTAATTACAACCCTTTTTGTAAAAAAATATATATTATTCTACAAGTTTGATATCTTTTTCGAAGATATAGCCCGAAAGCTCCGCCAAAAGACCTCGGCAATAGTTTATTCCGAACGGCAACTTATACTTTTTATCCCCCCTGACTATCGCGCAGGTAACTTTTCCCTCGTAATTTGAAAGCATGGTTACCATATCGTCGAAATCCTCGTCGGACAGCGCGGTTGCGTTAAGCCAAAGAATGGACTGACGCCTTTTTTCCTTTTTAGCGGGTGCGTCGCCGCCCCTGCTTTGCCCGTAAGATTCTACGTCGAACTCCTTTACGTCGTCTAAAATTACTGAAGGTTCTTTGCCGTCCTGCAAATCCAGCTTGCCCTTGATAGCTACTATTTTATCCATTGCAAGGGCTGCCTTTACTCTTTCGTAAATCGCAGGGAAAGCAACGCATTCTATAGAGCCGTACACGTCTTCGATAGTGACGAACGCCATAAACGCGCCCGTGCGCTTTGTGGTCGTACGCCTG
>JBJEUZ010000095.1:0-2734 GCA_051884095.1 Candidatus Coproplasma sp.
AGGAAGGTTGCCAACTTGTCTTCGGGAAGGGTAACCGTGTTCTGAGGAATCATTTTGATTTCCGCTTCAAGGAAGGTTACGCCCTTATCCTCGAAATATTTGCGGACGTTGGAAAACGCTTCGGGAGTGGTATAGACCTCGTAGACGTCCTCTTCAACCGTGTAGTCGTCCGCTTCCGCCTCAAGGCAGCATTCCATCATCGTGTCCTCGTCCAAAGCTACGGTCTTTTCGATGACGATTACGCCCTTGTTGTCGAACTGGTAGCTTACGCAACCGGGCTTGCCCATCTGACCGCCGCACTTTGACATAGTGGACGAAATATCGCCTGAAGTACGGTTTACGTTGTCCGAAAGGGTTTTGATTATGACCGCGGAACCTGCAACGCCGTAGCCTTCGTAGGTGAGCTCCTTATAGTCCTTGCCCGAAAGCTCGCCCGCAGCCTTTGCTATGGAACGCTTGATGTTGTCGTTTGGCATATTGGCAGCCTTAGCCTTGGCTATTACGTCAGCAAGTTTGCTGTTGGTTTCGGGGTTGGGGTTGGACTTTGCGGCAACCGCAAGTTCCCTGCCTATCTTGGTGAAGATTGCGCCGCGCGCCGCGTCGGTCTTACCTTTTTTTGCCTGTATATTGTGCCATTTGGAGTGTCCTGACATATTTGCACCTCTTTTATTTTCTGTATTTTAACGTGTACATAGCTATTGCCGCAGAAATCGCGGCGTTCAGACTTTCGCAAGTCTTGCGCATTGGTATTCCGATGGTGTACGCGCACCTGGACGTAATCTCTTCGCTTACGCCCCTGCCCTCGTTGCCAATACAGAGGCAGAATTTTTCGGGAGAGCGGAACGAAAAGACGTCCTCGCCGCACATATCCGCGCAGATGAGCGGAGTATTTTCAAGCGCGGCAAAAATCTCTTCCTTGCTGCCCGTATGCAGGCGAACGAAGAAAATTCCGCTCATGCTTGCCCTTACCGACTTTGGCGAAAATGCGTCGGTGCAGTTTAAAAGATAGATATCTTCGTAGCCTGCGGCGTTTGCCGTACGGATGATTGTGCCGAGGTTTCCCGGGTCCTGTAGCCTGTCTAAGAGCAAGCAGTTGCCCTTGGGGGGAACAACCGACGTATCGGGAATTTTTACGGTAGCAAGCGCGCCCTGCGGAGTTTTTTCGGAAGAAATATGTTTGAACACGTCCTCCGAAACGGGTATTGCGTTTACAAACTCTTCCGCGGTATCGGGTGTACAGACCAGAGCGGTTATTTCAAACCCCGCCTTTATACATTCCTTGACGGGCTTTGTGCCCTCTACAACGTATTCGCCGTACTCCCTGCGGAATTTTTTATCCGAGAGCGAGGCTATTTTTTTTACCAGCGGATTTGCTCGGGAAGTTATCGCCATATACAGTAAATCGGGGTAGCCGCTTTGAGCAGACTACCCGCGTTGAATTTTTGCTTAAACGGCAGCCTTAGCCTTTTCGGCAAGTGCAGCGAAAGCTGCGGCGTCGTTTACTGCAAGGTCTGCAAGTACCTTGCGGTTGAGGTTGATGCCGGCAACCTTAAGTCCGTGCATGAACTTGGAATAGGAAAGTCCGTTTATTCTTGCTGCTGCGTTGATACGTGCAATCCACAGCGAGCGCATATCGCGCTTGCGGAGCTTTCTGCCGACGAAGGCATAGTTCAAAGACTTCATAACCGCTTCGCGAGCGATTCTGTAAGACTTGGACTTGTTGCCGAAATAGCCCTTGGAAAGGCGGAATATCTTCCTACGCTTCTTTAAAGCGTTTACACTTCTCTTAATACGCATTATTCAGTCCTCCTTTAATTCTTATAGGGAATCATCGCTTTTACGTTGGATTCCTGCGTAGACGAAACAAGCGTATTCTGACGCAAATTTCTCTTTCTCTTTCTGTTCTTGGTTTCAGCCTTGTGGTTCTTGCCGCCGTGAGGTCTCTGAACCTTACCGCTTGCAGTCAGCCAGAAGCGCTTCTTAGAACCGCTATGTGATTTCTGTTTAGGCATTTTATTTATCCTCCGATGATATTTTCTAATTTATTGTTTTGCAGGCGAAAGCATCATAGTAATCATTCTGCCTTCAGCCGCAGGCTTTTTATCGAGCACGGCCTTACCGCCTAAGCCTTCAAAAAAGTCTTCCATAACTTTTACACCCTGAAAAGCCCTTGCGTTTTCTCTTCCCTTCATTCTAATAGAAACCTTAACTTTGTTTCCTGCTTCAAGGAATTTTAAACACTGCTTGGTTTTTACAGCTATGTCGCCAACGTCAATGGTCATTGAAAGGCGAATTTCCTTAATTTCGATGACCGTCTGGTTTTTACGGTTTTCCTTATCCTTTTTTGCCTGTTCATACTTAAACTTGGAATAATCCATAATTTTGCAAACGGGCGGGTTAGCCGTAGGAGAAATTTTGACAAGGTCCAAATCTGCTTCGATAGCAAGCTTAAGCGCCTGAGACGACGACATAATGCCAACCATCTGTCCATCTTCGCCGATGAGCCTAACTTCTTTGTCCCTTATAGCGTCGTTAACCTGATACAAGTCTTTAATAGCCATATACCTCTCTTCAAAAATAAAACGGGCTACGCAAAGTAACCCGTTAAAAATTCATACAGCTTTTACTGTTGAAAACTTAATTTGCCATACTGCTTTAAGCGTAAGGCGAAAGGGGTTAACCTTTGCTTGCTAAGTTATAATACAACACTTTATTACCGTTTGTCAAACGTTTT
>JBJEUZ010000096.1:0-12211 GCA_051884095.1 Candidatus Coproplasma sp.
GGTAAACAACACGGTCTACGTGTGCACTCAGTCTGAGGAGGGCGCAAAGTTCGCCTCGCTCGACTATACCGTAGTCGAAGAAAAGGGCGCCTTGAGCCTTGCCGAGATTAAACTGCATACGGGCAGGACCCATCAGATCCGCGTGCAGATGGCGGCGATAAACTGTCCGCTTTACGGCGATATGCGCTACGGCGGCGAAAAGGCGGTTAAGGGTAAACTTGCGCTCTGGGCGTATTCTTTGCGCTTTTCTCATCCCACTACGGGCGAAAAGCTGCGCTTTGCCATCGAACCCCCGCGCGATGAGCGTCCCTGGAACAACTTTGAAATAAACGTATAATTTAAAGATTTAATGTACGACGCGGCTTTTTTGTTGTGAAAATGAGCCGAAGAAAATCAAAACTGATTGACAACGGCATTATATTATAGTATTATTTTGCTGTACGGGTCTACCGTACGGCGCGCGCGATGCGCAAAATATCCGAAAGGCATCAACAAATATGACAAAGACAAAGATTTCTTTATTGGCGCTGACTGCCGCGCTGGCGGTATCGGCGTCCGCATTTTCGCTTGTAACCTACGCTGCGGAAGAAGAGGGCAGAAGTGAAATTTTAGACGGCACCAACGTTTTCTATACTGCCGTTGACGGAGCGGAAATTGCGGTAACCCGCGAAACCTCGGGCGATGAAACGCACGACTTCGCATACTTTTTAATTGAAACGGACGAAACCGTAACCTTCCGCAAGAGCCTTGCCTACAGCTGGTTCGAAGCGGACGAGGAGCAGGGGTCGGTAAATAAGACTTTCAGTATGGAAATCGGCTTTAAACAGACCGATTTCGAAAGTTATACTGTAAAATTCCAGTCCCAGCAGTATACAAAGACAAAAGACTCGATTTCTGAAAACTTTTTGATTTTCAAGCCCGAAGGCGACGTAATCAATCTTTACGTTTCGCAGAGCGAGGATCTGGCTGACGACGCTGAAGCAGACGTTACTCTTCCCAAAAACGACAGGATTGAAATTTCTTTCGGCGCTTATTCTGCGGGCAGCTACGAACTTCTGATAAACGGACAATCCGAAGGATACTTCAAAAACGTGGCTCAAAACTATTCCAAGTTCGTTTCGTCGGGCTCGGCGGCAGTAACCCCTCTGACCTTCTCGGCAAAATTCGCCGAGGGTGCGGAAGGCTCTCCCGTAGCCGGAATGGTTATGTATTCAATCAACGGTCAGAGCTTTGAAGTCTTCGACGCCGACGTCGATACCGAGGGCAACGTCTCGGGCGGTCATATTCTCGATAACGTCGCTCCCGTGCTCTGCCTCGACTCCAACGTCAACTATTTCACTCACGGCGGCACGATAGACGTAAGCTACACGGTCATCGACGTGGTAACCACTACGACCCGTCAGGTGGAAAACTATTACGTGCTCACCCGCGAACAGTTCGAAAACGAAGAGGATCTTGAATCTCACGATCTGTTCAAGGCGATAAGTTCGTCCTCTACGGTAAGGCTGCTTCGCGACCACTACACCTACGTTCCCAACGTGGGGGCAAACGGCATAGAAGAAGTCGACGGATACAAGACCTACGGCTTGGCAAAGGTATATATAACGTTGAAGGACAAGAATACTTCCGACGCGCAGACGACGGACGTGTTCCTCGACTGGTACGTCTCCGACGAGTACAAGGTGGACGTCGCCGACCTGAAGGAAGGCGAAACCGCGTCCTGCAGCTTTATAAGAATAGTAGAAGATAACGAGGGCGCAACCTATGCGCGCGGCGCTTCGTCTTTGGCGGAGTACAAGGCGGCAATCGAAGAGATAAAGAGTAGCTATCAGGAAAAAATCAATCAGGCGATTTCAGAGCAGACCGAGGACGGAATACTGCACGCCGGTTCCGACAGCTATTTCTACCTTCCCGACTTTGCGGGATATATAACCGACAATCTCGGCGGCTATACCGACCTTAAATATTCGATATATTACAGCTCCGGCAGTACGGGTTCTAACACCTCGCTGGTATACAACAATCTTTCCATCGCGCTAAGCGAGGCGAACGCGACCTACCGCTTCACCATTTATGCGACCGACGCGGCGGGTAACGGAATGTATTATCCAGCGTCTGTGGACGCCGAGGGTAACGTCGTATACGAAGAGCTTGACAAGTCCAAAATCTGGGATAAGGAATATGCGGACCTGCTGCCCTTCTTCGAGTTCCCCGTAACCTACAAGTCGGCAACCGTCGAGGACCCCGGCACGCAGAAAATCGGCTACGTGGGCACGACCTATAACAACGCGTCGTTCGATATTCAGGGCGTTTCGGGCTCGTACAAGACCGAATATTCGCTGTACGTATTCGACCGCGACAAGTATTACGCAGAAAATCAGGACGCGGTGCTTGACTACGACGACCTGGTTGAAACCGCAGAAGAGCTGTTCAACAACGTCGAAACGAGAAAGTATTTCACTACTATAAGACCTGCTTCCACCCTGCACGAAAACGACGAAGATTATGAAACGCAGTCTGCCTACAACTGGAATACAAGCAACGTAACCTTCGTTCCTCAATCGGCTTCCGAGCTCTACGTCATAAGGCTCAAACTTACCGATACGGGTCTGACCAATCAGGTGACCGAAAAGTTTATGGTTATCCGAGCTTCTGCAAAGGCAGACGAAATTTACGGCGAGGACAACTGGATTGAAAACAATATGGTTTCAATCATCCTGCTCAGCGTTTCGGGCGTGTGCCTTATAGCCCTTGTGGTTCTGTTCATTGTCAAGCCAAAGGACAAGGGCGATATCGATATGATAGAACTCGATAAACCCGAAAAGAGCAAGAAGAAAAAGAGCAAGTCCTGAAGGCGTTGAGGGTTAAAAGCGCAAAATTGTCGGATGAAAATAATTTAAATCAAACGACAAATAATTATTTTCTTTCGCATTGATTTTTCAATACCTTAAAAATATACGGGCGGCAAACTTGCCGCCCGTTATTTTTACGCTTAAAGAACGGCGACTTATTATTGTTATTAAGGTAATTACGAAAATTAGCGATTACCTACCTTTTTTGTCGGATAAATCTCGGATTGACTATTGACAATAGGCAAAATTCATAGTAGAATAATTAGGAGTTAGTGTGCAGAAAAGCGCACCGTGATAAGGAAAGGGAAAATGGAATTAGAGGAAATCGTAAGAAACTTTGAATATTTCAGCAAAAAAAATCTTAATCACTCTTGCGATAACCTTACGGGGTTGCTTAACCGTGAAACTATAATCGGCTACGTAAATCATCTTTTGCGCAAAAAGATTCCGTTCTGCCTTGCCATGGTGGACGTGGATAATTTCAAGACGGTTAACGATACGTTCGGACACAAGACGGGCGATAAGGTTCTGGCGGCTACGGCACATTACATACGCGACAAAATCGGCACGGACGGCGTTGTGGGCAGGTACGGCGGCGACGAGTTTATTATCGTGCTGGAAGGCATCACCGAATATAAGGATATATGGGAGATTGGTCACCGCATAAATATGGATATAGCTTCCATCAAGCTGGAAGGGCTTACCGGTCTTTCAATAACCGTAACTATGGGTATATCGCGCTATCCTTTAAACGCCTGCACCTACGACGAGCTTTTAGAGCTTGCCGACAAGGCGCTTTACCGCGGCAAGATGAAGGGCAGAAACTGCTTTATAATCTACCTTGAATCCAAGCATAAGGATATAGATATCAAGGCCACGCGCGAGAAGAGTTATTCCAGCATGCACCTGTGTTCCAGCGTATTCAATTATCTCACCGAAACGGAGGATCTGGTTGAAAGTATTTCCTCGCTGGTCAAGCACTTGGTTGCGTACTATATGTTCGACCACGTCAGCATAGAGCTGCAAAACGGCATAAATTTTCAGGTTGTTCACGCTCTGGCAAAGCAAAAGGAGTT
Organism: Candidatus Coproplasma sp.; assembly: GCA_051884095.1. GTDB lineage: Bacteria > Bacillota > Clostridia > Christensenellales > Borkfalkiaceae > Coproplasma. Next base: position 3,929 of record JBJEUZ010000096.1, read on the forward strand.
TAAGCACGTCAACTACGAAAGTTTAAGGGCTTTAATGAACAACACCGGCTTTGCGCAGTTCAACAAAGTTGCCGACCTTGACGACAAGGACTACGGCAATCTTGCCGTAAGAGAGATGAAGGAACAGGGAATAATTTCCGCCTTCTACGCGCGCATTTCGGTGTACGGCAAGGAATACGGCTATATCAGGGTGGATATGACCGACACCGTGCGCATCTGGCAACGCACCGAAATGGACGTGATAATAATAGCTGCAAACGCAATCGCGCTGCTTTTGTACTATCAGAACAAGACGCTTGAAGATATCCCGCCTCAACCCGTAATTACTATAGGTGCGGAACCTTAAATAACAGAATAAAACGTAAGCGAGGCTGAATTTTCGACCTCGCTTTTTTATGTTTGAAAACAGTTGCCGATTGCGTAGCAATGAGCTTTTGCTACGATAAAATCAGCGCGCCTGTCGCCTGATAATCGTAAAGAGGCTACGATAAAAAAAATGTGTTTAATCCTTGCAATTTAACACAATATCTGGTATAATTTAAAAGGTATAGTGCTTTATTGCGCGCTTTTGCGGCGCGATTGCGCTTTGCGCGGATATTGTTTGCCGTAACATTCGGCAGTCAGGTTTAATCGGCAGACAGGCTTTAATAATACGGAACGGAAAAAGATATGTCAGAAAAGAGTTATAACGCAAACGACCTAAAAATTTTGGAAGGGCTTGAAGCCGTGCGCGTTCGCCCGGGCATGTACGTCGGCTCTACGGGCGTAAAGGGGCTTCACCACATTCTGTGGGAAATTGTCGACAACGCCATAGACGAGGCGGCAAACGGCTATGCCGATAAAATAATAGTAACGCTTCACGCCGACGGCTCCGCCTCGGTTGAGGACAACGGACGCGGAATGCCTACGGACGTAAATACCAAGGCGAAGATGAGCGGCGTGGAATTAATATTTACAAAGCTGCACGCGGGCGGCAAGTTCGACAGCGAAAACTACGCCTATTCCGGCGGTCTGCACGGCGTGGGCGCTTCGGTCACCAACGCCCTTTCAGAATGGCTCAAGGTTGAAGTTTACCGCAAGACGGTGTTTAAGATGGGCTTTACCAGCAGGTACGATTCGCGCCGCGGCAGGTGGCTGTGCGGCATACCCGATTCCCCCCTAGAGGACACGGGCGAAAAGACGGTAAAGCGCGGCACTTACGTGCGCTTTATGCCCGATAAAAGGGTATTTGAAACGGTGGAGTGGAACTACGAAACCGTATCTAAAAGACTTAAGGAGCTCGCCTTTTTAAATAAGGGCGTAGAGATTGATTTTTACGACCTGAGGGAGCAATTCAGAATGGAGGAGGTCGCCGCGGACGAGGGCGATGAGGTCACGTTCAAAAAGATACCTCTGCCGCCGAGGGAACCCGTCGTGTTCAAGTTTGACGGCGGTCTTGTGGACTTCGTCAACTATCTCAACGACGGAAAGACTCCGCTCTATGCGAATCCCCTGTACTACTGCGCCGAAAAGGAAATTCAGGTAAAGGGCGCGCCTGCGGGCAAAATCAAGATAGAGTTCGCCCTTTCCCACACCAAGGACGACGAGGAGAGCCTGTATTCCTTCGTCAACAATATATCTACCGTCGAGGGCGGCTATCACGAAACCGGCTTCCATAACGGACTTTTAAAGGCAATCAACGAGTACGCGCGTTCCAACGGCGTATTGAAGGCAAAGGAACCCGCGTTCGTCGCGGACGACGTAAAGGAGGGCTTGACCGCCGTTCTCACCGTCAAGATGAACAACGTGGAGTTCGAAGGTCAGACCAAGACCAAGCTGGGCAATCCCGAAGCAAAGGCGCCCGTTGAACAGGCGGTAACCGAAGGACTGGCAAAGCTGATGGGCGTGCGCGGCAATAAGGCGGTGTTCGACGAGATTGCAAAGAAGGCGAAATTCGCCGCCGACGACAGAATAAAGCACCGCGCCGAGCGCGACGTGGCAAAGGCGGCGTCTGAAAACGACGGACTCAATCTTATAGGCAAGCTAGCGCCGTGTTCTGGCAAGAATCCCGATATGAACGAACTGTTCATAGTCGAGGGCGACTCTGCGGGCGGCACGGCAAAGCAGGCAAGGGTAAGGCAGTATCAGTCCATACTTCCTCTAAGGGGTAAGCCGCTCAACGTGCAGAAAAAATCCGCTCTTCAGGCTCTGCAGAACGAGGAAATTAAGACGCTCGTTTCGGCGATAGGCGCGGGATTCAACCGCTCGTTCGAGGTGGAAAAGACCCGCTATAAAAAGGTAATAATTCTGTCCGACGCCGACCAGGACGGCATGCACATACGCTGCATACTCCTCACCTTTTTCTTTAAATATATGCGCGATTTGGTAAAGGCGGGCTACGTATATATCGGAATGCCGCCCCTCTACAAGGTCTACAAAAAGGACGTTACGGAGTACGCCTACGACGATAAAGAGCTGGACGAAAAGATTAAAAAGGTTGGCAAGGGCTATCAGATTCAGCGCTACAAGGGGCTTGGCGAAATGTCCGCCGACCAGCTGTGGGATACGACCATGAACCCCGCCACACGCAACCTGATTCAGGTAACGGTGGAGGACACCGCCGCCGCCGCGGAAATGATTGAAATGCTGATGGGCGACAAGGTGGAGGGCAGAAAGCAGTTTCTTGCCGAAAACGCAAACTTCAATAAGGTGGACGGCTTTATCGAAAAGGTAAACTTTACTAAGAACGCGGAGGTTGAAGACTGATGGCTAAGAAGAACACCAACGATTCTTTTCAGACGGCTATACCTCAGGGCAACGTGTTTGCAACCCCCTTGGAAGAGGTTATGCCCTCTTCAATGCTCCCGTATGCGGAATTCGTAATTCTGGATAGAGCTCTGCCGCGCGTAGAGGACGGACTCAAGCCCGTTCAGCGCCGCATACTCTACACGATGATAGAGATGGGGCTCACCCCCGACAAGCCGCACAAGAAGTCTGCGCGCATAGTCGGCGACTGTATGGGTAAGTATCATCCTCACGGCGACAGCTCGGTCTACGACGCAATGGTAAGAATGGCGCAGGACTTCAATATGCGCCTGACCCTGGTCAACGGTCACGGCAACTTCGGCTCGGTGGACGGCGACCCCGCCGCGGCGATGAGGTATACCGAAGCGCGTTTAGAGCCGCTCGCCCTGGAGCTCTTGCGCGATCTGGACAAGGAGACCGTGCCATTTTCGTTCAACTTCGACGACAGCTTGCTCGAGCCCGATATCCTTCCCGGCAGATATCCCAATCTGTTAGTAAACGGCGCTAACGGCATCGCGGTCGGCCTTGCCACGAATATCCCCACTCACAACCTTGGCGAAGTGATAGACGGCGCGTGCGCTTATATCGATAAACCCAACATATCCCTTGACGAAATGATGAAATATATCCCCGGCCCCGACTTTTCGACGGGCGGATATATCATAGCGAACGAGCTTAAGCAGGCGTACGCGACGGGCAAGGGCAAAATCACGCTGCGCGCAAAATATTCGGTTGAACAGGGCGACTACGGCAAAAAGCTGATTGTCTTTACCGAGCTTCCCTATCAGACCAACAAGGCGGAGCTTCTCCGCAAGATTATGCTCCTCAAAGAGGACAAAAAGGATTTGCTTTCTGGCATAGTCGATATAGTCGACGAATCGGACAGACAGGGCATGCGCGCGGTAATCGCCTGTAAAAAGGACGCGGACGTGGACGCGATTCTTTCGTACCTGTTCAAGTATACCGATCTGGAGTGCACCTTCGGCATCAATATGGTTGCCATTGCGGGCGGTAAACCTCAGCAGCTGGGCTTGCTCGACATATTAAAATACTACGTCAACTATCAGCGTCAGGTAATCATCCGCCGAACCAAGTACGACCTTAAAGAAGCGGAAGCCCGCTGTCATATATTGGAAGGTCTGATTATCGGCGTTCACAATATCGACGAGGTGGTCGAAATAATCAAAAAGTCGCAGTCCACAGCCGAAGCCAGAAAAAAACTGATGGAAAGGTTCTCGCTTTCCGAACGTCAGGCACAGGCAATTCTCGATTTGCGCCTTGCCCGCCTGACAAAGCTGGAGATAGGCAAGCTGGAAGACGAGCTTGCTCAGCTCAAGGCAAAGATTGAGGAATACAAAGCTATTCTTGCCAGCAAGGATAGGCAGATGGGTATAGTCAAGCGCGAAATGCGCGAAATTAAGGGCAAGTACCCCTGCCCCAGAAGGACCGAGATTGTGCAGAGCGCGGAAGATATAAACGTTTACCGTCAGGACGTAAAGCGCCCTTCCACAGATTGGGTGCTTGCGATAACCGCAAACGACAACCTGAAATTTATGCAGAAGGCGGACTTCGACGCAAAATTCAAAAAGCCGCTTGCACCCTCCGCAAAGCAGGATATTATGTTCAGACATACGGTCCTTTCCAAGTCGGACGGAGTCGCGCTCGCGTTCACCAACTACGGCAACGTTGTGCGGCTGAATTTAGAGGAGTTCGACGACGTCGATTTCAGGGCGGGTGGAATAAAGTTGAAATCGGTGTACGACGCCGCGCTCAACGGCGAAATTCCCGTAAAGATTTTCGATATAACCCAAGGTTTGCCGCAGGGCGACCTGCTGTTCTTCACAAAGGACGGCTCGGTCAAGCGCACGGCATGGAGCGAATACAGCCTGCAAAAGCAGGTATATCCCGCAATTAAACTCAAGACGGGCGACGAGGTGGTAAACGTTGAAACCTTTGTCGAGGACGAGCTTTCCACAATGTGCTTCGTAACCCAAAACGGCATTTGCCTGAACGCCGACAAGGACGAAGTTCCTTCGCAGGGCAGAATAGCTTCGGGCGTAAGGGGCATGGCTGTGGACAGCGGCGACAGGGTTATTTTCGCTACGCAGATTAACGGCGAGGGCGAAATTATAATAGTCACCGAACAGGGCACGTTCAAGCGCGTCATATCCTCGCTCATAGACCCTCTTTCAAGGGGTAGAAAGGGCGTAATGATTACCGATTCCAAATCTACCGTGCTGTTTGCAGGTTACGTAACCGTGCCTTATGCCCTGGCGGTCATAAACGACGACAATTCGGTTGCCGAAGTCAACACCGAAGATATACCTATCGAAATGCGCAACGTAAAGGGCAAACCTTTAAAACGCGCGGATATATCCACGGTCAAAAAGGTTGTCGCGCTCAGATATAAAACCGAGTTTCCCGACGGAAACGTACAAATAAAATTTTAAAGGGGTAAATTTATGCTTGAAAAATTCATCAACGCCGCGGCGGGCAGAGTAAAAGCCGATCTGGTGTTAAAGAACGCAAGTTACGTAAACGTGTTCAACGGCTCGATAGAGAGGGGCGACATAGCCGTAGTCGGCGACAGGATAGTAGGTATAGGCGACTATTCGGGCGCGGAGGAGATTGACGTAAGCGGGCTAACCGTCGTTCCCGGCTATATCGACGCTCACGTTCATATCGAAAGCTCCCAGCTCTCTCCCGAGGAGTTCGCTTCGCTCATAGTTCCACGCGGAACTACTACGATTATCGCCGACCCTCACGAAATAACCAACGTTTGCGGAATGGCGGGCGCGGAGTATATTGCAAAGGCTTCCGAAAATCTTCCCCTGGACGTTAAGGTTCAGCTTCCATCCTGCGTGCCCGCAACCCCGTTCGAAACCAGCGGCGCAATTCTTGCAGGCAAGGATATTCAGCAAAATATCGGCAATTCCTACGTGTTCGGCTTGGGCGAGTTTATGAATTTCCCCGGGGTTATGTTCTCCGACCCCGACGTATTGAAAAAGCTGGAAGCGGCGCACGACGCCGGAAAGATAATCGACGGGCACGCGCCTTCGGTTACCGACAAGGACTTGAACGCATACCTGTGCGGCGGAATAGTTACCGACCACGAGTGCGTAAACGTTGCGGAAATAGACGAAAAGATTTCAAAGGGCGTATACGTGCACCTTCGTCACGGCTCATCCACGCGCAACCTTGTTTCCAACTCCAAGGCGGTCAACGCCGCGAATATGCGCAGGTTCTTGATGTGCACCGACGACAGACACGCCGCCGACCTGAAGGAAAAGGGACATATAGACGACGCGTTAAGATGCGCGGTTGCAGGCGGGCTCGACCCGATATGGGCGGTTACAATCGCAACGCTGAACGCCGCAGAGTGCTACAATCTCAAGTGGCGCGGCGCCATAGCGCCCTTCCGCTTTGCCGATATGGTTGTCGTCGACGACCTCAAGGGCTTCAATGCAAAGTACGTGTTCAAGGACGGCAAACTTGTGGCTAAGGACGGAAAGCCCCTCTTCGATACCTCCAAGCGCTATCTCCCGAAAGAGGTTTTAAACACCGTTCACATCAATCCCGTAAATGCGGACGACTTTATACTTACGCTGAAGGGCAAAAAGGCGAACGTGATGACCATTCTGCCCGGCAACGTGGTTACGGGTTGCGAGGTTATGGAGATAAAGTCTGAAAACGGCGACGTTCAGATCGAGGGAACCGATGTGTTAAAGATGGCGGTGGTCGAAAGGCACAAGTATACCGGCAACATAGGCAAGGGCTTATTGAAGGGCTACGGCTTCAAGGGCGGTGCCATGGGCATAACCATTGCGCACGATTCGCACAATATAATTCTTCTCGGCGACGACAACGAAAGTATGGCAAAGGCAGCCAACCGCCTTGCGGAAATAGGCGGCGGTATGGTCATTGTGGATAAAAATAGCGGCGAAATACATTCGCTCACGCTGGATATAGGCGGACTTATGTCCTCGCGCGACGCGGAGAGCTTACAGCGCGACAGCAAGGAGCTGATAGAACGGGCGTACGCTATGGGCGTAGACAGAAATCAGGAAGCGTTTATGTCGCTTGCGTTCCTGTCGCTTGCGGTTATACCTCAGGTAAAGCTGCTCGATACAGGTCTTTTCGACGTAACAAAGTTCGATTTTATGGATATAAACGCGGATTAAAAGCGATAATTAAAGCACCGCGCGCCGACGGCGCGCGGTGCTTTAACGTTCAGCGTAAATTATTTGCAAAAATTTACAAAAATTTTAGATAAACGCGTTTACATACGGCTAAAAATATAGTAAAATGGTATATGATTAAACTCTAGTATTATGCGCTTTTCGCGCCGAATAAAGGAATAAGAAAAAATGGGACTTATTAAATATCTTGCGAACTCCGACAGCCGCAGAGCTTTAAAAAAGCTGGATAAAATGGCGAAAAAGGTTGAGGAGCTCGAACCTAAATACGCCGTAATGAGCGATGAAGAGCTCAAGAGCCAGACGGGAATTTTAAAGGCCCGCCTTGCAAACGGCGAAACTCTGGACGACATATTGTACGACGCCTTCGCAGCGCTCAGGGAGGCAAGCTGGCGCGTGCTCAGAATGAAGCACTTCCACGTCCAGATAATCGGCGGCATATGCCTCCATCAGGGCAGAATTGCAGAAATGCGCACGGGCGAAGGTAAAACGCTGGTTTCTACCCTTCCCGCATATCTCAACGCGCTCACCGGCAAGGGCGTTCATATCGTCACCGTAAACGACTACCTTGCAAAGCGCGACGCCGAATGGATGGGCAAGGTTCACAAGTTTATGGGTCTCACCTGCGGCGTTATAGTTCCCGGTATGGACGACAAGGCAAACAGGACGCCTATAAGTGCGACATTATCTACGCCACAAACAACGAACTCGGCTTCGACTATTTAAGGGACAACCTTAAAACCAGCATTGCTTCAATGGTTCAGCGCGAGCTCAATTTCTGTATAATTGACGAGGTCGACTCCATCTTAATCGACGAAGCGCGTACCCCCCTCATAATCTCAGGCAAGGGCGGCGAAAGCTCGCAGCTCTACGTTCAGGTAGACAGGTTCGTTCGCGGACTGCACGGCGGTTTCGACGACGATATGAAAGAGGCGGAAAACCGCGTTCCCGTACGCAAAAAGAAGAACGCGACTTTGACCGAGGAGGAAGAAAAGGTCAACGCCCAGCTCGAAGCTATCCGCAAGGATATGGAAAACTGGGACTATATCATCGATCGCAAGGATAAGAGCGTAACCATCACCGAAAAGGGTGCGGAAAAGGCGGAAAGATTCTTCGGAATAAAGAACCTGGGCGATATCGAAAACGCCGAATTGAACCACCACATTCAGCAGGCCCTGAAGGCTCACGAGCTGTTCGCCCGCGACGAAAACTATATCGTCACCGAGGACGGCGAAATTATGATAGTGGACGAATTTACAGGCCGTCTTATGCAGGGCAGAAGGTATTCCGACGGACTTCACCA
>JBJEUZ010000097.1:0-2638 GCA_051884095.1 Candidatus Coproplasma sp.
GCCTGTTGTCGAGTTGTTCTTCGGAGAGCGCAGGCTTAAAATCCAGCGATAACTTCAATTCGCGCAAATTGAGCCTATTGATTAAACTTGACACCGTAAGAACAGTTGGACCAGATATTCCGAAATGCGTAAACAAAAGCTCGCCGAATTGCGATGCAATCAGCTTACTTCCGCGATATACCGAAAGATTGATGTTCTTTAAAGAAAGCCCCTGCATTTCTTTATAAAAATTACCCGCAAGGTTAAGACCGCATAGCGCTGGCTTTGGCTGAATTATCTTATGCCCAGCCGCCTGAGCAAATTTGTATCCGTCGCCTGTCGAACCTGTAGATGGATAACTTATTCCGCCCGTGCAGATAATTACTTTATCAGCTGTAAAGCTCTCGTTTTGACTTACTATGTCAAACATAGTACTATTTATATTGTGTATTTTTGTAATTTCAGTATTAAATTTGAACTTAACGCCAACAGATTTACAATATTTTTCAAGACAGCGGGTAACGTCGCTAGCCTTATCCGATACGGGAAAAGCGCGGTTGCCGCGCTCTACCTTTGCGGGCATTCCCCCTTCCTCGAAAAATCTTATACATCTTTCGGGCGGGAAAGCGTATATTGAACTGAGCAAAAATTTAGGGTTATTTACTACGTTATTAATAAATTCTTCAGGCGGCACGTCGTTTGTAAAATTGCACCTGCCCTTGCCCGTAATATAAATTTTCTTTCCGCTTTTTCGTTTTTTTCAAAGACGGTTACGTCGTTTCCGTTTTTTGCGGCGGTAAACGCCGCCATAAGACCAGAAGCGCCTGCGCCAATTACTGCAACTTTCATACTGTGTCCGTTAAATGCGGCGGGGCAAAAGCTCCGCCGCATTAATTTTTTTTAATTATTAAACGGGATAAACCTTATCGGGGTTATTAGCCATATCTTTGTCTATCCCCTCGTTTTTTGCCTTACGCCACTTAAAGAAGTTTGTTGCAACTTCTGGGAACAGCGCATACGACAGAACGTCTTCTTCCTTTTCGTAGAAACCTTCGGATTTTACCTTTTCGGTAAGTTCGTCCATTTCGTCTGACAGAAGGTCGGCAGGACGGCAGGTAATCACTTCCTCTCCGTTTTTGGTGCACATATTAAGTATTTCGGGATTGACTTCGCCCGGAACTTTGCCGTATTTTCCCAGCATCAAATCTTTGTACTGAGCGGTAATTGTCTTATATCTCCCGAGTAAAACGTTCCAAACTGCCTGTGTGCCTACTATCTGGCTTGAAGGCGTTACAAGCGGAGGATAGCCGCAGTCCTTTCTTACTACAGGTACCTCAGCAAGACATTCCATAAGTTTATCTTCCTTGCCTGCTTGCTTAAGTTGATTCATAAGGTTCGAAAGCATACCGCCAGGCACCTGATATATTAAAGTATTTATATCAACCTTTCTTACTTTAGGATTGAGAACGCCTTCCTTTTCAAGTTTTTCGGCAACGCCGTTGAAGTGCTTGACTATGGGAAGCAGCTTAGCAATATCAATTCCAGTATCGTAAGGCGTTCCTTTCAGTGTAGCAACCAAAGGTTCGGTTGCAGGGTTTGAAGTACCGTTTCCAAGGGGCGAGAGCGCGCAGTCAACGATGTCCGCGCCTGCCTGAATTGCCATGAGATTGATCATATCGCCCGTACCTGAAGTGTTGTGCGTGTGAACGTGCACTTTTGTTTCGGGTCGAAGCTCTGCCTTTAACTTTGATACTACTTCGTACGCGGTGAAGGGAAGCAACAGGTTAGCCATATCTTTGATGCAGATATTGTCCGCGCCCATATCCTCCAACTGCTTTGCAAGTTTTACAAAGTATTCGGTGGTATGCACGGGGCTGGTCGTGTAGGAAATGGCCGCTTCACACACGCACTTTCCGCCCGCGCCGTATTTTTTGATTGCCTTCATGGAAGATTCAAGGTTTCTCGAGTCGTTGAGCGCGTCGAAAACTCTTATTACGCCAACGCCGTTCTCGATTGACTTTTCAATGAATTTTTCAACCACGTCGTCGGCATAGTGGCGGTAACCGAGAAGGTTCTGTCCCCTTAAAAGCATCTGAATGGGGGTCTTTTTAAGGTATTTTTTTAATTTTTTAAGTCTTTCCCAAGGGTCCTCGTTCAAAAATCTGAGGCAGGAATCGAACGTCGCTCCTCCCCACGCTTCCAATGAATAGTAGCCTATATCGTCCAGCTGCGAAAGAACGGGCTCCATCTCCTCAAAAGTCATACGCGTAGCTGCCTGAGATTGATGAGCGTCTCTCAATATAGTATCAGTAATTAAAACTTTCTTTCCTTCCATAATAATATTTTCTCCTATTATGCGATAATGGACGAAACCGCGGCGGTGACGGCAGTTCCGTCAACGTATCCGCCGAAGCACGCAAGCAAAATACCAGCGGCAATTGCCGAACCAATAACGCCTGCTACGTTAGGTCCCATAGCGTGCATCAATAAATGGTTCTGAGGGTCGTATTCTCTTCCTACGTCCTCGGAAATTCTCGCCGCCATAGGAACTGCGGAAACGCCTGCCGAACCGATTAACGGGTTAATCTTGCCCTTAGTTACCTTACACATTATCTTTGCAACCAGCAGACCGCCGATTGTGCCGATGACGAACGCAAGG
>JBJEUZ010000098.1:0-11806 GCA_051884095.1 Candidatus Coproplasma sp.
CTTGCCGCTGATGGACAAGGTCCAGCCGAGCAAGGAGTATCCTTCCTTTGCAAATTCGGTATAAGCGGGTTCGGTTCCTGCTTCTTCAGCGGCTGTTTTAAGCTCTTCAAGTTTAGTATTTATAGCCGTATCGATAGCGGTCTGAGTGAGTATGCCGTCTTCTGCAAGGATGTCTACGGAAACAGCGGTTTCGCCAAGGTTGAGATTAAGCGTATACGTAACGTTGGTTGCGTATGCGGGTTCTTCAATCTCGGAAACGGAACCTAAATTATAGCACCAGTAATTGTTGTATTCCGAAGGAACCGTGGTTGCGCTTGACAGCTGATAGTACTCGGTTGCGCTGAAGTTCAGTGCGCTGTAGCTTGAGTTCCAGTTGGAAAGAGTCGATTTAATGAAAACTTTTTCTACAGCTACGGGCAGATATACGTTCGTAAGCATATCGCAACCGCTGAACAGAGTGCTTTCAATTACTACCTTTTCTGCATTTTCAGCGTCAACTGCATAGTCAATCGAAATAACCTTTACGGTTTTAAGATTGCGGAACGCATAAGCGTTGATATCTGAGAACTTTTCAAGTCCTGTAATCGTAACCGTTTCAAGCGCGCAGTCGGAAGTTGCGTAGCTGTAACTATTGAAGAAGAGTGAAGCAATGTCGCTAATTGCGCCGCCTGCATAGTTGCAGATATTCAGTTCCTTTACAGGCGAATCCATAAATATTATGTTGCCTATGCTTGCAAGGGCTGCCGAGATGTTTACCTTTTCAAGGTTATCGCAATATGCAAAAGCGTAGTTGCCGATAGACATTACGCGTCCGCCGAAGGTGAGCGAATCTATAGCGGTATAAGAGAATGCGTTCTCGCCTATCATGGTAAGTTCTTCAAACGCAGCGACGTCAAGGTCAAGGCTCTTGCAATTCATAAACGCTCTGTTGCCGATGGTGTCTATGTATTCTGCGCCTTCGATATTCAGCGTATCAAGATTCTCGCAGTTGTAAAGCGCATAGCTGTCTATTTCTGCGTAGTAAACCTCTTCGTTGGGAACCTTAATCTGGTCTACGAACGTAAGGTTGATTGTTTTGACGCCGCCAAAGCCTGACAAGGCGTTCGCGCCGAGAACGCACACGTTATCAAGCGTGATGGTTTTAAGCGAATTGGGTGTGAATATCGAGCCTAAACTTGAACCCATTGAGTATTCCGTGGTGTAGGTGAAGTATTCTTCCGTTCCCGTGAACCATGTATTAATTCTACCTAAGGATTTGTATTCATATGAGTAGCTAACCTGTTCAACTATATCGGAATAGGGATCGGAAGGGTCTTCGCTAACCATGGTAACGGTTTCGGTGGTCTCAAGCCAGCTGTAGTTTTTAACCGTGAGCGTTTTCAGGTTATAGCAGTTGGCAAGCGCGCCGCTGCCTACTGACGAAACGCTTTCGGGAATGGTAATTTCGGACAGCTTCGTGCAGTAGTCGAACGCGTGGCTGCCTATCGTATCCAGACCTTCAGGCAAGGTAAGCGAAGACAGGTAGTTGCAGCGGTAGAACGCGTAGCTGCCAATCTCTTCTATGTGGTTGTCTGCGTTGGTCAACGTCAGGGAGTTCAGCCTAATGCAATCTCTGAACGCATACGCGCCGATAGATGCGGTCTCTTCGTAGTCTTTTCCCTCGTACGAGAGCTTGTTGAAGGTTACGGAAACGGTATTAACGTACTCTGCACCGTCAAGGAAATTATTGGGCAGAGTATATGCGCTGTTTACGGTAACCGTGCGAAGATCCGATACGTCCATCCAATTAGACAGCGCGCCGAGCGACTTGTAAACGACGGGGTCGGAAGTAGACGACGAGTCGTAATCTTCGTTTTCAACCAGGCGGTCAAGCTGTCCTATCGTCACACCGGTAAGGTTGTTGCAATCGTAGAACGCGCCGCCGCCGATATATTCTACGGAAGCGGGTATTTCAACCTCGTAAATCGAATCGCAGCCGTAGAACGCGTAGCTGCCTATGGATTCTACCTTTTCGGGAATGGTTGCCGAATTGAGCTCTTCACAGCCGTAGAAAGCTGAGTTGCCTATAGCTTTGGTAGTTGAAGGTATGCTTACCGAAGAGAGCGCCTTACAGTTATAGAAAGCTGAGTTGCCGATTTCGTAAGTGGGCTCGACGTCAATTTTATAATCTACTGTAATGCCGTCCGCTTCGTAAACGTAGTATGTAGCCTCATCCGCGAAGGAGTTAATCGTAAGAGATGAAAGCGTTTCATAGCCGTTGAACGCGTTATCGGGTATGTCTGCTACCTTATCTACGGTTACTGAAAGGGCGCGCTCGTCTTCGCCGCTCATACCGTAAATTCCTGTGAACGCCGAGGAGGTGGAGGAATTTATCGTGTTGCCCAGGAAGGGCACGTTGACGGTGGTAAGATTTTCGCAGTTATAGAACGCATGGTATCCGATATAACTTACCGACGAGGGAAGAGAAACTCTGCTTATTGCCGTGTTGTCGAACGCGTTGTTGCCGACGTATCTCAACGTGGTCTGCGCGCTGAGATTTGCCGAACTCAACGCGGTATCGGCAAACGCGGAGTCCATAATGCTTCTTACGGCGGTTCCGTTGAAGGAAACCGTATTCAGCTTTTCGCACGCGTAGAAGGTGGACGCGTTGATTACCTTTACCTTTTCGGGTACGGTAAAGCTATTAAGCGACGCGCAGAAAGCGAAAGCATATTCGCCGATTTCGTTAAAATTGTCCGAAACGTTCACGGTAGCGAGCGAAAGACAGCCGTAGAACGCGCCGTCGTCGATTTTTGCGTCCGAAATCTGGGTGTTGTCGGGCAAGGTGACGGAAGCAAGGTTGATACAGCTTGAGAACGCGCCTGTGCCTACTTCGAACGATAACGACTTTTCACGCTTTGTAAGGTCTGCGGTGGTGAGCGTGTCGCAACCCTTGAAAGCGTAGTCTGCTACGCCTACAATCGAAATCTTCTGGTCGCCTACGGAGATTGCCTCTTCGATTGCAGAAACCGAAACTTCGGTAACTTCGCCGGAATATCCGGTAATCTGCATTTCGTTTGCCTTTTTACCGCCCAAGGTTATGTAAGCCGTCTCGCTGACGAAGTACTTAACGTTGATGCTTGAGCCGGACTGTGTAGCGTAAATTACGTTTCCTTCAGAGTCGTAAACGTACTGAGTCTCTGTTTCTTCAATGATTGTATCGCCGGGAGCATAAGTGTCTTTGGTTCCCTGGTTTCCGCCGCACGCGGCAAAAATACCGAGCGCGCCGCCGGCAAGACAAAGCGTTGCAAGAAATGCTAAACTTTTTTTCTTCATTTAATATCTCCTTTTCCCGCGGTTTTTCCGCCGGAATATTTGTGTTGAAAGCAACGTCGTCTCTTTATCGGCGGACGCTCAACCGCCTTCAAGCCGCACGCCGCGCACTTTTTTTTTCGGGCAAGTAGCTCGGTCTGCACGGTTGTTTGAATTGACGTTCTTTCAACAAGACGATTTTACCACTTTTAACTATTTTTGTCAACATAGACAATCATAATTTTTGCATAAAAATGTTAAAAATCGCATTCGTTTGTCGCTTCCCGCAAATTAATATAAGGTTCGGGCGGGCGCGAAAAAAACGCGCCCGCCCGAACCTTATCTTTTAAAACTTTAAAACAGCACCAGCTTACTGCTTAAAAGGTCGGTAAAAAACGTTCGGGCATACTTGGTGATTTGGTCAATGGAAATCGTCGGCATGGTCAGGCAGTCTATTATAATGTTAGAAAATCCGCCGGTTATGAACGAGGAGACGACCTGTGCGGGATATTTCAGCTTATAGGTATTGGACATTCTTACTATAAGTTTGCACACCAGCTTGTTGCAGTATTCCGAAACCACGAACCGCAACGACGAGTTGTTGCCGTAAGACAGCGAAAGAATGACGTTCTTTTTGTCGTAGCATTCGTTCATTACCGACGAAAGCAGATCCACTAAAAAATCCACCGGGTTTTCGCTTAGCCGTTTGTCGAAATCTTCGTTGGGAACGCATTTTAAAAACACGTTTTCAGCAACCGATTTTATGCAGTCGTCAAGCAGGGCGTACTTGTCCTGATAGTGCTTGTAAAAGGTCATCTTGTTAATCGAAGCCTTTCTGCAAATTTCGGTAACCGTCAGCTTTTCAAACTGTTTTTCGCCTATCAGCTCGATAAAAGCATTGCGCAAATCGCGCTTTGTCCTCACTATCCGCGCGTCCTGTTTTTTATCTGAAAAAGGCCGTTCCTGTTCCATATCTTTTCACCCCTCGGCAAACTTCAGCATATAATAATACGCTTTTTTTAAATCGGTATGATAAATATATATTTATACCCGATTATATGGTTTGATTTGTTTTGAATTGATTATATTTTATAATATAATTATACAAAAGTCAAGATAGTATACCGGTGTATTAATAAATGAAGAAATTAGCGAAATTTATAGTCGACAAGAGAAAGTGGATAATTCTCGCGTTCGTCGGAATCATGGCGTTCTGTATATGGGGCACGACGCAGGTCAAGATAGAGTACGACATAACCAGCTATCTGCCCGATTCCACGGACACCAAGATGGCGCTTGAGATTATGGACGACGAATTCGTCACCTACGGTACCGCCACGATAATGCTGCGCAACGTTCCGTATGCCGAGGCTAAGAGCCTGCACGACGAGATCGAGGAATACGAGGGAGTAAAGAGCTTTACCTTCAATTCCACTTCGGACTACTACAAGGATTCCTGCGCGCTGTTCAAAATCACCTTCGAGGGCGACGACAGCGACCCCGTAAGCGTTGCCGCGTACGAAAAAATAGTCGAAAGGCTGTCGTCTTACGATTCGCTAGTGTCGGTATCTCTCCTCGATACCATGGCGGAAGATTTGCAGAACGACATAAATTTCGTGCTCGTATTAGTGGTAGCGATAATAATCGTCGTACTTATATTTTCGTCCAAGAGCTTTGCCGAAGTCGGAGTATATCTTATAGTGTTTATGGTTGCGGCGCTCATGAATATGGGCACCAACTTCTTTTTCGGCACAATCTCGTTTGTGTCCAACTCGGTCTGCGTCATCTTACAGCTGGCGCTCGCCATCGACTACGCAATCATACTCTGTCACAGGTTCACCGAAGAGAACGAAAGGCTGCACGGCGACGCGTACAACGCCGTAATAGAGGCGCTCTCCAAGGCAATTCCCGAAATCTGCGGTTCGTCGCTGACGACCATCGCGGGGCTCATTGCGCTGACCACAATGGCGTTAAGGCTGGGCGCGGACCTCGGTCTGGTGCTTGCAAAGAGCATACTCTGCAGTATGCTTACGGTATTTTTGTTCATGCCTGCGGTAATTCTGTTGTTCAACAAGCCCATTCAAAGGACGCGTCACCGCAACTTCGTGCCCTCCGTGCGCCCCGTTGCAAGGACGGTGGTAAAGTGCAGGTACGTAATTTTAGCGCTCTTCGTGGCGATAGTTTCGGTGGGTACCTATTATTCGTTCCAGGTTGACTATTGCTATTCTATGAACAGTATAGATACCTCCCGCCCCTCCGAAACGCAGGTTGCCCTGCGCGAAACCGAAAAGGTTTTCGGCGCGTCCAATCAGTTCGTCATTCTCGTTCCCGGCAACGACTACGAACAGCAGGGCAAAATTTTAGATATGGTTGAAGCGCACGACGAGATTGACGACGCGCTTGGCATTGCCAACGTCGAGCTCACGCTCAACGCCCAGAAGGTGTTGCTGACTCAGCAGATTAACTACAAGGAGTTTGCAAAGCTGCTTGCCGTCGACGAGGGCGTCGCGGACGAGATATACCTCGCCTACGCGTTCTTCAGTCAGGAGGATACCAAGGGCGGCTTAGAGGAAATAGCGCTGTATTCGGCAAACAAAAACATATACACTGCGTCGCTTCTAGAGATGTGCGATTGCGCCTTCAGCCACGACGACTTCATCACGGCGTATCTGTACAACGACGCTGACTCGCTTGAAACCTACGAAGATTTGCGCGAAACCGTGCAGGACGCGGAAAAACAGCTGATAGGCAAAAACTATTCGCGACTGCTGTTCAATATCAACGGCGCGGTCGAAAGCAAGGAAACCTTCGCGCTCATCGACAGGTTGCTTATAGAGGTAAAGGGCTACTGTCCCCAGGCGATTTTCGCGGGCGACTCCATGAGCTCGTACGACCTGAACCGGTCTTTCGTGGGCGACAACATAAAGGTCAGCCTTTTAACAATACTGTTCGTATTTATAATTCTTATGCTCACCAACCGCTCCTGGGGCGTGCCAATACCGCTTGTGCTCACCATTCAGGGCGCTATATTCATCAATTTCGCGCTGTTCGCGCTCAGCGGTACCAACGTATACTTCTTCGTCTATCTGATAGTAAGCGCCATTCAGATGGGCGCGACGATAGACTACGCTATCGTAACCACGGGTCGATACGTCGACTTCAGAAAGAGCATGGACGCAAAGACCGCCATAGCGGAGGCGGTAAACGCGGCGTTCCCCACCATAGTTACTTCGGGCACAATACTCGTCGCCGCGGCGTTCCTTATCGGCGCAATAGTAAAAAATCCGCTAATCGCAACGCTTGGAACCTGCCTCGGAAAGGGCGTAATCATATCTATTTTAAGCGTTATCCTGGTCATACCTTCAATGCTTGTCGTATTCGATAAGCCGCTGCTAAAGACCTACTTCACAAAGCGCGAAAAGAAGGGCTTTAAAAAAATCAAACTGCCCGTCAGCCTTTCTACCGAACCCGCCAATCTTTCAACCGAACGCGACGACGGTCGGTCGGAGCCGGACAATCAATCGTCGGAGGACGCCAATGAATAAAATTAAAAGACTTTGCTCTGTCGCAATAATACTTGCCTTAGCGCTATCGCTCTGCTTTACGGGCGCGTTTGCCGCCAACGCGGACGAGGAGTCCGAAGGCGCGGCGTACTACGTAGCTCTCAGCACGCAGAACTACGCCGTAAAAAACGCAAACAAACTTACGCTTGCCGAGGACGGATATTACTATCTCAATAAAATTTCCCTCTCTTCCGACGTAAAGTTCTACGTCACCGACAACGCGGGCGTGCGCTATTATTCCTATCGCGGCGACGAGCTGACCGTAGACGAGGCAAAGTCCTGCGATTACGATATAAAGTTCTCCCCCGCGCGCACTTTCGACGAGGAGGAGGGCGGCTACGCCGCCACAAGATGCCACGTAACCTACGCGTTCTACACCCCCGCGGAATACTCCGTGCGGGTCGTCAAGGGCGAGGCGGAGGAGCATATTACTCTTACGTATAATCCATATTTCAGCGAATACGAGCTGTACTATGCCTCAAGCATTTACGTCGAGGGCGGCTCGGGAATAGTCTACGGCGAGGAAACTCACTCGGTTCCCGACAGCGGTAACTACCGCGTTCTGTTCACTCCCTCGGTCGAGAGCGAAGGTAAGGTGTACGCCTTCAATTCCGACGGCGAATACGGCAGCGGCGAAGAGTACGTCTACAACCTCTTTATAGAGGACGCGCCCGCATACTACGCGGTGTTAGAGGAGGGCGCAGACAACCTGTCCGAAGGCAATACGCCGCAAACAATCAACGGAAAGCAGGCGTATCCGCTCTCCCGCTATGAAAAGAACGTATCCTCCGAGGAATACAGGCTGAGCGAGCTGTTCGTCTCCGAGCGCGACGCGGCGCTTAAATTCAATATCTACGAGCTTGAACCCACGGGCAATTTCAGGCTCATCGACAGCGACAACGACGAGGACACCGACGTCACCAAGATAACCGTAGACGACGCGGGCTGGTACGAACTTTCCTTTTCGGTAAACGCCGACGTATACTCCGTATACGCCGTGTGGAGCGAGCGTACGTTCGACGGTTACTATATCGTGGGCGATTTCAACGGCTACGGCTTCAATTCCACGGGCGGCGTGGATTTAGACGAAAAATTCGCCTTTTCTCCCGTTGAGGACGGCGACGACGATTATAACGAGGATTACGACCAGTACATACTCTACTTTACCGTAACGAGTAAAGACGTCGCTAGCGGAGAAGTTGAATTTTACATCTCCGACGGCGAGAACAAATATAAAAACGGCGGGGAATATATCGCGTTGAACGCGGCGGGCAGGTACAAAATTCTCTTCTCCGACGAGCACGTCTACAGTCAGGGAAGGTACTACCGCTATACGCTTTTAGAGCAGACCGAAAAGGGCGGGGAAATTGAAATTTCCACGGTTGCTCAGTTCAACGACTTTGCAAAAAAATGCTCGCAGTCGGCAGATTATTCGGTAAATCTGTCCGTATATCTGCTGTGCGACCTTGACTTTGCGGGACAGAGTTTTACCCCCGTGAAGTCGTTCAGCGGCAAGTTCTACGGCGGCTACCATTCGCTTAAAAACATAAGCCTGTCGGGCGAGGACGCTTCGGCGTTCAAAACCGTAACGCGCTATGGGCGCGTCGAGCGCCTCACCGTCGAAAACCTCAGTATAGACGCAAAGGATAAGGAATACGTCGGGTTTATCGGCAAAAATTACGGCACTGTGCAAAGGGTTACGGTTTACGGCGCGGTGCTGGGCGACAACTACGTGGGCGGCGTCGCGGCTTACAACGGCCTCAGCCGCATAGACGACAGCTCGGCGACCATAGATTCAAACGACGTGGTCCAGAAGGGCGTGTGCGAAAACTGCGTAAATTACGCCCGCGTTACGGGCAAATCCAACGTGGGCGGCGTGGTTGGACTGAACAGCGGCGAAATGCTCTCCTGTACCAACAAAGGAACGGTCGAACCCTATACGCAAACCAAGGTTACGCTCACCAATATCGGCGGCATAGCCGGTTTTTCGGCGGGCAAGGCGGCGGATTGCGCAAATTACGGCAAGGTCGGCTTAAAGTCGTACGGGCTGTACGTGGGCGGCGTGATAGGCTTCGGCACGGGAGATAACTATTTCTGCGTAAATCACGGCGAAGTATGCGGGCTCAAGTACGTGGGCGGCGTAACGGGCGGCTACGGAAACGTCAATCAGGACGAAGACGACAGGAACAATCAATACGGCGGGCTCGATTACGAAACTATCATAAAAAATTATTTCTCGGGCGACCAATCGCAGGAGCAGGTTCTGACGGGCGATAAGCACGGTCAGCAGTATCTGCAAAACTACGGCTCGGTCACCGCGGACAGCTACGTTGCGGGCGTGCTCGGCAACAGCGATTACGAGGAATTAATCATATACAATTCGCTTTCGACGGGCGATATAACCGCATTGAGCGGCGGATATGCAGGGGGCATTCTCGGCAACGGCGCCATCACGGTTATCGGCTGCTTCTCGTCGGGCACGGTCAAGGCTGACGGCGCTTCGGCAAACTACGCGGGCGGCATCGCGGGCAGCGTAAGCACGGTTGAATGCTGTATGAGCTCCGCCACGGTCATCGGCGAAGATTACGCGGGCGGCATTGCGGGCATAGTTGAAAACTATATCAATTCGTCGTATACAAACTGCATTGTAATCAGTCTTGAAGAAAATGCAAACGTGGGGCTGATCGCGGGCGGCGCGGACAGCTATAATCAGTCGCTCCACAGCTTTGCCGAAGAGTTTGCCTACAACTACTATGTAGGAACTCTGGGCGGCATAGGCCGCACCGAATACGCGGGGCAGTTCGATTACGCCGCAGCGGCTATATCCGAAGACAGGCTGATATCCGAGGGCGGACTTTCGGCTTACCTCAACGAATTCTTCAACCACGAGTATTGGCAGGGCGGCGACGCGAACAGTTATCCCGTTCTTACGTATATGCTGGAATGTTTCGAAACCGACGACGTCGAGGACGAAGAGGAGATGTTTGCCCATCACGCGGAAAACCTCAAAAAGACCATGTACGACACGGCAAAGCTGTACTATACCGTCGTATTTATGGAGTGGAACAAGGATAACGGCGAACTGTACGACGACGAACAGTTGCAGTACGAAAATTTCGACGTTATAAGCTCGTTGCGCGTCGAAAGGGGCGCGTCCGTAGATGCAGTCGCGCTTAAATATGCCCAACTGAACGGCGGAACGTGGATATACGAAGGCTCGGATAAGGTCTATTCCGTAACCCTCGATTCGCCTGCGAACGTGCAGGGCAATACGGTGGTATACGCGGCATATACCGAGATGATTTCCACAATTTCAACTCCCGACGGGCAGGTGCTCATCGAAGGTTTGTTTGATGCCCGAACGCAGGTCAGCTTAGTCAGAACGGGCGAATATGTAAAATTCGAATTTAGCATCGACGGGCAAAAGGTCGAGGCGGACGCGTTCAAGGTAAAATTCCTAAAACCCTCCGCAGACTTGTCTTACGCCGTCTACAGCGCCGCCGACGGGCTTGAACTTGTCGAGTCGACCGAGTACGGTGACTATATCTGCTTTGAGGGAAACGACGGATATTTCAAGATAGTTCAGGTAAAAGGCGCCGCGTTGACGGCTACGGAGACGGCGCTAATAGCCTGCCTGGCAGCGGTGGTCGGCGTATGTCTGGTAACCGTTACCGTCGTTCTCGTAAGGCGCAGCCGCGCCAAAAAGCGCGCCTCGGTCGAATCTGAAGAATGAAGTCAATCATAATTGCCGGCTTAAGTAAAGTGATTTGAACACCCGAATGACGGAGTCAGAGGCAAATCGACTATTTCAAAAATGACCGTTTTGAGCCTTTTTAAGCCAAAAACCACCGAATTTTAAGCATCTTTGAAAATCGTTTCCCCTAATTTCCCCAATCCGGTTTCCCCAATTTCAGCCACTCGTATTTGCGAGTGGCTTTTAAATTAATCAAATAAATTGAAGTAGACTGATTATTAACATTTTGAAGAGCGGTTTAATTGATTATACAATTCTTTTTTATTTTAGTCGCGATTACGACTAACTTTCCAATATGCTCTCGTCAAGCAAAAAGTCATATAGTCCTACGTGGTAGATGCCGTTATCATCAATCCAAGGTTTCATATATGATTTTGTTACTATTATCTTTTTAAAGAAATCCTTTGTTTCAAGAAAGGGACGAAGCTCGGTTTTTTCTTTATCGTTCGTATTCAACGCTAACGCCGATTGAATATAATATCTTCTCATTCCTTTATTGATAACAAAATCAATTTCGCATTGTTTTTGATGGCGTTTACCGTCCTCACCTACGTTTACGATTTCAACGACCCCGACGTCAACCGAAAATCCCCGAGCGAGTAATTCGTTGTAGATAATATTTTCCATTGCGTGCGTCTCTTCCTGTTGCCTGAAATTCAGCCTAGCGTTACGCAAACCCATATCCGTACAGTAGTATTTAGACGGATAAAGAAAATATTTCTTGCCTTTAACGTCGTAACGTTTGGCCTGGTTAAATAAAAACGATTCTTCCAGATATTCTAAATAGGTTGAAATCGTCTGTGAATCGACTTTAACGTTTTTAGACGATTTTAATGCGTTTGCGATTTTAGACGAGTTTGTAAGCGAGCCGATTGCCGAACATAAATCGTCCGTCAATAAATGCATAACTTCCGGTAAATCGATATTATATCGCTCTTGAATATCTTTAAAATATACTTCATTGAAAAGGTCGGATAAATACTTTATTTTGTCCTCGGGCGTTTTCTTTGATAATGTAAGGGGAAGTCCGCCGTAAGCGGCGTATTCTTCAAATCTCTCATATTTATCTCCGCCTGAATAGCCGTAATACTCTTTGAAGGTAAGCGGATATACACGAACCTCGTCTCCTCTTCCTCTAAATTCCGTCATAACGTCCTTGGAAAGCAACTTTGAATTACTGCCTGTAACGTAAACGTCA
>JBJEUZ010000099.1:0-2633 GCA_051884095.1 Candidatus Coproplasma sp.
GCGGTCCATCTGCGCCTCGGGAAGAGGGTAAGTTCCGTCCTGCTCTATGGGGTTTTCGGTTGCGAGCACGAAGAAAGGCTCGTCCATACGGTAGGTCTTATTGGAAACGGTAATTTTATGCTCCTGCATAACCTCGAGCATAGCTGACTGCGTCTTGGGCGTGGCGCGGTTGATTTCGTCTGCAAGAATAAGATTTGCAAATATAGGTCCGCGCTGGAACACAAGGTTCATTTTGCCGTCCGCGGTCTTTTCGATTACGTTGGTACCCGTAACGTCCGAGGGCATAAGGTCGGGAGTGAACTGTATTCTTGCAAAGGGCAGGCTGAGCGTTCTGCCGAGCGAACGGACAAGACGGGTCTTGCCTACGCCGGGAATACCTTCTAAAAGCACGTTGCCGCCTGCTATTATCGCAATAATCACGTTGTCGATAATTTCTTCCTGACCTACTACGTCCTTGCGGATTTCTTCCTTGATTTTTGCAATCGACTGACTGAAACCTTTTACTTTTTCCAAATTGTCCATAATTCTACCTTTATTTTAGTTTTCCTCCGCTTCGTCTTCCTTGATTCCGCGGTTCAATATCGTAAAGTATTCTCTTATAAACTGCTTTGCTTCGTCGGAAATATTTCCGCTGCGCAACAGCTCGCTTACCTTAGGATAGTAATACTCGTTCAGAACCTCGCCGTACTGAACGTAAATTCCTTCGTCGGGGAAGAAAATCAAATCGTCGCTGCCGTATTTTACTCCGCCTTCGCCCCAGCCGCCTTCGGAGGGATCGTCAGAATCGGAGCCGCCTGAACCGCCGCTTTCGGAAGGGTCGTCGGAATCGGTGAGTTTGATTCCGAAAATGGCGCACAGCCTGTTGGTTTCGTATTCGGTTACCATAAACGCGTACGACTGCGCCGACATTTCGGTTGCGGCAGATTCGGCATAACTTGTGCAGGCGTCCCATACCTGCGCCTTAAGATTATCGAGCGAGTAGCCGTTCAAGTCGTAATTGACAACTACCGTCTTAAGTCCTTCTATAAACAGGTTGAACGAGCCCGCCAGCGCGTCGCCCTCCTCGTATTCAACCGAGGACAGCACCTTTTCAAACGCTTTAATATATGTGTTGAGACCCGATTTGAATTTCAATCTCTCAAACTTTTGAACTTCGGCGTAGAACGAACTTGCGCTTTCGGAAAGAAGCGGCAAAGCCTCGTCGTAGAGTACTTTTTCACGCTCCTGAACCTGCGAATATTCCTTATATTTTACGCCCGTGCTGTAAACCTTAGCCGACGACGACAAGCCTTCGGCAAAGTCGGACACGGCGACGTCCTGCGAAGCGGCGAATTTTTCCGCAAATACGTTGTAGTTGTTGGCTCCGTCGGTTGCCGTGGCAAGCATTGCTATTGCCGAACGCACTGAGGCTACCATTGCAGAATTGGTAGTAGTATGCTGTAACCCTTCCAACAAACTTTCGAGCACGGTTACGTGAGATTGCTTGAGCCCCTCGCGCAGGGACGATTGCCCGACCTCTTCAATCAACTGATTTAAAGAAGCTATCTGCCAATTATCTATTTTGTAGACGTCATCTTCGGTGACGCCGCCGTCGTCGGAAGGAGGAACAATCGGCTTTTTTGCAGGCACAAACGCGGCGGTGAGAATGACCGCGCACGCCAGGACGGGCATTATCGCCAATTTTAAAATTTTTGCTAAAGACGGCTTGATTTTGGGCGATTGGGAAAGCCTTTCGCATGCGTCCTGCCTCTGCATATCGAACATATCCCCCTCTTCGTCACGGTATTCGACCATTGTTTGAACCCGCTCGTCCAGGTTGAGCTCTTCGTCAAGGCGCTTGGCTATTGACTTTTCGGTAGGTTTAAACACAAAGAACAGTATAACGCCTACAACCAGGGCAACGCCCGCGCCGATTAAAGCGTAATACAGAGGGGAAAGACCGATATCGAGAAGTTTAAGGACAAGCCAAACCGCGCCGAAAGCCAACGCCCCTGCGCTAATACCGCAAACGGACGCAGCTATCGCCGCGTTTATTAAAAATTTATTTTTATATTTTTTAAATTCTACGCTCATTTAGCTTCCCGAAAAAATCGCCTGCCGAAAAAAAATCGACACTATTCGACATTATTACAATTATATAAATTCTATCATAAATATGCGGTCAGCGCAAGCGAAAACGCATATTTATTCGCTTATATCACATATAAAAAATATAAATAAATATATTCACGATTTTCCGACAACAAAATAGTAAAAATTAAGAGGGGCGCGAAAATTCGCACCCCTCTTATTTCTTTTATCAAAATATAGAGCAGAATTATGCTGAATATTTTTCAATAGTAAATGTTGAGCCAACAACCTCTACACAAGATGAATTATCACATATCGTTACGCTTACCTTGTCATTAGCATTAAGGGTAATAATGTAATTATCTCCTTGCCATTCACCGCCATAAGCCTCTTCATCATTCACATATATTGAAGGGAATGTACCGGATGTCGTAGGCTTAAATATGTAAGTACCAGATTCACTTACGGTTAACTCGTCTCCGCTGGTATGTGTACCTAAAAACGTAACGTATTTTTCAATAGTAAATGTTGAGCCAACAACCTCTACACAAGATGAATTATCA
>JBJEUZ010000100.1:0-11649 GCA_051884095.1 Candidatus Coproplasma sp.
CTTCGACGAGCCGTTCGTTATCGATGGCAATTCGGTCCGCGTAAGCGCTCTCGCCTGCGCAATCAAGTATCCCGAGGTTACCGATAAAATCGCCGACATAGACGACGTTCTTAAATATTACCGCATACACGCCTCTTCGGAAGAGGGTATAATTATGGCTACGCGCGATTCGATAGATAAGAACAGGAGAATGGAAAAGGTCGATTACGCAGTTCAGCGCGCGCTCAAAAACAAGTCGTTTAAAATATATTATCAACCCATATTAGAGGCAAAGACGGGCAAGTTCAACTGCTGCGAAGCGTTGATAAGATTGATTGATCCCGACCTCGGCTTTATTCCTCCCGACGAATTCATACCGATTGCAGAGCAGAACGGCAGAATAATCGAAGTGGGCAGGTTCGTTATAGAGGAGGTTTGCCGCTTTATAACCGAGCGCAAGCCGGAGCAGTACGGTCTGGAGTTTATCGACGTAAACCTTTCGATAATTCAATGCCTGCATCCCGAAATTATCAAGGATATCGACGATATACTTGAAAAATACAAAGTTCCCCGCGGTATGATAAGTCTTGAAATTACCGAAACGGCTTCTGCAAAGTCTTACGGCGTATTGCAGACAAGGCTGGGCGAACTTCGCTCCAACGGATATACTATTTCGCTTGACGACTTCGGTACGGGCTTTTCGTCGGTTGAATTTTTAATCAATTTCCCCTTCGACGTGGTCAAGCTCGATAAATCGCTCATATGGGCGTATATGAGCACAAAGAAATACGAGCCCATTTTACAGCACTATATGCCTATGCTCCACGGCCTGGGCGCAAAGATTGTTGCCGAGGGCGTTGAAACGGCGGAAATGGTTACCGCGCTAAAGGCGTTGGATTGCGACTATCTGCAAGGCTTCTATTATTCCCGCCCCGTTCCCGAGGACGAATTTATCGAATTTTTATCGCAAAAATGCAACCAGGGCATAGCATAAAAAAGATTTTCTGCCATTGATTTTTACACTGATATTAAAACAAAAAACCGTCGCCGCGCAGTACTGCGCGGCGACTTAACGTATTATCTTAAATTAAGGGCTTGCCGCACACATGCGGCAAGCCCCGTATAGCTTAACGGTATAACATAAAAATATAGGGGTTTGCCGCAAATTTGCGGCAAACCCCGTACGTTGTTCTTTTTATTTTGTCAGCGACTGAATGACGCTTTCGGGAGCCTGTTCGTATCTTTCGAAGCTCTCCGAAAATTTTCCTCTGCCCTGGGTCATCGAACGCAGCGAGGTTGCGTAGGTAAGAATTTCAGCCTGCGGCGCTTCCGCGGTAATAACCTGTGCGTCGTCGCGCGCGTCCATTGAAATAATTCTGCCTCTGCGCTTGTTCAAATCGCCTAAGACGTCGCCGAGGTATTTTTCGGGAACGGCTATCTTCAGCTTGCAAATGGGTTCCAATATAGTAGGAGAAGCGTTTTTAAGACCTTCCTTAAACGCTATTTCCGCCGCCGCTTTGAACGCAGCTTCCGACGAATCCACGTCGTGATAGCTTCCGTCGTAAAGCACGGCTTTAAGATTGATTACGGGATATCCCGCAAGCACGCCCTTATTCAGGCACTCTATTATTCCCTTTTCAACCGCGGGTATGTACTGCTTGGGAACGGCGCCGCCCACAACCTCTTCGGCAAATTCAAACTCCTTCTCCGAAGGTTCAAAGCGCATCTTGCAGTGTCCGTACTGACCGTGTCCGCCCGTCTGCTTCTTGTATTTGCCCTCGGCAGTGGAGGTGGCAAGTATGGTCTCTTTATAGGCAACCTGTGGCGTCTTAAGCACTGCTTCCGCACCGAATTTAGCCTTTAATTTCTTGCACAGCACGTCAAGGTGAATTTCGCCCTGACCGCCCAGAAGCGTTTCGCCCGTGTCGGCATTCTTGGTCACGGTAAAGCTCTTGTCCTCTTCGGCAAGCCTGTTCAAACCGCCGAAAACCTTGTCCTCGGTGCCCTGAACCTTTGCGTTTACCGCCATATACAGCGCGGGGCGCGGCGAAGGTATGGGGTCGAATTTAACGGGCGTGCTCTCGTCGCACAGCGTGTCGCCGGTGGAGGTGGAGGCGAGTTTTGAAATCGCGCCTATATCGCCCGCGTTCAGCTCGGTTACGGCTTCCTGTTTTTTGCCGTTTATTACGTAGAGCGCGGTAATTCTTTCGGTTGTGCCGTTGTTGGCGTTCAGTACGGTCGTGCCCGACTTAAGCGTGCCGCGGTTTACCCTTACGTAGCTTAGCTTTCCTACAAACGGGTCGACCGAGGTCTTGAATACCTGCGCCGCAAGGGGCAAATCTTCGCTGCAAGCAACGCCCGAAACCTTACCTGTAACGCAGTCGGTTGCGGGTAATTCGCGCCTTTCCGCCGCCTGAGGAACGTACTTTACAATTTCGTTCATAAGGTTTATAACGCCGCGGTTAGTGAGCGCGCTGCCCGCCATGACGGGTATGACGTTTATGTTGAATATGCCCTTTCTTATGCCGTGAATACACTCTTCGCGCGTAAGATAACCCGTTTCAAAGTACTTTTCCAACAGCACGTCGTCGTTCTCCGCCGCCGTCTCCATAAGCGCGAATTGGGTTGCTTCCAGCTCGGCTTTCATATCGTCGGGTATGGGAATCTCTTCGGGACCCACGCTGGAGAATTTATACGCCTTATCCGTCAGCGCGTTGATAAAGCCTATCATCTTTCCGTCGCGCATAATGGGCAGCTGAATTGCCGCAATCTTTGCAGGGTATTGCTCGCGCAGGGCGGCGATAGTGCCCGCATAGTCGGCGTTTTCCTTATCCATTCCGTTAATAAAAATTACCATAGGCTTCGCCGCCTTCATGCATAGCGAAACCGCCTTTTCGGTACCTACGGTAACGCTTCCGCCCGCGCCCGTAACAACAAGCGCGGCGCCGCAGGCGCGCAGCGCCTGGTTCAGCTCGCCTTCAAAGTCGTAAAAGCCTGGTACGTCTAAAATATTCAGCTTGGTTTCCTTCCAGATTGTGTGCATAACAGAAAGCGAAACCGACATTTTACGCGCTATCTCCTGTTCGTCGAAGTCTGAAACGGTCGTGCCGTTTTCAATTTTACCCATACGCGTAAGGCTGCCGCCGTTAAACAGCATAGCCTCGCACAGGGTGGTCTTTCCCTCTCCGCTGTGACCGATTACCGCCACGTTGCGGATATCCTTTGCCGAAATGCCCATTTGTCATTTCCTCCTTTACCATATCATATTTTAATTATAAACGCATAACAGCGATAAATCAATACCAAATTTTAAAATAATCACATATTTTTATTGCGCGCAGTCGTTAAATCGGGCTATTTTTATTTACTTTTTTAGCTAAAATATGTATAATATAAGGGAATTATATTCATTTTGATTTAATCTTTCGGATCTGTATGAAAAAACCTGATAAACGCATACGCAATTTTTGTATAATAGCGCACATTGACCACGGCAAGTCCACGCTGGCAGACAGGCTTATGGAACTGACGGGTCAGGTATCCAAGCGCGATATGGAAGAACAGCTTCTCGATAGTATGGACATCGAAAGGGAGAGGGGCATTACCATAAAGCTCACTCCCGTAAGGATGTTCTACGACGCCGACGACGGGGAGGAGTACGTATTCAATCTTATAGACACTCCGGGTCACGTCGACTTCACATACGAGGTATCGCGTTCTCTCGCCGCGTGCGAGGGGGCGATTCTTGTCGTCGACGCGTCGCAGGGCATAGAGGCGCAGACCCTCGCCAACGTGTATCTCGCGCTGGAAAATAACCTTGAAATTCTGCCCGTAATAAATAAAATCGACCTTCCTTCCGCCCGTCCCGACGAGGCTAAAAAGGAGATAGAGGACGTAATAGGGCTTGACGCTTCCTACGCGCCCCTGGTGTCCGCCAAGGAAGGCACCAACATAAAGGAAATTTTAGAGGACGCCGTCAAGTACTTCCCCGCTCCCGACGGCGACGAGGAAGCGCCCTTGAAGGCGCTCATTTTCGACAGCTATTACGACAACTATAAGGGCGTAATTTTATTCGTGCGCATCAAGGACGGCAAGGTTGCGGTGGGCGACAGAATAAAGACCTTCCGCTCGGATAAGGTGTACGACGTGGTGGAAACGGGCGTATTCTCGCCCGATATGACCCCCAAATCAGGCCTTGCCGCAGGCGAGGTAGGCTATATCGCCGCGTCAATCAAGTCCATTCAGGACGTGGCGGTGGGCGATACCGTAATAAACGCCGATAACCCCGCGCCCGAACCCCTGCCCGGCTATAAAAAAGTTCAGTCGGTGGTGTTCTGCGGAATATATCCTTTAGACGGCAGTAAGTTCGGCGATTTGAAGGACGCCATAATGAAACTTCAGCTCAACGACGCTTCGCTCATCTTCGAGCCCGATACGTCGGTCGCGCTCGGCTTCGGCTTCCGTTGCGGCTTTTTGGGACTTTTGCATATGGAAATTATGCAGGAGAGATTGGAGCGCGAATTCGGTCTGGAAATAATCACGACCGCCCCGTCGGTCAGCTATAAGGTGGTAAAAACCGACGGCGAAGTGCTGTTTGTGGACAATCCCTCGCACCTGCCGCCGCAGTCCGAAATAGACTATATGGAAGAGCCTATAGTAAAGGTCGACATATATTCCCCGCCCGACTACCTCGGTCAGATTATGGATTTATGCCGCGACAAGCGCGGCGTGTTCGTGGAGATGAACTACCTGGACGCAAATCGCGTTCAGCTTGTTTACCGTCTGCCTTTGAACGAAATTATTTTCGACTTCTTCGATCTGGTTAAATCGCGCACGCGCGGCTATGCAAGTTTCGACTACGAGCTGATAGGTTATGAAAGGAGCAAACTTGTAAAGCTGGATATTCTGTTGAACGGCGAGGCGTGCGACGCGCTGTCTATGATAGTGCACGAAGATTCCGCGTACAACCGCGGCAGGACGCTGTGCGAAAACCTGAAAGACGCCATTCCCCGACAGCTGTTCGAGGTGCCCGTTCAGGCGGCTATAGGCGGCAAAATTATCGCGCGCGAAACGGTTAAAGCCGTCCGTAAAGACGTGCTCGCCAAGTGCTACGGCGGCGATATTACGCGAAAGAAAAAACTTTTGGAAAAACAGAAAGAGGGCAAAAAGCGTATGCGCACTATCGGCAGCGTAGAGGTGCCTTCCGAAGTCTTTATGCAGATATTAAAGACAAATAAGGACTAAACTTATGTATCTGCGCATTGCTACGCGCGGCGATTACGCCGCAATGCTTGAAATTTACCGTCCTTACGTAGAAAATACCACGGTCTCGTTCGAATACGTAACGCCGACGCTAAAGGAATTTACTGTACGTATGGACGCCCTTACGGGCGTTCACCCGATAATCGTATGCGAGGACGGGGAAGGGATTATAGGTTACGCCTATTCTTCTCCCGCGTTTTTGCGCGCGGCGTACGGTTGGTGCGCGGATTTATCGGTCTACGTCCGCGGCGATATGCTAGGCAGGGGAGCGGGAAGCGCGCTTTCTACGGCTGTTTGCTCTATATTGCAGGCGCTGGGCTACCGCAAGGTCTACTCTCTCATAACCGAGGGCAATCAAATAAGCCTTAATATGCACGCAAAGTGCGGCTTTAAAGAGGTAGCGTTTTTCCCCGAACAGGGCTACAAGGCGGGCAAATGGATAGGCGTGCGCTGGCTTGAAAGAACGCTGAACGACCAAAGCGTCGGCGCCGATAACCCGAAAAAAATAGCAGATTTATCCGCCGAAACTCTGAGATTTATCTTAAACGGCGGCAAGGACAGCTGATGGATAATTTTTTTTCCGCGGTTTACGAGGTCGTAAAGAGCATACCCGAGGGCAAGGTGTTAAGCTACGGCGACGTAGCCGGGCTTGTCGGCGCGCCCCGTTGCGCCCGTCAGGTCGGTTGGGCGCTTCACAATAACCCTCAGCCGGGCGTAATTCCCTGCCACAGAGTGGTTTTCAGGGACGGTTCTGTAACCCAGGGCTTCGCTTTCGGCGGTGAGGACGCGCAGATTGCGCTGTTGCGGGGCGAGGGCGTAGAGGTCAACGACGGAAAGGTCGATATGAATAAATACAGGTGGATAATTTAATGGCGGGCATATACGTACACATACCGTTTTGCAAGAGCAAGTGCCGCTACTGCGACTTTGCCTCGTTTCCCGATAAGATAGGCTTTGCCGAAAGCTATATGGCTTGCGTCTATCGTGAAATGGCAATGCGCAAGGAACAGCTCAAGGACTATATCTTCGACACGTTATACATAGGCGGCGGCACGCCTTCGGTAATAGACGAAAACTATATAGCAATGCTTCTGGCTGCGGCAAGGAAAAACTTCAACCTTGCGCCCGACGCCGAAATTACCATCGAGATGAACCCCGGCACGGTATCGGCAAGCAAAATCAACGTGTACAAAAAGTGCGGCATAAACCGCTTTTCGGTCGGGTTACAGTCCGCCAACGACTATATCCTGCGCGATTTGGGGCGCATTCACACGCTCAATCAGTTTATAACCTGCGCAAAGCTCTTAAAGGGCGAAAATTTCTCCGTAGATATCATGATAGGTCTTAAAAATCAGTCTATGGAGGATATTTCCCGTTCTATCGAGGTCGCAGCGCTGTACGGAGCAAGCCACGTTTCTATGTACGCGCTCACGCCCGAGGACGGCACGCCCGTCTACACCGACTATCTGAACGGCGAACTGCCGGACGGCGACGAGGTCGCGGAGCAGTACGAGTACGGCGTCAAAAAGCTGAAGGAGCTGGGATACGAGCGATACGAGGTATCCAACTTCTGCAGGAAGGGCAGGGAGAGCCGCCACAACTTAAATTATTGGCGCAGGGGCGAATATATCGGTTTCGGCGTATCGGCTTCGAGCTGTATTGCAGACGTGCGCTTTACCAACACCTTTGATCTGGACGAATATTTCAAGTGCATAATTTCAAATCACCTTGCCGTAATCGACAGCGAAAAGATTGACGAGGACGGCAAACGGGACGAGTTCGTAATGCTTGCCCTGCGCACCGTTGAGGGCGTGGATACCAAAAAATACGAAAAGCTGTTTTCGCGCAGGTTCGATGCCGATTATGCCGAGGCAATCAAAAAAAATTGCGACTGTCTGGAAATTTCCGATTCCGCAGTTAAAATAAAGGATAAATATCTGTTCGTGCAAAACTCTATCATTGTCGACTTTCTTGAAGGAACCAGCAAATAAAATGAAAACTGATATCATTAATTCCCGTACCGTTTTGAACGACGACCAGAAATTTATTATCGACGCAATCTGGAAAAATTGCTACAAAATTGCAAAAGTAAACGTCAGCGACGGCAGGTTCCAATTCTTTAAAAAGATTATATCTCCCGAGGAAGAAAATTATCTCTCCGCGCCGAATATAACCGAATACGTACAGCGCATAATCGACGGGGGCTGGATTTATCCCGAGGACGCCGCTGCCTACAAACGCATGGTTCAACCGGAAAATCTGCGCGAAACCGTATTAAAAAAGCGTATTGCGATAAGCGACACGTTCAGACGTCTGATAGGCGACAGGTACTATTGGATGACTCTTGAAACAATGATACCCGAGGACTTTTCCGAAGAAAACCCCTGGGTTCTGTTTCTCTGGAAGGACGCCGACGCGCAGGCGGGCATGGTCACCGACTCTATGCGAATGCTTGCCAGGCTGTATTTCAAGATAGTAAGGGTCAACCTCACGACCGGCGTATTCGACGTCGTAAAGCAGAATAACGCTATGGGGGACGAGGGCGAATCGTGCGGAGGTTCGTTTATAGACTGTTGCTGGCATATGGCTGATAGCGGTATTATACACCCCGACGACAGAAGGGAATTTTTAAAGTTCTTTAACGTTTCAAATCTCAGCAGCTGCTTTTCGGAGGCGTGCGAAGAGGCAAGCTGCGCCTTCCGCCGTAAATTCGGCGAGGAATACCGCTGGGTAAAATCATACGTATACCGCAGTCACGACTACAGCGAAAACAACAAGGTCGTGCTCGTCTATATGCGCGACGTAAACGAAAGGTATATGGCGGAGCTAAAGCATCGCGAGGAACTTGTATACTACGCCGAACACGACGAGCTCACGGGGCTGGGCAACCGCCGCAGGTATAACGACGACTGCGCGCGCGAAAACGACGGGGCGGATTCCGCAGGCGCATTCTTTGCCGATCTGAACGGACTTAAATTTATAAACGACAATTTCGGTCACGCCAACGGCGACAGATACATCGTCAGCTTTGCAAATACTATTAAAAAGCTGTTCGGAGAATCGTCCTGTTACAGAATTTCGGGCGACGAGTTCGTGGTCGTTTTCAGAAACCTTTCCGAAGAGGAACTTTCGCAAAACTACGCCGCGCTCTGCGGTGCAATGGAGGAATTGTCAAGGATTATCAGCTGGTACGGAGTCGGCGAGCGTATAATAGCTTCGGTCGGTTTCGCGTGGCAGAACAATCCTGAAACTTTTGAAGAGGTTGTGGACGCTGCTGAAAGGGATATGTATGCCAAAAAGGCAGAGTACTATCAGATTCACCCCGATTTCAAACGCTCGATATAGTCAATGTCTTAAAGCAAATTGCCGCCGTGCGAATTTTCGCACGGCGGCGCGGTTTTATTCGGCTGATTAATTAAAACCTTATGCGGCTCCGCGGTCGTCAGCTCAGATGCGGCTCCGCGGTCGTTTTGTCAAACGTCCGACCTTCACCCGGCGCTGTGTCTGCGCGTGGCGATTATTCTTCCGTTTTCGCCGTTTACAAGATAGGAATTAATTTCGCCTTCCCTGTCGCATACCCCCACGTAATAAAAACAGCCGTCGTCAAACAGCAGCCTCAGGTATATTTCTCCGCAAAAATTCTGTCCTTCGGTCAGCTTTTCAAATAATTCGGCGTCGTATTCGGTAACGCATTTAAGCGCGGTATCGGGCGAAATCAGCCCGTCGTACTTTACCGAGGTCGCCGAAAAACTGCGTTCCTTGCCGTCCAAGGTCAGATTTACGTCCACGCTGTCGCCTTCGAACGCCTTTGCGGAAAAACTGAGATAAAAGCTCTTTGAAACCGAAAGATAGCTCATCTCTCCGCCGTATCCGCCTACCTCCAATCTCACCTCCGAAGGCGAACCGCCCACGGTCAGGTGCGCTTCGGTAATTTCCTCCGTCTTGCCCTTAATTCCGTCCGAAAGATACGGAGTTTCACGCACGGAGCAGTAAATTTTAAAGCTGATTTCGTCGTCCGCGTACAGGAACACGTCGGTGCGGTTTTCCGAAATATAGTCGGCGTAATTTATACCTCCTTTGCAGGAAGAAAGGTATATCGCCGACGCAAGTGAAAATAATAAGATAACCGATAATATGTTAAATTTTTTCCTCATCAATACAAGATATTGTGAATTTTGTATAATATGATAAAAAATTATAAATTTTTTCAAACGGTTGCATTTTTGCTTTGCCTGTGCTAAAATATAAAAAATATTCCGAAGGATAATCGGGCGCGCGTACGGGTAGACGTAATTCCGCCCGAAAATCATTTATAAGGGTAAGCGCGTTTGGAAAAAATAATAGTAAAAACCGCCGTAAAAGCGGCGCTGATAATACTAGGACTGTTAATCGCGGCGTTCTGCGTTTTAAACCTCGCGTTTCCGCAACACGTCGCCACCTTTACTGAAGATATCGGCAACTATGATTTGGCGGTCAAGTATGCGTCCCTTCGCTATACGTATACGGGCGACTCGTATGATTTAGCCCGCTGCGTTGACGATTCGATTCTGTCTGAAAAGGACGAATATATCCTTGAATACGGCGAAAAACTCCTCTCCTGCCAGGATTATGCCGAGGTTGTGGAGTATAAAAACACTCAGGTATTGAACGGCGTGATGGACTACGACTGTTTTGTCAGCGGCAAGGTGGCCGCGGCTAAGTACAGGCAGGGCGATTTCGACGGCGCGCTCGAGCTTGCAAAAAAGTCCAACGGAACGCAATCCTTCAAAAAGGGCAACGCCTTGGCGGCTCTTGCAGTTGAGGTAAGGGCGCAAAGGGACGCGCAGTCCGCAAAAAAACTGCTTGTCGTCCTTGACGGTATAGATTGTTCTGAAGAGGAAGAAAATATTTTTAAAGCCGAGCTGTACAAGCAGTTGAATACCGTTGCCGTCAGTTAAACTTTGTTAAAAAAAATATAGAATATACAGGAGAAACCAATGAACAAGATTGTTAAAGAAGCGTTGACTTTCGACGACGTGTTGCTTATTCCCGCCGCTTCGGAAGTTGTGCCCGCCACGGCAGATTTGCGCACTACGCTGTGCGACGGAATAAACCTTAATATTCCTCTGCTTTCTGCGGCAATGGATACCGTTACAGAATCCCGTCTTGCAATCGCAATCGCGCGCGAAGGCGGCCTTGGCATAATTCACAAGAATATGTCCATAGAGGAGCAGGCGGCTCAGGTAGATAAGGTAAAAAGAAGCGAGCACGGCGTTATAACCGACCCGTTCTTCCTCACTCCCGAACAGCCCGTTTCGGCGGCAATCGAACTTATGGAAAAATACCGCATAAGCGGCGTTCCCATAACCGAGGGCGGCAAGCTCGTAGGTATTCTTACCAACCGCGATTTGCGCTTCGAAACCAACTTCGCTCAACCCATTGCCAACGTTATGACCAAGGATAACCTTGTCACCGCGCCCGAAGGCACTTCGCTTCAGGACGCTCAGAAAATATTGGGCAAGCACAGAATCGAAAAACTTCCCATAGTCGACAAGGCGGGCAATCTCAAGGGGCTTATCACAATCAAGGATATCGAAAAGTCAATTCAGTACCCCAACAGGGCTACCGATAAGAAGGGCAGACTTTTAGTCGGCGCGGCTATCGGCGCAACGGTTGATATGCTCGACAGAATTGCCGCGCTCGTCAATTCCCACGTAGATATCGTCGTTCTCGACTCCGCTCACGGACATTCGAAGAATATAATCAATCACGTAGAGGAAGCCAAAAAGGCTTATCCCGACCTGCCCTTAATCGCAGGTAACGTGGCTACTGCGGAAGCCGCGCACGACCTGTTCTCTGCAGGCGCGGACGTGGTTAAGGTTGGCATAGGTCCCGGCTCTATCTGCACTACGCGTATAGTAGCAGGTATAGGCGTTCCTCAGCTCACCGCCATTATGGACTGCGGCGAAGAAGCCGACAAGATGGGCAAGCGCATCATAGCGGACGGCGGCATCAAGTATTCGGGCGATATCGTAAAGGCAATCGCGGCAGGCGGCAGCGCAGTAATGCTCGGTTCACTGTTCGCCGGTACCACCGAAGCTCCCGGCGAGCTTGAAATTTATCAGGGCAGAAGTTTCAAGTCCTACCGCGGAATGGGTTCGCTTCCCGCAATGGCAAAGGGCGGCAAGGACAGATACTTCCAGTCCAACGCAATCAAATTCGTACCCGAAGGCGTCGAAGGCCGCGTGCCTTACAGGGGCGCTCTTGCGGACATCATATTCCAACTTATGGGCGGCTTGCGCTCCGGCATGGGCTACACCGGCAACGCTACCATCGAGGATTTGAGAAAGAACGGCAGATTCGTCAAGATTACTTCCGCTTCCCTCACGGAATCTCACCCTCACGATATCAGCATCACCAAGGAAGCTC
>JBJEUZ010000101.1:0-2598 GCA_051884095.1 Candidatus Coproplasma sp.
TACCCGTCTCTCTTCTTGCGCCTGGTCTTGCGCCTGAAATGGCGTCTGCGGCAGCCACAAGCACAGCTTCAATGGTTTTAGGTTCGCAATCGCCGTGGTGAGAAGCTATAGCATTGACAACGTTTGCGCTTTCCTTGTATTTTTTAGCAAGATCGGCGCCGAGCTGAACGTGCGTACCTTCCTGCTCATGGTCGACAGCTTTGCCTATATCGTGCAATAAACCTGCGCGCTTAGCAAGATTAACGTCTAGTCCTAGTTCTGATGCCATAAGTCCGGCAAGCTGCGCAACCTCTATCGAATGTCTGTAAACGTTCTGACCGTAACTCGTTCTGTATTTAAGTCTGCCGAGCAATTTAATAATTTCGGGATGCAGACCAAAAATTCCGACTTCGAACATAGCACTCTCGCCTGAAGCCTTAATTTCCTGGTCAAGTTCCTTTCTTACCTTTTCTACGGTCTCTTCAATCCTTGCAGGATGAATTCTGCCGTCGGTGATAAGTTTTTCAAGGGTAAGGCGAGCTACTTCTCTTCTTACAGGGTCGAAACCCGATAAAATTACCACTTCAGGGGTATCGTCAACTATAAGTTCAATACCCGTAGCGTTTTCGAGAGCGCGTATATTTCTGCCTTCGCGGCCGATAATTCTCGCCTTCATATCGTCGCTGGGAAGAGGAACTACCGAAACTGTGATTTCAGAAGCATGATCGCTTGCGCAACGCTGAATTGCCAAAGATATAATCTTTTTAGCCTCCAGATTCGCTTCGTCCTTTGCAGTTTGTTCGATATTCCTTACCTGCAACGCTACGTCCCTTCTCGTTTCGTCGAGAATTTCGTTGGTGAGAAGCTGTTTAGCTTCGTCCTTGGTAAGTTGCGCAACCTTTTCAAGCTCCTGAACCATAAGCTCGTGCTGACGGTGAATTTTGTCCTGTGTGCGCTTGATTTCTTGTTCTTTGTTGATTAAATTCTGTCTTTGTTTTTCGAGTTCGTCGTTCTTCTTTAAGATAGATTCTTCCCTCTTATCGAGGTTGTCCTCTTTCTGCATAAGCCTCTGCTCTTGTTTGTTTAGCTCTGCTTTCTTCTCTTTAGATTCTCTTTCAAACTCGTTACGTAATTTCAGCTCCTGTTCCTTAGCCTCTAAAATTGCCTCTTTCTTTAAAGCCTTACATTCTGCGGTCGCGTCCTCAACCATTTTTTTGGCACGGGCGTCAACGTCGCCTAACTTACTATCGGTCTTCTTTTTATAAAAATAATACCCGACAAACAATCCCAAAGCGAGCGCTACGACGGCGCAACCGATTATAAGACCGATTGCAACACCTATATTCATATCGCTTGCAAGAAACAGGACGCTAAATGTTGTGCTTCGCATTTAAGCCTCCTGATGTGTTTATTAATATATCAAAAATCCAAATTAGGATTCTTCTATATCCGCTCTAAATTATAAACCAAAATGTGTAAAAAGTCAAATTATTTATATAAATACATAACTCAAACTTTTTACCTGCACTTTACCGCTGATTATTCAAATTAATTAAAGTCAACTAAATCGTTCAACCACAGCGACGCTTGAGCGTCGGAAGGCATACGCCAATCTCCGCGAGGCGAAAGCGAAACCGAACCGACCTTTACTCCGTCGGGAATGCAAGAACGCTTAAACTGCTGAGCAAAGAAACGCCTATAAAAATTTTTCAGCCATTTATCGATTGTTTCTTCGCTGAAATCTTCCTTAAAGGTCTTTAATGCAAGGAATCTCACTTTCTTAGGAGTAAACCCCCAACGTACGGCATAGTATAAGAAGAAGTCGTGTAAAATATATGGACCTACTAAATCTTCGGTTTTCTGGGCAATATTTCCGCATTTATCGGGAGGAAGAAGCTCAGGGCTTATTTCCGTATTCAATATATCAGTTAAAACTTCCTCACATTCCCCGCCAAGCCTGGTCGCCTCGTAGCGCACAAGATGCTTGACAAGAGTTTTAGGAACAGAACAATTTACGGCATACATAGACATATGGTCACCGTTATAAGTCGCCCATCCAAGCGCAAGTTCGCTTAAATCGCCAGTACCAATCACTAGTCCGCCGGTCTGGTTAGCCGTATCCATTAAAATGAGCGTACGCATACGAGCCTGAGAATTTTCGTACGTTACGTCCAACTTTTCAGGGTCGTGACCTATATCCTTGAAATGCTGAAGCACGCTGTCTGCAATAGACACCGTTTTAGCTGTTGCGCCGATTGATTTAATAAGTTTTAAAGAATTGTTATACGTCTTGCCCGTGGTGCCGAATCCGGGCATAGTTATAGCGATTATATCGCATGCGAGCTTACCCAATTCCTTGAACGCCCTGGCAGTAACCAACAGCGCCAGCGCGGAATCGAGCCCGCCTGAAATACCTATTACCGCCGTCTTTGCGCCGGTATGAGTAAAACGCTTTTTTAACCCGCTGGTCTGAATCGATAAAATCAGTTCCGTCCGTTCCCTTAATCTTTCGTTATCCGCGGGGACGAACGGCGTCTTTGGGAAACCGCGGGAAATCTCTCCGTCGCTTATTTCAGTTTCAAATTCAATAATTTTATAATCCTGTATATCACCGGCAGT
>JBJEUZ010000102.1:0-2590 GCA_051884095.1 Candidatus Coproplasma sp.
AACAGCGCCGAAGGTTGATATATCGCGCCCGAACCGCCACCTCCTGAAAGAACGGTAAGCGTGATTAAAATGGGCGATATTATTTCAATCTGCCGCTTAATGGTTCCTATACATTCTAACGAGGAAGAAACAATTCCGATTAGCATGGAAGTAATGACGGCAATAATAAGCGAATAACAGGCAATTTTTACTACCTTTGCAGTAGTTTTTCCTATTATTCCTCCCTCTGCGCTCTGAATAATTGCGCTCAGCAACGCTATTGCAATCACATGAGCAAATGCGGGAATAAGAGATATAACGTTTTTAAACAGAACCGAGAATAACTCGTTCAGATAGCTTGAGTATTCTACGTTAAGGTTGCCCTTAACCAGATATTCAATAATTTCTCTTGCGGTATCGCCGAAGTTAAACAAAAAGTCCGATTGGTGTTCGGCAAGATAATTTTCAAGCTCCGAAAGGTCAAGTCCGTCCAAAATTGTCGTTATATTCTGATTGAGTTCTTCACTTTCGTCGGCAAAGGCGGTATAGCCGTTAAACGACAACACAACAAAAAATATAGCGATGGCTATAATAAGAAATTTTGTCTTAGTTTTCATACAAGATTTATAAGCGACGTAATAATCTTGAACATTGCCTGCAATATGGGCAGCGACATTGAAAAAATTATTATTTTTCCGCACATTACCAGCTTGTCCGACAGGCTATCGAACCCTAGGTCCTTTATCGAAGAAGCCGTAATCTCAATAAGATATCCTACGCCTACCACTTTAAAAATTACGCGCACTATAGCAGAGTCCACGCCCGTCTGTTCGGTAAAATTTTTTATAAATTCAATGCTTTCGTTAAGATAATCGAAAGCAAATAAAATCAAAAGTATGCCGCCTGCCGTTATGCACATGGGCACGAATTCAGGCTTATTCGCCCTTAAAATCAGCGCGCAGACCCCTGTAATTACTGCTACGCAACAAAGTTTAATAATCATCAGAAAATATCGAATAATTGCTTAATCTGAGTAAAAAGGTCGCCAATCATCGAGATAACCACGGTAAGTACTATAATCAGTCCTACAAGACTTACAATTGTAGCTATATCGTCGCGGTCAGATTTTTTTAAAACCTGACATATTATCGTGACTATAATGCCTACAGCGGCAATTTTAAAAATTATACTTATATCCATTATGCAAGTATTACGGCTATTAAAATACCTATCATCAAAGCAATTTTGACGTACAGAGAGCTGTATTTTTTATAGTTTTCCGCGCTTTCATCGCGCATTTTTTTTAAGATTATCTTTCTCTCGTTGAGATAGTCAATCTGCGATATCGGGTCGGTTGTTCCTATGCAGCGCGCGTATGCCGTGAGTATCTCTCCGTCGTCGCCGCCTAAAACGTACTTTCCGTCAAGCACGTCCTGAACGTATTTAAATTGCGATGTTACGGTTTCCAGTCTTACTTTTCCGTATTTCAAATTCAAAAGGAGCTGTTCGTTGAATTCGTAAAGCTCGGAATAAACCTTAGCTCTCTTCTTCTTATCCATGGACAGAAGATATCCTATCGTCGTTGTCAGGACGATAATTGCCGACAATATTAAAATCTTTATCATATACGATTTGTTCTTTGCCTATTCCTGTCAATTCGACAAAGTATTCAAAGGGCGTGTTTATTAGCTTTTCCCTGTCGCAAATATGCGTTGAAGCAAATACAGTTATGCCGCAATCAATAGCATATTTTACAGCTGAATAATCGTCGTTTCCGTATAACTCGTCGGTGATTATTACGTCGGGCTTCATAGCGCGTATTGCGTTGGGGAAAGCCGCTATCTTATCGCCGCCGCGAACGACGTCACACCTCTCTCCCAGATTAAAGCCGTTACCCGCTCCGTCAAGCGCTGAAATTTCGCAACGTTCGTCAAAGACTAAAACGTTACACCTATTGCTCAGCGATTTTGCTAAATCACGCAAAATTGTTGTCTTTCCGAATCCCGGGCTTGAAAATATGAGAGTGCTGTTAATTCTGCCGTTTTCTATGAATTTTAGAATATAGGAACCGCACCCGTCTATGCAGTGCGGAATTCTGATATTCAATGATGTGGCGCCCCTGACTGCTACTATCTTGTCCCTTTCGGTCACGTATTCGCCGCCGACGCCTATTCTGATTCCTCCGTCAACAGTAATGAAGCCGCGCTTCAACTGTTCGGTATAGGCGTAAACGCTGCCGTGCATAGCCGAACCGAGTACGCTTTCAACCTCCTCAGATTTTATTGCGCCAGTTACGCTTCGGCTTATGCCGTAGTTGTTAATATAATGATATTCGCCAAGGTATTCTATTATTACGGGTTGTCCCTTTCTCAATCTGATTTCGGACAAATTGTTGATATTTAAAAACTTAAGCGCCCGGCGAAGTTCTGTCGGTAAAAAGTCCAGATTCACGGTATAATGTATTTTTAGTAGCAAAAAAATATGCGCCCGTGAAGTATATAACTTCACGGACGCAAAAACCAATTTGGTGGATTATAATATTAAGTGCAACACCTATGAATAAAAAAATGGCTCATATAAAATCTTGTGGTATAATAAAAATCGCCAAATC
>JBJEUZ010000103.1:0-2564 GCA_051884095.1 Candidatus Coproplasma sp.
GCCAGACGGTTAAAGACGTAATAACCTTCGCCTTTGTCGGTCTTGAATCGATTACGGGCGTAATACTTGCCGCTCTTTTGATATTCTTATCTGTTGAAAAGACCATTTCAAGAAAGCAAGCAATGATAAAGGAAAGGCAGAAGGCGGCAGCGGAGGCGAGAGGCGAAGAGTGGATAGCCCCCGAAATTCAGGCGGAAATCGACGAAAAGAATTACTTGGAAGAAGGCGAAAGAATTTTTGCCGAAGAATTAAAGGTTAAGTGTGAAAAGAAGGGCTTGAACTACGAAGAGGAGCTTGAAAAGCACAATAAACAGGTTTCCGAACAAAGGGCAAAACAAGAGAATAAGAAACGTTTAGCTGAAGAAAAAGCGTCGGCTAAGGCAAAGAAAGCCGAAGAAAGAAAAGCAGCTAAACTTGCTAAACTTACTCCCGATCAGCTTGTTGCCCGTGAAGAAAAGGCAAGAAAGCGTCAAGAGCGTGAGGACGCATTGTGGGCGGAAGAACTCAAAAAAGGCGAATCATACTATGCAAAAATTCAAGCCGAGCTTGCGGCAAAACGCAAATAAAGAGTAATTATTATGAAAGCGATGAATTTAAAGACTGAATACCTTGTAAACCCAATCGGAATAGATATTGAAAATCCCCGACTTATGTGGAATTGTCAGGGCGGAGTAAAGCAGACGGCTTACCAAATAGTTGCAAAGACGGACGGCAAAACCGTATGGGATAGCGGCAAGATTTTATCCTATTGTATGCATGCAGATTATCCCCACAAACTTAAATCCCGTCAGCGCGTGGAGTGGACGGTTACTCTCTGGGACGAAGACGACAAGGCGGGCGGGAGCGAAACGGCATATTTTGAAGTCGGCTTGCTCAAATTAAACGACTGGAAAGCTAAATGGATAACGGGCGACTATTCCCCCAAGAAAAACCGCCGCTATCCCGTGGACTGCTTCAAAAAAATTTTTACGGCAAATGGCGTTCAAAGCGCAAGGCTGTATATATCCGCCTGCGGACTTTACGAGGCAAAGCTCAACGGCGAGCGTGTGGGCGAGTTTATTCTAGCCCCCGGCTCAACCGATTACAATAAGCGCATACAGTATCAAACTTACGACGTAACCGATTTGATTAAGGGCGGTGCTAACGATATAACGGTAGAGCTTGCCGACGGCTGGTATCGCGGCTCTTCCGGCGCTAAGGGCAGATTGAACACCTACGGCAAGCAGACAAGATTTATCGCGCAGCTTGAACTTTCAGACGAAAACGGAAAAACAACCGCCGTATGCACGGACGGGACGTGGGCGTGGAGCAATGACGGCGCAATAGAATTTGCTGACCTTAAGGACGGCGAAAGAGTAGACGCAAACAGAACGCCCTCGTATATCGGCAAGGCGAAAGAGATTAAGTTTAAAGCAAATCTTACAGCTTCGAACAACGTGCAGGTAAAAGAGCGTGAAGTCTTTACTCCCGAAGGGTTGATAATAACGCCGTCGGGCAAAAAGCTATTAAAATTCCCCCAAAATCTTTCGGGCTATATTTCCTTTAAAATCAACGCGCGCAAGGGCGATAAAATTCATATAACGCTTGGCGAAATGTTGGACAAGAACGGAGAACTTACGCTTGAAAACGTGCAGTGCATTCATAAAGGCAAGCGCACTCCCTTGCAGGAATTTACCTATATATGCAGGGACGGCGTAAACGTATATAAGCCAAAATTCTTCTATGGCGGCTTTCAGTATGCGCAGATTGATACGGATATATCCTTCGATAAAGACGATTTCTGCGCAATAGCCGTTTACAGTGCGTTTGAAGAAACGTCATCGTTTGAGTGTTCGCATCCTCTGATTAATCAGTTTTATCATAATACGCTGTGGTCGTTAAAGAGCAATTCCACGGATATTCCTTCCGACTGTCCCACCCGTGAGAGAATGGGCTGGACGGGAGACAGTCAGTTGTTCTTCAACACGGCTTCCTACCTTGCCGACTACGCCGCCTTTGCAAGAAAGCACGTTAAAGATATTTACGACAGACAGTGGAAGAGCGGCAGGCTTCCCCAGATTGCCCCCTTTGCCA
This sequence comes from Candidatus Coproplasma sp., assembly GCA_051884095.1. Lineage (GTDB taxonomy): Bacteria > Bacillota > Clostridia > Christensenellales > Borkfalkiaceae > Coproplasma. Next base: position 2,074 of record JBJEUZ010000103.1, read on the forward strand.
ACGAGGATTGGTTTATGTGGGTTATGAACGGCTCGGTCGGCTGGGCGTGCGCAGGCGTGTATATCCCCTATTATTTCTATAAAAAGTACGGCGATAGGCGTATCCTGGAAGATAATTACGAGGGTATGTTAAATTATGCACGTTTTATGATTAAGCGCGCAGGCAAGTGGGGAGGTCCTTACGCAAAGCCCATGCACCTTTCGCATAAGAACAGAAAGTATGCGGTAAATGCAGGTCAGTCCTACGGAGAATGGGCAGAGCCCGAGGACGTATGCGCTTTCAAGTGGTACGACTTTGCCGCGCCCCACCCCGAAGAATCAACGGCTTATACGTACTTTACGTTAAAGCACGTTCTGGAAATTGCCGCAATCCTAGGAAAGTCGGAAGATAAAACGCTTGCAAAAATAAAAGAGTACAGCGAGGGCGCTAAAAGGGCTTATCAGGAACTCGTTACTAAAAAGAATTTTACCCTCGATACCGACAGACAGGCA
>JBJEUZ010000104.1:0-2549 GCA_051884095.1 Candidatus Coproplasma sp.
CAACACCGACTACGTATTCGGCAAAGAGGACGTGGAAAAACTTTTCGATAAATGAGTAAGACGCAGGGAATAGACCTCAGTGAGGACAGACTGCTTGCGATTGCGGCGGATAATCTTGAGGCGCACAACTTAATAGGAGCTTTGCGTATGCTCAACAAGAACGCTGAAGTCAACGGCAATGCCGAGGGCTCGTATATGCTGTACGCCGAAACCTTCGACGATATGGGTCTGTACGAAAACTGTGTGAACGGCTGGTTCAAGTATATCGACTACGTGTTGGAGTGCGCCGACTCTCCCGACCTGTCCGAGGCGTACGAAGGGCTTGCCGTATGCTATATGAATATGGGCAGGGACGATATGGCGGCGTATTACTACAATAAGCTGCTCATCGAGACCGCCGAGGAGCTGACCGAGGAGAACCGTGAGGAGATAATAAGCAACTTCCTTTCCTCCCAGAAGCCTCTTCTCAAATTCGCCTATCCTCCCAAAATAGCCGATTATTCGGACGAAATGGACAGGGGCGTAAACCTGATGCGCGGCGGCGATTACGACGGCGCCGTGAGCGAGTTCGACAAGGTGGAGGAGGGCAACGAGTGTCATTCCGCCGCACGCAACTACATCGCAATGTGCCACATTATCGGCGACAAGTGCGACGAGTCCGAACAGGAGTGCCTGTCCATTCTTCAAAAATATCCCGACGACGTGCAGGCGTTAACCACGCTCGCCGCCGTAAAAAATCAACAGCGCAAGTCCGACGAAAGTCTTGCTCTGGCAAAAAAACTTTTAACTCTCGAGGCGAAAAGTACCGACGATATCTATAAGATTGCCACGGTCTGTTGTGAGAACGGACTTCACGCTCAGGCGTACGACCTATTTTGCAGACTTGAGGACGAACTGCAATACGACTGTATGGTGCAGTTTTTCAAGGCGGTTTCCGCCTACAATTCAGGTCAGAAGCAGAACAGTATCGAAGCGTTCGATAAAATTCTTACCATCAATCCCGACGCGGTAACGGCGGCATACTATCGCGACTATGTGCGCCGCCATTTGGACGACGAGGATTATAAAGGCAACCCTTTGACGTATTTTTACCGGCTGCCGCAGGAGCAGAGGGAATCCAACTTAAAAATTCTTTCGGCTTTCGTGCGTCTGGGCAAGCGCAACGCGCGCATATTATCCGAAAAAGTAGACCTTACCGACTGCATACGCTGGTGCTTCGACGAGGGCGAAGGCGGCAGCGCGAGCGAGCTTAAGCTCCTGGGCGCAACCTGCGCGGTTAAGGCGGGCAACTGCGACGACCTTCTGCGCGACGTGCTTCTCGACGCTTCGCTGTCCGATTCGCTCAAGATGCAGGTTGTCTGCGCCATTGCCGAGCGGAACGAGGACGCGGATTACGGCGTGGTCGTCTGCAACGTCTACCGCAAGCTGATAATTCCCTCGCTCGTTGTCGGAAGGAGCAAGCGAAAGGCGTTCGTCAGGGCATATTCCCTGCTGATTTCGCGCTTTGCGCTGATTAATCCCGACTACGTTTATCTTCTCAACTCTGCCGCAAGCAGGCTTTACGACAGGCTTGACGACGAAAAATTACTTGGCGAAGCGGCGGACTGCGCGTCGCTTGCCGCGGCTGTGTTCAAGCTCAGCGGAATACGCGAAGCACAGCTTGACGACGAAAATATTTGCGACTTTTTCGGCGCAAACCGTGAAAGGTACGCGCTTTTGATAGGTGATTAATATGAAAATTTACGACTTTGACGGAATGTTTGAAGAAAAACTTGCGGACTATATCAAAAAGAACCCGCGCAACTACAACGAAAAGGAATGGGAAAACGTAATTCCCAAGCTCTACGCCGCCTTCGGCGATACGGTAATAAAGTCCATAGGCAAATCGCCCAACGAATTTTTTGCCGGACAGTCCGACGAAGAGCTGGTAAAGAGCCTTTGCGCCCACATAAAGCAGGGCGTTCCCGTAAGCGAATTTTTATGCAACGCCATCGAAAGCCGCAAAAACGACGCCCTGTTGTTGCCCCTTCTCGACGGCAACGAGGACGAAGTTACATACGCTTTAAACCTTCTTGGCGCTTCGCCTGTCGCTGTGAACAAGTATATGCAGCTTCTCGTAAGCTCCGAAAACGAGGATATCCGCAACACGTGCGTTGACTACGTCAAGGAATTTGCCGATCAGGTAAAGGAGGAGGCGCTTGCAAATTACGCCGCCGGCGTTCGGCGCGAATATATGCTTGAAATACTTTCGCGTTGCGTGATTAAGGACGAGCAGATTTACGATATTTTAATTAAGGAGTTCCGCTCCGACCCCGAAAATCTGCCTATGCACGCCAGCTATCTCGCAGCCTACGGCGATGAGCGCGCTTTGCCCTGTCTTATGGACAAAATCGACGAAGAGGGCATAACGTACGTGGAATTTCAGGAGCTTAAATTTGCGATAGAAGCCCTGGGCGGAACGTATGAGAAGGAGCGCGATTTCTCGTCCGACCCATATTATCAGCTGATTAAACAGCACGGTGTAAAAGATTACGACATTTTTAAGGATA
>JBJEUZ010000105.1:0-11105 GCA_051884095.1 Candidatus Coproplasma sp.
CCAATAAAGCGTTCAAATATACGGCAAGCGACGGGTTGAGCGGAATCGCTTATATGCAATACAAGAAGCCGAACAGTACGGTATGGGAAACTTATGCCGCAGGTACGCTGATTCAGACCACGGATACTAACGGCATTTACCGTTTTCGAGCGTTTGATAATGCGGGAAACGAATCCGAAACGGTTATGATTTGTCTTGACACCGTAAAGCCGACGGGAACGCTTTACGGCGGAACTTCGACGGTCGCAAGCGGCGGAAAAACCAATGCGAACTACGTTAAGTTTGTGCCGAGCGATTCGATGTCGGGAATCAAGAGCATTTACGTTCAAACTCCTTCATCGTCGGGCTACGAATCCTACACGAGCGGAAGCCAACTCGCAGAAGAAGGTGCGTACAGTTTCTATTGTACGGACGGCGCGGGAAATTTCTCAATGATTTACACGATTATTCTCGACAAGTCCGCGCCGATTATCGGGTGTTTGCAGACGGAGTTCTATTCGACTTACGGACTCGGCTTTACGGTATCGGCAAGCGATGACAGCGGAAGCGTAATGCTGTATTACAAAACGCCGTCAAGCAGCAGTTATGTACTCGCCGGAACGTCGTCCTATTCGACAACGCTTGAAAGCGAAAACGGAAAGTATTATTTCTACGCCGTTGACGATTTGGGAAACAGAAGTCAGACCTATTGGATTGACCTTCAAATCGTGTATCCCGATCCGACGGTAGAACATTCGGGAACGGACAATTCCGTCTACATCACTTGGACGAACGGCAAAACGGCAACGCTGAACGGGAACGATTATACCAAAGGAACTTGGATCAAGACGGAAGGCAGTTACACCGTAACGGTGACGAACGAATACGGACTGTCCACGACAAAGACGTTTTCTATTACGCACAATTACGTTGTTACAAAAATCGTTGAGCCGACCTGCACGACAAAGGGCTATTCGGTTTTCAAGTGTACGAGTTGCGGCGACGAATATGAGAGTAACGTAAAACTTGCGTTAGGGCATAATTACGACGTCGAAACGGTAGAAGCGACCTGTACGACTTACGGTTGCGTCAAGCATACCTGTCTGAATTGCGGCGATACTTACGAAACGGACGTTCGGACGGCGCTCGGTCACAAATATACCGAAACGACAAAGGAAGCGACCTGTACGGAGGACGGCGGACAGCTTCATACCTGTACCGTTTGCGGATACGAATATCTGACCGATACGGTAAAAGCGACAGGTCACGATTATGTCACAAGAGTCGTGAGAGAACCGCATTGCGAAACAGAGGGAGAAAGAATTTTCCATTGCGATAGGTGCGGCGATGAATACTATACAGAAATTCCGGCTACGGGGCATAACTTTGAACTCACGGAATCGACCGTTGTGGACGGAGAGAATATCCGTACTTACGTCTGCACGAATTGCGGAGCGATTACCACGCAGAATATGGGCGAACAGTACGAAAAGGTATCTTCCTATGTGGAGTATCTGTTTGAACAGTATCAGCCTTATATGTGGTGGGTGCTTTTGGCGACCGCAGGCGTTTGGAGCGTCGTGATGGGCGTATTCTTCGGTATAGCGGCAAAGAACGAGGACAAAGAAAAAGCGAGAAAGATGATTAAAAACTACGTCATCGGACTTGTTGTAATCGCGGTTATCCTTGTTGCCTGCCCGTATCTTGTCAGAGGTATTGCGGCTTTGATTACGGGGTAAAACATAAGAAAAAAATAAAATGTTGCGAATACTCTTGACAAATAGCGTAGAAAGTAGTATCATATTTAAGGAAATAGAACATACTATAATTGGAGGTTCAGATATGTTTATTGAAAAATTATCAGAAAAATTTAATACGGACGAACCTATCTTTACCGAAGAAATCATCGAACTGTTTCAAGAGTATTCTCGCGCACAAGTTTTTCGTTATATTAACAAGGCAAAGGAAAACAAGGAAATAATTCAATTCAGCAAAGGCGTATATTTTATTCCGAGCGTAACGTTCTGGGGCGGTTTGTCAACGATAACGGCAGATTCCGTAATCGAGAAAAAGTATTTAAGGAATGCAGGAGAAACGTTTGGCGTGTTCGGCGGAATCAAATTGCTGAATAACTTTTCCGTAACAACTCAGATGGCTGCGGTAATTGAAGTCGTTACAAATAACGAAACTACACGTTGCAGAGAAATCGATATTAACGGCAGAAGATTTATTTTGAGGAAATCACGCTGTGAAATCAATAAAAATAATTATGCGGCGTACACGATCTTACAGCTTTTTAATGATTTTACCGATCGGGATGAGTTAGATGATTCATCGAGACGAAGATTGTTTGAATATATACAAAAGCGAAAAGTGACAAGGAAACAATTGTTGGATTTATCCATGCAGTTTCCGGCGCGTACTACGAAGAAACTGATCAGGAGCGGTGTTATCAATGAAATTACATGAAGATAAAAAGCGTTTTGTGGAAGCGATAACGGCGGCAAGTACAACGTTCGGTATAGAACCGGCATTGGTAGAAAAGGATTATTTTGTTACTTTGTTCTTGCAAAAAGCAATGGAAAGAATTCCGGGGCTTGTTTTTAAGGGCGGAACGTCACTATCAAAATGTTACAAGTTGATTGATAGATTTTCCGAAGATATTGATCTTACTCTTGATAATGAACACTTCACACAAAGCAAAAAAAGAAATTCTATCAAAGAACTGATTGCCGTATGCGATGAATTGGGACTTGAGTTGTTAAACAGAGAAGCAATTGAGCAGCATACGCACGGAAATTTCAATAGTTATGACGTCCGATATCCGATTCTATTCCCTTCGGAAGATATAAAAACCGGATTAAAAGTCGAGATGACGTATATTCAGAAATCTTATCCGCATGAACAAAGTCAAGCCTCTTCTTATATAGGCGAATTTTTTCAGAGAATAGGGAACCCGAGTATTGTCGCAGAATACGGATTGGAATCGTTTGCCGTACAAGTACAATCTTTGGAAAGAACGTTGATAGATAAAGTTTTTGCTGTTTGCGACTATTATTTGAGCGGAAATACAGTACGCAATTCAAGACATATTTACGATATATCAAAATTGTTGACGAGAGTCAATATTTTCGATTGCAAAATGAAGGCTTTAGTGAAAAACGTCAGAAACGAACGCAAGCCGAATAAAACTTGTCTGTCTGCACAAGACGGAGCGAATGTTCCCGCTTTGCTTGAAAAAATTATTGCCAGCGAATTTTTCAAACAAGATTATGACGAAAGAACATTGAAGTTGTTGACAAACCCCGTAAGTTACGATGATGCGATAAAATCTTTGGATGAAGTGATTGCAAGCGGATTGTTTATCGAATCGGTAAATGATTGTGTCGAACAAAAAATGGCAAACGGTAAAAGAGGTCCGGAAACGCTTGTCGGATTACGGTATATCAGCGTCTTTGAAGAAGCACGAGAGCATTATAAAAGTCGCCCCGACAGTCATTTTGAGGATTTGTATTACGGAAACAGAGTTTTGAGTAGCGAAGAAAAAGACGAAGAGCAGTTGATGCTTTATCTGATACCGTTTTGTGAAGGCGACAAAGAGCGGCTGATGAGAGTATTCAAATCCTCGTGGCAATATCGAGACGCAAAACCCGCGGGGTATTACGACTACATGGCGGAGAGAATGCTTAAATTGGTTGTCGGTCAAAATCAACCAAATTCTGTTGAAGATAAGCGAACGGCGCCGGCGAAAACAAAAAAAGACATAAATTCTAAATAACAATGATTCAATAAAGTAAAAGGAATGTTCTTAACAGGACGTTCCTTTTCTTTGCAGAAAACGAACTTATAAAAAATTTCTTGCTTTTTTAGGCAAAAGGACTTGACAATATCGTGATAGCACGATATAATATAATCAGATAAAAAAGTTATAGGAGGTAGAAACGATGAATAAAGCGGAAGTCTTACGCAAAGCGGAAGCAAACGAGGGGTTGACGGTTAAAGAAATCAAGATTTATCAGAAAACCGTAAAACCTGAAAAGCACGTTTACGGAAAGTACGGTAACTTGGCGAAACAATACCTGCAAGATAAAGGAATCGACTGGACGATTGCCAATCTTCCCGAATATCTCCATGGTGTTGACAGACAGGCGGACGAGCTTTATGACACGATGTATGAAAAACTCTCGAAACAGGAGCGTTTCAGAAAGACGGGCGATTTTATGGAGAACCTGAAACGGGAAACTGAAATGCAGCAACTGATCGAAGAAGAAATTTTAAGCGAAATCGTGTATGTAAAATAACGGAGGATTACTATGAAAGCATTAAGAGTTGCAGGAAAGGTTGTAGGCACAGTCGGAAGATATACCCTTGCAGGCGTTCTTATCGTCGGACATTTCGTAATGAACATAATCGGCGCTTTGATTTGCGCCATTACTTCGCAAGGTTAAGGAGTGAGTTATGGAGCAGAAACAGAAAACGCCTATGCAGAAAGCAAGGCAAAAATATGAAGTAGTCCACAAAGAAGAACGTGAACAAGCGACAAGGCAATTCAATACAAGGCTTCCGAAAGCCGAATATGACGAAATTGTTGCATTTCTTAAAAAGAACAATATCCCGAAAGTCGAAGTGATCCGAATGGGATATGCGGCTCTTATGGAAATCAACCAAGACAAAAAATAAATAACTGATTAGCGCTGTAAAGGCATAATCACGGATAACGAATCAATGAATAATTGATGAAGCGTAATCGTGATTATGCCGATACCGCAACTTAATATCTACGCTTCATCGCAAGGAGGGAAAGCGATAAGCGTGGATAGTAAGGAAGAAAAAACAAGAACATACAAATCACAAATCGACAAGACGGTATTTATCGTAGAAGTCGAGGAAACGGAGTCGGCTCACGAAACCGCAGAGCAGAAAATAAGGAAACTTATTGAAGCGGAATGCGACAAAATGATAGTGGAGGAACGACACCGATTGAATAATTCACAAGCATCATTAGAAGGCTGATTTTTCAAAAGGAGATAAGATGAGAAATCAGTCAGCTATTCAAAAAAATAAACTTGCAGAAGGTGATGAAACCGCCTTATACACTCGTCTGTCGCGTGACGACGAATTACAGGGCGAAAGCAACAGTATAAAGAATCAAAAAGAATTGCTCACGCAGTACGCCAAAAGCAAAGGATATGCCAACATTCAGATCTATGTTGACGACGGGTATTCGGGAACGAATTTCAACCGTCCAGATTTTAAGAGAATGATGGAGAGAGTGGAAGCAGGGATTATCAAACGAATTATAGTAAAAGATATGTCCCGTTTCGGCAGAAACTATCTCGAAGTCGGCTATTATACGGAAGTTTTATTCCCTGAATACGACGTGCAGTTCATAGCGGTAAACGATAACGTTGATAGCGAAAATCAGTCGGATAACGATTTTACACCGTTCAGAAACATAATGAATGAGTGGTACGCCAAAGACATCAGTAAAAAAATGAAGTCTGCAATCAGAGCAAAAGGTAATTCCGGCAAGCATACAAATCCATTGCCTCCTTATGGCTATACGAAAGATCCGACCGATAAAAACAAGTGGATTATCGACGAGGAAGCAGCAGAGGTTGTGCGGAGAATTTACAGGCTTTGTATGCAGGGATACGGTCCGACTCAAATCTCCCGAATGTTGACGGATGAAGGAATTGACACACCGAAAATACACGCTCAAAAAATGGGTAGAAAAGTTACGATACGACCGAATGAAATGCCCGAAGCGTGGGCAGATCAAACGGTTGGAGCAATACTTGGCTATTGGGAATATCTTGGGTGGACAGTAAACTTCAAGACGAAGAAAAAGTCGTTTAAGTCAAAAAGAGTTTTACTGTTACCTTCCGATGAATGGCAGGTTCACAAAGATACGCAAGAACCTATTGTCGATGAAGAAACCTTTTGGGCGGTACAAAAAATCCGTGAAGGTAAAAGACACCTTGATAGTCTTGGAGAGCCGAGTCCGTTTTCGGGAATGTTGTATTGCGGTGACTGTGGACACAAATTGTATCTCCGTAGGCAGAGGAATGCGCACCAAAAAGATTATTTTGTCTGTTCCATATATCGTAAAAAGAGAAAGTATTGTTGTACTTCTCATTTTATAAGGTTAGAGGATATAGAAAAAATCGTATTGCGCGATATACAGAGAGTAACGAAGTTTGCCAAAGAACACGAAAATGAGTTTTTGGAAATGGTAAAAAAGCGTTCTCTCAGGGAAACCGAAAAGCTACGGGCAGACGGCAAAGCAACGTTGGATAAATCGTTACGCAGAATTTCGGAGATAGACGGCATCATTCAAAAGCTGTATGAAGATAACGTCTGCGGAAAGATAAATGACGACCGCTTTGCGAAAATGTCGGCGATGTACGAAGCGGAGCAGGAAGAACTTAAAAAGACGGTTCAGAAGCTGAAAGACGAAATTGCTGTCGTTCGCGAAGAAGGCGAGGAAGTTGAACGGTTTATGAAGTTGGTAGATAAGTATGCTGACATAACCGAACTCAATGCCGAAATCATCAGAACATTCATAGAAAAGATTATCGTCTATGAAGCGGAAAAAATCGACGGAGTAAAAACTCAAAGAATTAAAATAATCTACAACTGTATCGGAGCAGTCAGAGTTTCTGATTGTGATGAAACAACGCCTGTGAAAACAGACAAAACGAAGTTAATAGAAGTGGCGTGACTATGAATGCCGCGCCACTATCTAAAAAATCCCCATCCCTATTGATTGTGCGTTCTGGGGGTGTGATTCGCTTGTAAGCGTAACGTTTGAAAATCTAAGCGGTTGGTGGTATTTGTCAGATGGTTCTGCGACGAGTGGGATAAGCATATCAAGTACTGACTTAGCAAATACTTCCATAGCCGCTAATTATCTTACCTCAACCTATTACGACTACTATTGGAAACGCGGTTAAATTTAATAATTATCAATATGTCCTGCGGCGGGGAAAGTCAACTCACTTTCCCCGCCGCCTTTTTCATATACTGTATTACGTATGAGTTTAAGCGTTTGTATGATTGTAAGGGACGAGGAGGAAACCCTTCCCCGTTGCCTTGACTGCGTAAAAAAATTTGCCGACCAGATAGTTATCGTCGATACGGGTTCGACGGATAACACCGTAATAATAGCTGAAGATTACGGCGCGGAGGTCTACTTTTTCGCGTGGCGCGACGACTTTTCCGCCGCGCGCAACTTTTCCTTTTCAAAGGCGGAATGCGACTATATTATGTGGCTGGACGCCGACGACGTTGTGGAGGACGAGGACTGCATAAAAATAAATTTGCTTAAAGAGAGGGGCGGCTTCGACGTCGCCTTTTTAAAGTACGTTTCCTGCGGCGGCGCGTTCGTGTATTACAGGGAACGCATTCTGCGCCGAGCAAAAAATTTTTTGTGGCAGGGAATGGTTCACGAGGCGATAACCCCCGACGGAACAATTATCTATTCCGACGCTAAGATAAGTCACGAGAAGGTGAAGGAGAACCCGCCGCTTCGCAATTTATCAATCTATCAAAAGGCGATTGCACGCGGAATATGCCTTAACGAACGCGAAAAATTCTATTACGGCAGGGAGCTGTATTTCAATAAAATGTACCGCGAAAGCGCGGCGGTTTTAACCGATTTTTTGCAGGGCGGCGGCTGGGTGGAAAACAAGATAGAGGCCTGCCGCACAATCTTTTCCGCACGGCAAAAGCTGGGCGACGGCGAGGGCGCGCTCTCCGCGCTTTTGCGCGCGTTCACCTATGCCGCGCCCAAGTGCGAGGACTGCTGTACGCTAGGCGCGTATTTTTTTGAAAAGGGCGACTTCCCGTCTGCGATTTTCTGGTATAAGAGCGCGCTTGTCTCCCCCGAAAAGGAGGAGGACGGCGGCTTTGTCAACCTCGATTACAGGGAGTTCGTGCCCTGCATACAGCTCTGCGTGCTTTACGACCGTATGGGCGACTTCAAAACCGCCAGCGAGTTCAACGAACGTGCGGGCAAGGTTAAGCCCTACGATAAAAGCTATCTTTCCAACAGACAGTATTTTAAAAATAAACTTAACGAGGAAAATTTTTAAATGAACGAAAAAATAATCAATTTTTTAATGCACTTCAACGACTGCGGCTGCGGCGGTTGCGGCTGTAACGGTTGCAACTGCAACGGCTGCGGCTGTAACGTTATAACGCGCACGGTGTTCGCCCTCACGGGAATAACCGGACCTACCGGCGCGACGGGCGCAACGGGACCTCGCGGCAACACGGGCGCAACGGGTGCGACGGGAGCAACAGGCGCAACGGGCGCAACGGGTGCGACGGGAGCAACAGGCGCAACGGGCGCAACCGAGCGTGCCGCATAAGGGAAAAGGGCAAAGGCGCCGCTAAGGGTTAGTTCGTATAAGAGAAAATTTTACCCATTGACTTTTCATTTCTATGTGATATAATTTAATTGACAAAGTCCGTGCGCGAGGTGGACGCCTTGCTCGATACGTGGCTAACGGGAGGTGGAAATATGAAGGAAATAGCAAGAAAGACAGAATTTAAACTTGTACTCTACACAGACCTTATAGCGGGTATTCTGTGTTTTTTGTTGGCGGCGGTCGTAACGGGGTTGCTGATCTTTTATGCCGTTAGCGGCAGCTTAAAGACTGAGGATACGGCGGTTACTATCGTAATATTCGCGATATTCTATCTTATCTGTCTTGGCGGCGGCGCGTGGTTGGTCTGCCGCTTCGTCAAGTGGAAAAAGTTGCCCGAAATTCTCATTTATACCGACGACGAATACCTGTATTTTTATACGAGAAAAGAGGTAAAGTTGGCTTTAAAGGAGATATACTCGGTTTTTGCCGGTCCCGAATCGTTCTTAGTTCACCTGTTCGGCGGCGGCTACGGCACCGTGGAAATTTCGGCGAACGGAAGTACCTATAAGGTAAGATTCGTCGACGGTGCGAGCAGCATTCCCGATATGCTTTCGGATAAAATCGGCTTAAAATAAATCATAGCGTTAAAGCCCGACCGCAAAAAGCCATTTGCGGTCGGGCTAATTTTATTATATTAATTGACTTTATTGGCAAATTATGTTAAACTATATTATAGTTTAATCTGAACTCTGATTGATTCAAAGACGGCGTTCAAAGGTGTTTTATGGTTGTGTTGTGGATATTAATTCTCGTTGTTGCGTTGGCGTTTTTCGTTGTAATGCACGCTATAATACTGCCTAAGATATTTTTAAGGGTGCGTTTCGATATAAAGTCTCCCATAGGAAGGGGAGTAAAGGTCACGCAGGACGCGGACGGACGCAAGATTTTGTATCGGGCAGACGCGAATTTCAGCAAGTTTTTAAACGGCTACGTGATTTCCGAAATCGACGAACGTAAGCAGGTTGTATGCAAGGTTGACGATAATCTTAAATATATCGACTACGACGCGGTAGTTTTTGACAATTCAAATAGAGTCTGCAAGGTTATGAACGTAAAAGAGTTGATAACCGAACAGGGCTATACAAAACCTGTGGAACTGCCCGAAAATACCGCATACGCGTTGATATATTTAAATCAGGCTGACGGGCGCAAATTTAAAAACGATTTTATCCGCAGAATGCACGGCTGGTGGTGGCTGCTCTATCTTCTGGCGGGCGTGCCTGTGGATATTTTATCGGTCTTTACAATCAGGCTTTGTCTTGCAAAATGTTTTGGCGGTCTGTTCGGCGAAATATTCCTTACTTCGGCTTCAAGCAATATAATCGCCGCAATCGTATGCGCGGCTATCTTCGTGCTCAACGCAATCGTAAGCATGCTCGTCATAAAAAGCAGGTACGGCAAAAAAGGGGATAAAGAATGAACAGAAAAGACGTCGTAAAAAAAGAAAAATATCTCTATCCCCGTGAAGAAAAGCTGGTCTACGTCACCGATTACGTGGTCTTGGAGGAAAACGGCAAAAGGTATGCCGTTTTAAGGTTCTTCAATTCCAGAAACGAGGTGTTGGACGAACTGCACGTTAAATTCGTACAGCTCGATTCGGCGGGCAAAAAGCTCTCGTCAAAGCGTCTGCGGCTGAATAACCTGAACGGCGCGGCTGGCTCGGTCTTTGTGCCCGAACAGAAGTTAGAGCTGTCTTCCGAGTGTTACGATTTCAAAATCGAAGTCATTTCCGCGGTATACGGCGACTACGCCTATTCTGCGGCAAACGGCGACGTGCGCGTAGACTTCAACGGCGATAAGAACCAATGCGACCTTTCAGCCGTCAAGAGTAAATTGGGCGGCAAAAAACTTTCGGTCAGATATCGCAAGATGGGCTTTTCCGCGCTGTTATGCCTGTGTTCGGTCGTGCTCATTGCCGCCGTCGTAACGTTTACGATACTGCATATCAACAGGTTCAAGGAGCAGGAAATAACCTTTTCGCAGGACAGGGTTGAATACACGTTTATCGACGGAGATAAGAGCGAAAACGGCAAGCTGTCCGTTACGGGCTACGGCGGAGCCGCTCAAAATATAACCATTCCCGCCGAGATAGGCGGATATCCGGTTATCGAAATAGCTCCCCGCGCATTCAGCAACAATACCAGAATAAAAAGCGTGAGCATTGAAGGCAGCGTAAGCGTGGGCGACGAGGCCTTTTCAAACTGCATTAATCTTTCCTCCTTCGATTTTTCGGACGTGTATGTCGTCGGCGACGGCGCGTTCAGAAACTGCATTTCGCTCTACGAGCTTCAATCTTCCTCGCTCGGATATATCGGCGAAGAATCTTTTGCCGGCTGCAGCAGTCTCAACAGAGTCGTGCTCGGATATGTCGGCGGTTCCGACAAAATAACCATTGGCGGGAACGCGTTTGCAAATTGCGACGCGCTGACTGAGATAGAGGTGGATAGCTATATAATCTACGAGGGCAACTCCGGTATTTTCAGCAAATGCTCAAACGTCAGCTCGCTTAAACTTAAAAGCCTTGGCACCGTAAACGGCGCCGTGCCCAAAATTTCCGAACTTTTTAACGCCGAAGCCGCTTATTTAAAGCTGCAATCTTTAGAGATAGACGAGGTTGAATCGATAGGCTACGGTATGTGCAGCGGGCTTGCCAACCTTCAAACCTTTAAGGTAAACAGCAATTCGTCGTCG
>JBJEUZ010000106.1:0-2459 GCA_051884095.1 Candidatus Coproplasma sp.
TGGCAAATGGATAAACCAATTAGGTTTTTCCGATCAGGCTATTATATGCGCGGGAAAGCATTTTAAGGCTAAAACCATGGAGAAACTTGACGAAGCTCTCCTTGAGCTGTATAAAAACAGGAAATTCGACGAAAAGGAAATAGAAGATTACTGTAAAAACAGAAATTCGCTGTTCGTCGCCGCTCGCGACGTTGCGCAAAAGCTGGGCGTGTATATTCAGAACGCCGCTCCGTACGTTGAAAACTACTTAAGCGTCTGGTGCAATTACGGATTCGAGCCCGATACGTTACGCACCATTGCCGGATATTGCTTTATACAGGACAGAAAATCGTTTGAGAGCATGAACGAATTTGTCGTATCGCTCTACGACGAAGGTATAGTTACCGAGAGCGCGGTAAACGAAAAGCTGACGGCTATAGCCGCAGAGGATAAGCTGATTAAAACTATTCTTAACGCATGTGGACTGACGAGAAAGATTATTCCGCTTGACAGGGAATGCCTTAAGCGCTGGCACGATTGGAATTTTTCCGACGAAATGCTGATTGCAGCCGCTGCAAAATCTCAGGGAAAGAGCAATCCTGTTTCTTATATGAATAAGATTATATCATCCTGGAAGGCGGAAGGCATATTTACTCCGGACAAAATCGAGGGTACGGAAAAATCAGGTTACAGCGGCAGCGAAGGCGCGAAAGCAATTATCGAAAGACACTACTACGACTTTCGTGCAGCAGCGAAACAGCGCGCAGAAAAGACGTTGACTAAGGCAACGGCAGACCAGATTTACGGGGATATAAAGAGACAACTTAATTCCCTGTCCATTCAGCTGGCATTTGCTGAAATCAACGACGAAAGCGGCGCGGCAAAAATTTCTGCACAGATTGCCGAACTGAACGCGCGCGGAGACGAGCGCCTGAAAGAGCTCGGCATCGATAAGGAGCATTTTAAGCCGCAATACCGTTGCAAGCTGTGCAACGACACGGGATACGACGCCAACGGCAAACAATGCGAATGTCTTAAAAGATTTATAAAAAGTAACAATTTATAAGGTTTTAATTGAGTTAAAAATCAGCGGGCGCGGCAATAATTGCCGCGCCCGCATGGTTTATTCCTTATTGTCGTCTATTTCTTCTTCATTTTCAAAATACGGATTGACGTGCACCGTCACGTGCTTGACGAGAGGGAATTTTTCTTCGATTCCGTCGTGAACCCTTTCCGCAACTTCGTGCGCTTCGTACAGGGGCAAATCCTTATCGCAGGCAATTTCCGCAATTACGTAGACGCGATTGCCGAAAAGCCTTGTCATCAGACTGTCCAGATTTTTAACGCCTTCACAGCTCTTTATAAAGTCGCCTATCTCACTCTCCGTCTTTTCGTCGCAAGCCTGGTCGGTCATTTTCTTTACCGCGTCCATAAATACGTCGATTGCCGCCTTTAAAATGAGCAGACAGATTACTATTGCGGCTATACTGTCGAGAATGGGAACGCCGCACATTGCGCCTACGATACCGATTAAACTGCCTATTGAAGATAATGCGTCGGAGCGGTGATGCCAGGCGTCGGCTTTCAATGCGCCTGAATTAATCTTTTTCGCCGCCGCACGGGTATACCAGAACATACCCTCCTTGGCAACGATAGAAACAATAGCCGCGCTGAGCGCAAGAGCCGTCGGAGTAAGCGCCTGATTATATGCGCCCGTAATTATGTTGTTTATACCGCCGTACCCGATAAACGCGCCCGTAGCAAAGAGAACGACTGCCAGCACTATGGCTGCAACGCATTCAAAACGTTCGTGACCGAATTCGTGATTTTTATCGGGCGCCTTTGAAGATATTTTTACGCCGATTATGACTACGAACGTAGAAAAGACGTCTGACGCGGAATGAATCGCGTCGGAGACCATTGCAAGCGAATTACCGAGAATACCTGCAATCAGTTTAAATACGGACAGCGCGAAGTTAAGTATAATTGTTACTATCGAAGTTTTTACCGCGATTTTTTCGTATTCGTTATTTTGCATATTTACTCCAAAAAATTTTATAAATTAAGTTAAAAAAGAATTGACAATAAAAAGTATTTAAAATATAATATTCAAGTAAATTGAATTTGCTGCTGTGGCTCAGCAGGTAGAGCACATCCTTGGTAAGGAGTAACAAGGTAAAAATCAACTCCACCCTATATGCCCGAATTTGGGCGTATGCTGCTATGGCTCAGTAGGTAGAGCACGTCCTTGGTAAGGACGAGGTCACCGGTTCAAGTCCGGTTAGCAGCTCCAAGAAAACCGCTAAATATAGCGGTTTTTTCTTATATTTTACTACTAAATATGGGCAAAGTCAAATTTTAAGGAAGTAGTCAAGGTATAATTGCAGACGAATTGCAAACTTTTTTTGATAGAAAATAAGGCAATTTTATAGGTAGAGTTCGTCTTTATCCGAATACTATCTAAAACTGCCTAAAACGCT
>JBJEUZ010000107.1:0-10844 GCA_051884095.1 Candidatus Coproplasma sp.
CCGCTCTGCCGACTTCATAGTCGCACTCTATTTCGAGCTGTCTCAACAGTTCGTCGATATCGAAGTATACGGTGGTTATCTTCTGACCGCTTTCCGAATCGGTGGCAACGCCGTACAGACTGTCGCTGAAGTCGAGTTTGAGTATCTTTGAAATTATATCCGCCAGCGTCGACTTGGTCTGCTCGCTCACCTGAGCCTCTTCGGTTTCAACCGATACGGCTTCGGCGCCGTCTGATCCGAACATACCCGACACGAAGTCGAGCGCGTTGGTGCGCGTAGCTATGTTAATAATCTCTTCGATTACGTTATATATATCGTTCTCGGTCGCAACCACCTTGAGGTCGGGCAGATGGACGTCCGCCACGCGGTTGAGGTTGATATACAGATAGGTCGTGCCGTTAACTCTGTTGAGCACTACGTTGATTTTGATTGCAACGCCGTTCACGTCGACGTCGATGTCGGCTTCGGTGAGGTTAGCCTCGTCGGTGATATTGCCCGTATCCTTGGTTTTGCCCGTAAAGTACAGGTTGGCGTTTACGTACACGCCTTCGAGCGCGGGAATATTGCAGGAGTTGCCGTCGAGCAGGAATTCCACGCCGTAGGTGTTGGTGCCGAGGATATTTTCAAACGAAAGGCAATCGAACGCGTCGAACAGGTAATCGAATACAAGTTTGCTGAACGAAGGCGTCTGAGGGTCAGCCGTGCTTGACACGACAAAGCCGTTGTTATGATCGTTGACGTATGCCCTGATAGCTTCGGCAAGGCTTGCATAGCCGTCCGTCTGAGGACGGGCAGAGCTTATCGTTACCTTTCCGCCGGTTGAGAAAGCGACGGAGTTATCGAAATCTTCTACCGAATATTCCAAAGTCAACGCGCCGTCGGTCGAGAGCGTGAGACTGGTATTGTATTTGTCGTTGAGCGTGGATACGAGTCCGCTGAGCGCAACGCTTGAGCCGTCGGTTGAAAGGGTGAACTTATTCAGCGCCTCCACCCAGTCGGTGCCCGCAAGCACGCCGAAGATCGCCGTAAACAGCTCGTCGTTGCCGCTCGCCGCGCCTTCGTCGATCGAAGCCGTCTGAACCTGCGCGCTGCCCGAAGAAATTCCGAACGCCTGACAGATTGTGTTGTAAAGATTGTCGAAATCGCGCTTGAAGCCTTCGATATCGTCGCTGTAAATTTCTATTGCGACCTTATTGAGCGCGATGAGAATCATGGGTCTGTCGGTGGCGTTCTTATCGTAGACGATTCTTACGTCTGCGACGTCGGAAGCGCCGTTTTCAGAGATATATACCGACAGGTCGAGCGCAACGCTCTCGCAGCCCTGCTTCCATACTATTTCGCCAGAGCCGTAGACGCCCGCAGTCAGACCGTCGACAGAGATATACACGTCGTCGCTGTCTATTTCAAAGTAAGCCGACTGATTGTCGACTATTTCCGTAATCTGACGGTAAGCCGCGTTCACCGTATTGACAAGCTCAGATAAATCGATGGGATTTTCGGGCAGAGCGGGTTTTTGCGCCGTGCTTACGCTTGCCGAAACGCCGAGATTGAATTGAGGAAGAGATCCGCATATCTTTGCGGGAACGGTCGCGCTGCCCTCGCCGGTTGCGGGAATATATTCAAGCGTTACCGTGCCGAGCGACACTTCAAAGTTTTCTACAAACAGCGCAAGAACGTTGTCGAGATTTACGCTGATTTTAAGACCTTCCGAATTTGCCTTGAGCTCGGTTACCAGCGTTTCAAAATCTACGGAGAGCAGTGCGGCTATGACGTCTGCCGCCTTTTCGCTCTCTTCGGCTTCATAGGCTTCGACCCCGGAATTGTCCGCAGCTTCGCCGTTGACCAAAGTTATAAACTGTTCAACCGCGGAGGTGAGTTCGCCGATTTCGCAGTAAACCGATACGTTGGTATCTATTCCGTTGATTGAGGTGAGCGTGAGGTAAACGTAATTTTTGCCTTCCACGCTCTCGTACGTCGCTTCGAGCGAAAGGCTGACCGTTTCGGACGAATTCAACGCATAGCTTGCGCTTACCGTTGCGTATGCCCAAGGCGTATCGCCGAGGTTTACAAGGGCGCGCGCTTCAGCCTGAATTCCGGAAAGGTCTATGCCGGCGATTTCAGCGCCGCCGAAGTCTATGCATATTTCAAACGTGCGGTTTTCAAGCGCGTCGTTTATGAGATTGACGAGTTCCGTCAAATCTAGGCAGTCCTCGGTAAGATTGGAGGGAGCTTTTTCGCTGCCGCTGAGCGAGAGCGAAAGTCCGAAATCCTGCGCGGCAACCGTCAGCGTTCCGCCTAAGGTCGAATTGCCCGCAACGTAGTTGAGCTTTATTTTGCCGAGCGAAAGGCCCAGATCCACGCCGAGCTCGGAGAGGAGCTTATCCGTGTCTATGCTTACGCCCAGACCGTTCTTATCGGAGTATACGCCCGATACGATCGCGGGGAAATCTGCCGTGAGCGCCTTTTCGATCAGGTTCTGCACGTCGACGGACACCTCCGTCTGCAAGCCGCCTGCGGTAATCTGCGCAGAGGAGAGAAGCGCGGAAACCGCTTCGCTCATCTCGGTTATGTTGCACGCAACGCTTACCGCGCAATCGAGGCCGTTAACCCTGGTAAGGTGCAGATAGATATTGTCTTCGGCATAATAAGCGGAGAGCGTTACCGATATGGGCGAACCCGAATAGATGTACGTTACGGTAAGGTCCTCAACGCCTACGGTAAGTCCGCGCGCGTTGAGATATACTGCGCCTTCGGCTGAGATGCCGTAAGTCTGGTTGTCGATAGACAGGTCAATTACAAGGTTTTCCGCGTTTACGAGATTGAGGATATCGACGATATTGAGCGCGGTGACTTCGGAGAAATCGATATATTCGTTCGCGTCGATATTTTCATAGTCGCGGTTTTGAGTGAACGAGCATACGGACAGCCAGGTCTTTCCGCCGTTTTCGGCGCTTACCGAAAATTCAGGCGCTCTGTCGCCGTTGGCGGTTACGCTTGCCTGAACGCAGCCGAGCGAATAGCCCGCGCTTGCGCCGAGCTGGCTTACTATGCTGTCAAGATCGAGGGTGACGCTCCTGGTGCCGTTAACCTGCGCGCAGATGAACGCGCTGTCCCAATCGAATTCAACCAGAGTAGTTACAAGCGTAGAAACCGTAAGTTTAAGCTGTTTTACCTCTTCGGTATTCGTATCCGCAGAGAATGAAGAAGATAAAATGCCCGAATTTACGGCGGTATCAACCAGATCCGCAACCAGACTGTAGAGGCTGTCTGCGGTGGTCTTTATCTTGAGGTGAGGGATATCGTAATCGCAGATATTTTCAAGACTTGCGTAGATATCTTCACCGATAATAGTAAGATTAATCTTTACGCGCACTCCGTCGACGGTAAGGTCGAGCATAAGGTCTGCGACGTTGCCCGCAGAGCAGCTTGCAAAGCCGAGACTTGCGTCCGCCTTAATTCCTGCAAGCGCGGGAACGGGGCTTGAATCGCCGTCGAGCGAGACGGAAAGTCCGTAGCTTTCGCCGAGCACGCCTGTTATATCGATGGAATTAAATCCGTCGAATACGAAGTCGTAGATAAGTTTGATAAGGCTGTCGCCGTTTGCCGTGCTTGAAGGGGACATTGCGTCAATTTCGTCCGAAAGTATTTCGGCAACGCTGCCCTGCGCGTCTACTGAAATTTCAGCCGCGGCGGTAAATTCCTTGTATTCTATATCGTAGGCGAGCCTCAACGCGCCGTCGGCTGCGAGCGTAACGCTTGCAGCGGCGTCGGAAAGATAGGTCAGCGCTACCGACGCGCCGTCGGAAGTCAAGGTGAAGTTGTTCAGCTCCTCCACCCAATCGGTGCTTGCAAGAAGCGCGAACACTACCGAGAAGAGCTGTTCGCTGTCGCCCGTTTCCACGGAGAACGACGGGGACGCAAACGAGGATGCAAGACTGTCTATCTGGGTCTTTACGCCCTCTATATCCCTTGCGTAAATATCCATCGCCGCGCCGCCTATGGCAAGGCGGACGAGGGGCAGGCTTTCGCCCGCGTTTTTATTATATATAAGTTTTAAGTCCGCTCCGACTTTTGCATTGCCGACAAGGGTTACTTTAAGGTCGAGAGCAACTACCTCTTCACCGTCCTTCCAGCACACTTCGCCAAAGCCGCTTAAGCCCGCCTTTGCTTTGCCGTATGAAATTACCGTATTCTCTGAAACGGTAAACGTCAGCCTGCTTGCTTGGGAAATTTCGGTTATCTGACCGTAGACCGCATTCACTGCGTTTACAAGGTCGGTAAGATCAAGACAATTTTCGCCCTTAGGGTTTGTTATTTCGCCGTCGGCGCCCGTAACGTCAAGCGCAAAGCCGATTGCGGGAAGGCTTGCTGAAAGCACGCCGCCTGCCGCGCCAGTTCTGTAGACGAGGTTGCACTTGCCGAACTGAACGCCCGCATCCACGTTGAGCGCGTTGAGAAGCTCGTCGATATTAACAGCGACCTTTAACTGCGCTTTATCGGCGTATAGGTCGGAAATTACTTCGGAAAAGTCTGCGCTGAGCACGCCGTTTATTATGCCTACCAAATCGGCGTCAAGGCTGAATTTGCTTGAAGTAAGCGCGGAGCTCTGCACGCCCGCCGCCTGCAAAAGCGGCGTTACGGCGTCTGCAAGTTCGGATATATCGCAGCATACCTGAGCGCAAGTTTCAATTCCGTTTACGGAAGTTACGGTAACCACCAGCTTGCCGTACGTAGCCGAACCGGGTTCATAGTCGTAGTATACGTTGATTGTCGCGGAAATTTTGTCCTGCCCGCGCGAGTACGCGATATCCAGATCAGCGCCGACGGTTACTCCGTCGATATCTACGTATGCGGAGGCGGACATAGTCAAGCCCTTGAGTCCGCTTATTTTTACCTTTTCGTCGTTGCCGTCAAGCGACAAATCTATTCTGATAAGGTCGGACGAGAGCAGTTTATAAACGTCCGCAACGTATTCGGCAAGGTCGGCGTTGGCGCCCGTATTTTCGTGCGAAATTATATCCGCGGTGGTACTTTTGAGATTGAGCGAGAGGTTTATTTTATCTCCGCCAATGGATATCTCCTTTACGCTTACTGCGCGGAAGGATATTCTGTCCTCGGTAAGTCCGAACGAGAGAGTCGCGTCGATTCCCACGCCGAGTCCCAGAAGGTCGTCGGTCTTGAGAATAATCTTAGCTTCGCTCTTCGAGGCTTCGAGCTGCATTGCCTTCATCAGGTCTGCAACAGGGTCGCCTCCGTCCTCGGCAAAGGTTGCCGCATTATCCTGCTTTGCCGTATTCAAAACCGAATTAAGTTGGTCCATCCACTGGCTGAACGCGGCGATATGGGGCTTTAACGCGGCGATATTGACCGAAAGCGCAACGTTTTCGCCGTAGTAAGCCTGCGCTTCTCCATCCTTGTATTCTATGTAAAGAACCTGGTCCTGAAGATTCATAGTCTTTCCGAGGCTGACCCTTGCTTCAAGCGTGTTGAGGGGGTCGGCAAGATCGAGACCTAAAAAGATATAGCCGTAATAATAGTTTTCGCCGAGCAGCGCCTTTACTTCAAACTGCTGCCCTCCGTTCATTATTCTGGAGAAGCCGTTCGAGAGGACGTTGGTTAAATCCACCACCATTTCCTGCTTGGTATCGCCGCCCTCTTCCAATTCTGAAGAGCCGACGTACTGCTTGAAATAGTCGTTATAAAAGGCGAAATGCGCGCTGTCGAAAGTTTCTTCGCCGTAGGAGTACTCCGCACGGGAAACCGACGTGCTGGTTACGGTAACGCCCTTGTTCACAAGCGAAACTTCGTCAATATCGAGCGCGGTGACGCGCCAGGACGAATCGAAGGTTACGGCAAGTTTTACGCTCTGGAAATCGGGGAAACTACCAAGATTTCCGCGCGTCTTCATACCGTACTGATAATAATAAGTACTTGCAACGGGGTCGAGAATCACCCTCTGGGTGTACGTGCCGTCAGAATTCACCTTTATTTCATCGCTGTCTATGATAGTATCGGCATTGATGATATAATTGGTGAGCTCGGTTTGAAACAGTCCGTAGGTGTAGAGATACGCCTGCTCGCTGAAGTGTATGGGCGCGTCGTTCGACCACCGAGCGTTAAGATGATTGGTGTTTGCGTCCGGAGCCTCGGAATAGCGCATATACGCTTCGGGTCCGTTTTCACCGTTTACGAACAGCGCCTGAGAACCCGACTTAACCATACTTGAATAGGTTATGTCGGACGAGACGGTTACGCCGTTCTTGTAGTCCTTATAGCTCTTGGTATACTGCGTGGCAATCGAAGCGTTGGTCACGGTATAGGTATAGCAATGATACTGCGGCTGGCTATCGAGCACGTAGGCAACGTAAGCGAGATTTTCCGCGGCGGAATGCGCCGTGGGCAGACTGCCGTCCGTGGGAGCGGCCGTCTTGGTAATGTCGACGTTTGTAGGACGTTCGGTTTCCTGCGTTTTACCGCCGCAAGCGGAAAGCCCGCCTGCAAAGGCAAACGCGCCTAAGGCAAGCGCAAACGACGCCATTGTTTTTGCAAATTTTTTCATAATATTTTCACTCTCTTATTATTTTCAAAAAATTAAACGAAGTTCAGGCCCGCGTCAGCGCACAGATTATTTATGGCGAAACACTACCCATATTACTTTCATAACAAAATTTTAAAACAATTTATAAACTAAAAATAAACTAAAAAAAATTATGGAAAAATTTTTTCGTATATATTATATGGTAAGATTATCCAGATTAAGGGGCAAAAGAAAATTTGTGACTTTTATGAAAATTTTTTTGTGATTAAATTGCACATTCCGTCACAATACGACAGAATAAGTGGGTTTTATACTTTCACAGAGGGTTAAAATAAATAAAAAAATACTTATGAATTTTTTGGAGAAATTTTTTAAAATGTCTGAAAAAATTTTAATTACGAGCCTTAAAGGCGGCGCGGGAGCTACCGCCTGCGCGGTGGGAATAAGCCTTGCGCTTGCCTCTGCGGGCGAGCGTACGCTGCTGTTCGACGGCGATTATACGTGCGCTTCTGCGCTTGCGGCGGCGGGCGTTGCCGGACTGCAGGTTTATACGCTTGCCGAAGCAAAGAGCGGTGCCTGCAGAGTTAAACAGGCAGTCTTGCAGCATCCGCGCTCGCCCAACTTCTACCTCTTGCCCTCGCTAGGATGCGACGACAAGGAGTTCGCCGAATACGCGGTGAACGAACTGGAAGGGCTGTTCGACTACGTGATATGCGACAAGATTGCCGAAGGCGCGTGCGACAGGGCGATTGTAATTACCGACCCCTATCCCGTTTCGGTCAAGTGCGCGGACGTGGCGCTGGGCATACTCAAGGACTCGGGTTTAAAGAGCGCGGGGATAATCGTGAACAAGGTAAACGGTGGACTTGTTTTCGACGGGGAAATTATGACCCCGCAGGAAATTGCAACCCTTCTGCGCGCGCCGCTCATAGCAGTTATTCCCGAGGATTTGACTATGCCGCTGGGCAAGATGAAGCAGAGCACCGTAAAGGCGTTTAAAATGGCGGCTGCGGGCGTTGCGGGCAAGAGCGACAAATGCTACGGCGTAATACGGCAGTACGTCGGCGTCGGCGGGCTTATCAAGCGGAAAATGAGGAGCAGAATATGATTGACACGCTGATACTTGACAGAGAAGAAATGACCGAGAGCGAAAGAGAGCTCTTCCTTTCCGACCTGAACCGGGTTTGCGACGAATACTTCGACTGCGACAAAAAATTCAGCCTGGACGTAACGCGCACGGAGAGCGGATATTCCGTGTGCGTGATTTTCGACGCAAGGCGCATAAAGCGCTTAAAAAAACCTCAATAATAAAGGCGCGGCTATATGCCGCGCCGAACAATCAAAACTCAGCTTTACGGGCGCGGCAGACAGCGCGCCCGTAAAAATTAAATAAAACGGCGGCGCGGCTGTCCGCCGCGCCGTACAAAATACTTATTGACCGCCATATATCCTTGAAGCAATGTCGGTAACGGCTGCCTGAAGCTCTTCGTCGTAATAGGTTGCGCTCCACTCCGCATGCACGGTTTTACAGCCGTCCTCGGGCGAAATTCCCACGCCGTGAATGGTTCTGCCGTTCGGCCAGTATACCACCGCCGTAGTAAGGCATATCGCCTCGCCCGTAATATAGTTGGCATAGGTTGTCTGCATTATTCCCTTGCCGTAGGTGCGGCAGTTCTTCGCGGTGTTGCCCGACCATTCCAGATACTCTTTGGAAAAGTCCGAAATATATATATTTTCATACGGAACTATTCCGTTGGAAACAAGCACGCCTATAAGCGCTTCGGACGCGCTTGCCGTATTGCAGTTGGCGAGGACGAAAATTTTTGCGTCGGCGGGCAAAATGCAATTTTCCGAAGCCCGTTTGATTACCTTTCCCGTTTCCTCTTTTCCGTTCTTGTAGCGCACGCTGAGCGCCACGTCGGAAGCGCCCTCTATTTTGCCCGTAAACAGCCCTGAAATATCGCGGAGGACGTCCACCGAGCCGCCTCCGTTATTGCGCAAATCGAGAATAAGCGTCTTACATTCCTCTGCGTTGAAGCGCGTTATAAGCTCCGCCATCTCTCCCGCCGCGTTGCCGTAAAATTCGGATAGGGACAGGTACGCCGTATCATCGGGCAAAAAGCTCATTACACGCTCAGAAGCCGAAACCACCTGCATAGAGCCGTCGCCGTCGTAGGCAATTTCCCACGCCTTGGAATTGGTAGACATAGCGCAGTAGCTTGAGCGGTATTCCTCCTTTGCAAGCACAAAATTTCCGCGGTCGGTTAAAAGGGTCATCTCCTCTCCCGTATTACGAGCGTTTACGAAAGAGATGAAATCGCTCCTACTCGTAAAAGTTACGGATAAATCGCCGCAACTTGCGCCCGTAATCAGTGTGCCCGCACGCAAACCGCTGCGGTAAGCGGGAGAATTGCCTACGACGCGTTCGATTATAACGCCGCTTTTTTCACCTTCCACGTAGCCGAAGCTGACGCCTATGCCGCTCTGACTGCCGTATGTGGAAGCGAGTTGAATTTTGTATTCTTCGGGAGTATAGTAGCGCGAATATGCGTCGAGAACCGTACCCCTGAGATTGGATAACCCTACCTTATATACGTCGTCCTCGTTAACTTCGTAATAGTAATAGCTCTTTATTTTGCCTATAACCCATTCGTAAGAAGAAACGTATTTATTCTGCGTGCAATCTTTGACGAGAAAGCCGAGTCCGAACCCCGCCGCGGCAATAATGAGCGCCGCGATTACTACGGCTATATTTTTGAATAATTTTTTCTTATTCATAATGCTATGCCCCCGGAAATTATTTTGCACAATACAGCTTGTGCAGTATTATAAAAGTTACCGCATCCGAAAAATCGCGCGGGTCAAGCCCCGTAATTTCCGTAATCTTGTTCAGCCTGTAAATTAGCGTGTTGCGGTGCATATACAGCGCGCGCGACGCCTGCGAAACGTTGAGATTGTTTTCGAACAGACAGTCAAGCGTATTCATCATATCCTCGTCCTCGAAAATTTTTACGAAATTTTTCAGCTCGCACCCATCCAATAACTCTTCGCGCTGCGCGCGGGTGAGCTCTTCCACCACCTTGTTCAGAGAAAGTTTATCTCTGTTTTTATTGATTAGTTGGGACATACTACCGCTCCGATTAAAAAATATAGTTTAATTTAACAAAATAAATATGTGTTATATTTTTGCTTGACGCTTATAATATTATACTATAGCCGCAAATAATTTTCAAGGCATTTTAATCAAGTAAAGTTAAATACCTTTCGCAACGAATAATGCAAAGCCGACGTGCAAAAAATATGTTTAATGGTCTTTCCGCAGTGCATGCGCAAAATTTTAACTTTCGCGTGCGCGCACGGCCGCGCAGATATCGCACGCGCGCCGGCACATGTGAAAAATATATTAAATAGAGATAAAATTATCCGCTTTATCTTGACAGCCGTCAATTTTTGTATTAAAATGAGTAAAACAAATTTGGTTATTTTATTTTGCCATTACGCGTGCGGAATACGTTTCGCCGCATAAATAAACAGTTACGGAGAACATATATGTCAACTGAAAACGCAAAAAAGACGAATAAAAAGGCGGCGATTATCACCTACTTAATCGCGCTTATAGTAATCGTCGGCGGTTGGTTTATTCCCCTGCTCGGCTCGTCGGAATTAAACCTTGTCGACAGAATGGCGTTCTGGTATCTGCCCGACATCTTCAACAAGGTCGCAGGCAGCGCCATTTTACCGGAAAGCATTGTAACGCGCACATTGCCGGCGTTTGACCAGGTCAGCATCGAGCTGTTCGGCTTTACCTTCAATCCTCTGGCAATACTCTATCTTGCATATGCAGCCGTTGCCGTGATTGCGATAATAATGCTCATTCCCGTTCTTGCAGGCAATAAAGAAAAGAGCACGAGCGCCGTATGCGCTTACGTTGTTGAAATTCTGGCAACTCTGGTTATCGCTCTGTTCTTGGTATTCTCTGCATACAACACCACGGTACTTTACTCCACGCTTTCCAACCACCTGCCCCTCTTAATCGTCGGCGGCGCGTTGATTTTAATTCTCCTTATTCAGAGCTTTATCAACAAGAAGAGCCTGGGCGTTCTGAAGCTGTTCATCTTCCTGCTTTCGGCTATAGCGTTCGTCAGCCTGTTCAACATAGTGGGCGTAATTACCTACTCGTTCGGCGATTCTTTAGCAACCACGCTTGCCGAGCTGCTTGAAAATATTAAGTCCGGTCTGTTCTTTATGCCCGTACTTACGGTACCTACGGAAGCGTTCCTGATGGCGATGACGTTCTATACCAATC
>JBJEUZ010000108.1:0-2425 GCA_051884095.1 Candidatus Coproplasma sp.
CGTAACGGACGCGCCTTCGGGCTTGCGCACGGAATAAACGCCGCCGTCGTTACTGATTTGTATTTCAGCAAAATAGGTTGCAAGTTCGCGGAAGGCTTCAACGTATTCCTGAGTGGGTAGCTTACTGCCCTCCGAAACGCGCGGATAGTCCGTAAGGTTTGCCGTGGGCGAAAAGCCGTACAAATCTACGCAGTAATAGACCGCAGGATTATAATAGCCGTCTGTAAGCTCGTATACAGACTTGGCGATAGAGAGCACCTCATATGTGGTTTTATCCACCGCCACCGTTTCGCCTTCGGCGGCTTGATTGAATTGATAGACGCAAGAGCCCTCGACCGACGTGCTTAACGAGGCTTCGAGCCCGTCCAGGAAGGTCTTTACCTCCTCGTTGAGCGAATAGAGCGCATTCAGCCTGCTTTCGTCCGTAAAGTCGTCGAACGCAACAAGCTGAGCCTGCGTGTTGAATTTATAATAAGTTGCCTGTCTGCCCGTAACGCCGTCGTTATCAGTCTGCGCGCCGTTACACGCGGAAAAGCCGACAGCCGAAACCGCGCATACTGCGGCGCAGAGGCAGGAAATAATCTTTTTGTTCATACTTATATTATAAGTCAAATAACAATAAAAATCAAACAAATAAGCCCGCAGTAATGCGGGCTTGACTTGTTTACATAAATTAACTTATGCGTTCTTGAGAGCGTCCTGAACTGCAAGGAGAATACGAGCAGAGCTCTGCGTAGCGTCGGTGATAAGAACAGAGCTTTCGGATACAGAGTTAGTTGTAGCGTCAGCAACGCCGCTTATAGAAGCGGTGTAGCCCTTAACTTCTGCAACGGTTTTGCCTTCGTATGCCTTAAGAAGGTCTGCTTCTTTGTCAAGGTAGTTCTGTCTGTCAGTCCAGCTAGCGGTCGCCTGAACATAATCGCTTTCAACTATTTCAACCTTGGTAATCTTATCGCCTGTTACAGCAACGCAAACCTTTACACCGTATTCAGCGGCGTCAGGATTCCAAGTATTGGGATAGTGATAAGAACCTATATAATACTTAGTTGAAGCAACTGAGTTGTAAGCATTTACTATAAGCTGTGCGTAGCTTATTGAGCCTTCCTTTACAGTATTCAAATCCGTCCAGGTTGCGCCGGTAGAAATGCCGTTTCCATCTACCCAAACTTTGTCATCATTCTTTGCAAGTCCAAGAAGTCCGCTTACACCGTTTTCAAGCACGTAATTTACGGTATTGTCACGATTAGCTTTCCAGCCGAGACCTACACCAGTTGAAACATCCCAGTAACCGTTCTCTTCTTTGGAGAGAGCGGTATAGGTCATAATGTCAGTCTTTTCTGCACCGCCAACAGTAACCTTAACTGTGTTGGAAGTTACTGCTTCATAATACGTCTTGCAATTTGCTTCGGTCTGAAGCCAAGCATTGAGAGTTGTCGAACCTGTTTGATATGCCTTAGCCGTTGCATCATAGGTGAAAGTCGTTTCACCAATCTTTATAGTTTTATAATACGTCTTGCTGACTGTGCTGCCGTGGTCTACCACCTCTACGGTAACCTTATCGGCTTCGGCAACAGTTTCGGGAGCGGTAACCTGAGTGGGAAGGCAAACCTCCGTTAAAGTAAGGTCGGTAACCTTGTCGCCATTTACGGTAACAGCGGAATATCCGACATAACCTGCACTGTGAACAAGTCCGTATGCTTCACCCTTATTATTTCCGCAACCTGCAAAAGCGAATGCGCTTGCGCAGAGCGCGCCTGCAAGCACAACGCCTGCCGCAACTTTAATTGATTTCTTCATAAAAATACCTCTTTTTTTTGTGCTTTTTTTAAGCCTCATTTTTTTTCGATAATATTTTATCATTTAGTATAATGCTTGTCAATACAAAACGCGTATATTTTATATATTGCCCGAAAATTTCATTTTAATCAATTTGCGTTATCGCGAATCAGATTTACTCGGTACGGAGAGCCACAACGGGGTCCTTCTTTGCCGCCGCGGAAGCGGGGATAAGCCCTGATATCAGGGTGAGCACAACGCTGAGCCCAATCATTACCAGCGCCTGCCACCAAGGCAACGCCGCAATGCCCCAGATGCCCGCAATGAAGAATACTATGATATTTACAATCAGCGACAATAAATAGGTTATGGCAATGCCTATTAAGCCCGCGACAAGACCTATAATGAAGGTTTCGGCATTGAACAGGCGCTTTATATCCTTCTTTCTTGCGCCGACAGCACGGAGAATACCAATCTCCTTTACGCGCTCGACAACCGATACGTAAGTTATTATTCCTATCATAACGGTAGAGACGACGAGCGAAAGCGCCGTAAACGCAATAAGCGCAATGGTTATCATCTGAATCATTACGTTGACCATATTGATGATAAGCCCGACGTTGTCGGTATAGGTTATCTTATCGCCGAG
>JBJEUZ010000109.1:0-41765 GCA_051884095.1 Candidatus Coproplasma sp.
GTAATATAAAACGCGCATGGCGGGCGTTTTGCCGCCGCGCAAGAATTTAAAACGACAGAGGAAAATTTTATGTTGACAAGTATCTGTGGTATCAACTGGGGCGACGAAGGCAAGGGAAGAATGGTAGACCTGTTATCCCGCGACTTCGATATCGTCTGCCGCTATCAGGGCGGCAACAACGCCGGACACACCGTAATCAACGATAAGGGCAAGTTTATATTGAATCTGCTCCCTTCGGGCATTCTGCGCGAGGAAGTGGTAAACGTGCTCGGACCCGGTATGGTAATCGATATAAAGCACCTCTGCGGCGAAATCGCAAGACTGAGGGAGGGCGGAATTAAAATTACTCCCGAAAATCTTAAAATTTCGGACAAAGCCATAATCACTATGCCCTACAACGTATTGCAGGATATAATGGAGGAGGACAGACTTACCAAGGCAACGGGCAAGCCCTACGGTTCCACGCGCCGCGGCATCGCGCCCATCTACGCGGATAAGTATATGAAAAAGGCGTTCAGAATGGGCGAGCTGTTGAATACCGAAATTATGTTTTCCCGCCTGCCCGATATCGTGGCGTGGAAGAATATGACCATAAAGGCGTACGGCTTCGAGCCCGTAAAGGTTGAGGATATGCAGGCGTATCTGGAAGAATACGGCCTGCCCTTAAAAGATTATATAATCGACACTTCGGTCTATCTCAACGAGGCGAACAGACAGGGCAAAAAGATTATGTTCGAAGCTCAGCTCGGCGCGCTTCGCGATATCGACTACGGCATAGTTCCCTATACCTCTTCGTCGTCCACTATAGCGGCGTACGCTCCCATAGGCGCGGGCGTGCCCAACTTAAAGCTGGACAACTCCATCGGCATTATGAAGGCTTACTCCAGCTGCGTCGGCGCGGGACCCTTCACCTGCGAATACTTCGGCGAAAAGGCTGAACGCCTGCGCGAACTCGGCGGCGAATACGGCGCGGCTACGGGCAGACCCAGAAGAGTAGGACCCTTCGACGTGGTCGCTTCGCGCTACGGCATTATGTGTCAGGGCGCGGACGAAATCGCCCTCACCAAGCTGGATATTTTAGACGACTACGAAGAGATTGAAATCTGCACCCACTACGAGCTGGACGGCAAGATTATAGACGATTTCCCCTTCACCGACGTCTTAGACAAGTGTAAGCCCGTTTTCGAAAAGGTAAAGGGCTGGCATTGCGACACTACGGGTTGCCGCACGGCGGAAGATTTGCCCAAGGAGGCTTTGGACTATATCCGCCTTTTGGAAAAGCTGTGCAACTGCAAGATAAAGTACGTTTCGGTCGGCGCAGAGCGCGACGCCTGCATAGTGCTTTAATCGTCACGGGCGTTGTAATAAAATGGTATAAGAATTTTTAATAGGCGTGCGCACAAACTTTTTTGTGCGCACGTTGCTTTTTTGCAGTATTTTTCTGTACTTTTGCCGTCCGAAGGTATATAATATTAGAGTATTTAATTTATTTTATCGTAAACGACGGGTAAAATTTAAAGGCGGCTTACTATGCTAAGAAAATTTTATAAGATGCACGGAATCGGCAACGACTACGTATATTTCGACTGTATGGAAGAGGGGATAGAAAATCCCAACGAACTTTCAAAAAGGCTTTCCGACAGACACTTTTCAATCGGCGGCGACGGCATAATTTTATTGTGCCCTTCAAAGGTTGCCGATTGCCGTATGGCTATGTACAACGCCGACGGGTCTGAAGGTAAAATGTGCGGCAACGGCATAAGGTGCGTTGGCAAGCTCGCGCACGATTTGGGCCACGTCAAGGGCGAAACCTGCACGATTGAAACCCTTTCGGGCATAAAAAAACTTAAATTTACGCTGGACGGCGAAGGCAAGGTGGCGTCTGCAAAGGTGGATATGGGCGCGGCTATTCTGCCCGCAAAGCTCATTCCCTCCACGTTGGACGGCGACAGCGTGGTTAACCGCGAGGTTGAAATCGGCGGCGAAAATTATAACGTAACGCTGGTTTCTATGGGCAATCCCCACTGCGTGGTGTTTGCCGACCCCTACGCTCTCGATATCGAAAAGGTCGGTCCCCTGTTTGAAAACAGCCCGCTCTTCCCCGAAAGGATAAATACCGAATTTGTAAAGGTTGCGAACAGGAACGAGCTTATAATGCGCGTGTGGGAGCGCGGCAGCGGCGAAACCTGGGCGTGCGGCACGGGCGCGTGCGCAACCGCGGTTGCGGCGGTTCTTAACGGCTATGCCGATAAGGATACGGAAATCTGCGTGCACCTTCGCGGCGGCGATTTAAAAATTACCTACACCGACGACGCGGTATTTATGGAAGGCGGCGCAACGCTGGCTTTTTACGGCTACGTGGAAATCTGAAGCGGTTGCAAAGCCTTGGTTTGATAAGGTACAAGTCAATCAAGAGCGGAAGTAATTAAGATACCCGGGTCAAGCGTCACGCTTGCCCCAAGTTAAACTTTTTACGAACTAATTGTTAATTTTAGATTGATTTTATCCTGCCGATATGGTAGAATTATTCGGAAATATAAATTTTTAAAGGGAGTACTTATGACAAAATACATTTTCGTTACGGGAGGCGTGGTTTCCGGCTTAGGTAAGGGCATAACGGCTGCGTCGTTGGGCAGGCTCTTGAAGTGCAGGGGATATAAGGTTGCGTCGCAGAAGCTCGACCCCTATATCAATATCGACCCCGGAACAATGAGCCCCTATCAGCACGGCGAAGTTTTCGTAACCGACGACGGCGCGGAAACCGACCTCGATTTGGGTCACTACGAGAGATTTATCGACGAGAACTTGAATAAGTATTCCAACCTTACCACGGGTAAGGTTTATTGGAACGTTTTGAATAAGGAGCGCAACGGCGAATACCTCGGTCAGACCGTGCAGATTATTCCCCACATCACCAACGAAATAAAGTCGTTTATCTACAACGTGGGCAAGACCACCTCCGCTGACGTGGTAATAACCGAAATCGGCGGCACTATCGGCGATATCGAAAGCCAGCCCTTTATCGAAGCTATAAGACAGGTCGCGCGCGAAGTGGGCAGGGACAACTGCTGCTTCATTCACGTAACCCTGGTTCCCTACATCTCGGGCTCGGAGGAGTTCAAGTCCAAACCCACCCAGCACTCAGTAAAGGAATTGCAGGGTATGGGCATCAACCCCGATATCATCATTCCCCGCGTGGACGCGCCTATGCCCAAGGAGGTAAGGGACAAAATTGCAATGTTCTGCAACGTAAAGCCCGAATGCTGCATAGAAAATATGACTATGCCCGTGCTCTACCAGTGCCCCATAATGCTTGAAAAGAGCAACTTCTCCGAGATAGTGTGCAAAATTTTAAAGCTCGACCCCAGAGTAATCGATTTGACCGAGTGGAACAAGATGCTCGCCCGCATCGAGGCGCGCAACAAGACGGTCAAAATCGCGCTGTGCGGCAAGTACGTTCAGCTCCACGACGCATACCTTTCGGTTGCCGAAGCGCTTGCGCACGCAGGGTATGAAAACGGCGCCAAGGTTGAAATAAAGTGGGTGGATTCCGAAACTCTTACCGAAGAAAACTACAAAGAGGAGCTGTCAGACGTCAGCGGTATTCTGGTTCCCGGCGGCTTCGGCGCGCGCGGCGTAGAGGGCAAAATTCTGTGCGCAAAGTTCGCCCGCGAAAACAACGTTCCCTACCTCGGCATATGCCTGGGTATGCAGACGGCGGTTATCGAGTTTGCGCGCAACGTGCTCGGCTATAAGGACGCGCATTCGTCCGAATTCGACCCTGAATCAAAGCACCCCGTAATCGACCTTATGCCCGACCAGCACGGCGTAAAGATGGGCGGCACTATGCGCCTTGGCGCGTACCCCTGCAAGGTTCTCGGTCAGAAGATGAAGCAGGCGTACGGCGAGGACTTGATTTCCGAGCGTCACCGCCACAGATACGAATTCAACAACGACTACCGCGAAGAGGTGGAAAATGCGGGCATGATAATAGCCGGAACTTCCCCTTCGGGACTGTTGGTCGAGGCGGTAGAAATCCCCGCAAACGACTTCTACGTGGGCGTACAGTTCCACCCCGAGTTCAAGTCCCGTCCCCAGTCGGCTCACCCCGTATTCAGGGAGTTTGTAAAGTACGCGGTAAAGTATTCCAACAAGTAAAACAGCAAACTTTTTCGCAATTTTCGGGCGCAGTCGCCCGAATAACACGGAGAATAAAATGAAATTCAATTCAAACTTCAACGACATAGCAGAAAACTATCTCTTTGCGGAGGTTGCGTCCAGAGCGTCGGCATATTCCGCAAATAACCCCGATAAAAAGGTATTAAAGCTGGGCATAGGCGACGTAACCTTACCACTTGCCCCCGCGGTTATATCCGCGCTTCACTCCGCCGTAGACGATATGGCTGTAAAGGAGAGCTTCAAGGGCTACGGTCCTTACGAGGGCTACGACTTTTTGCGCGAGGGAATAAAGGACTACTACAAGTCCTTCGGCGTAAGCCTCAATCTTGCGGAAATTTTCGTGTCCGACGGCGCAAAGAGCGACCTTGGCAACATTTTAGATATCTTCGCCAAGGAAAATTCCGTGCTCGTGCCCGACCCCGTCTATCCCGTATACGTAGATACCAACCTGATGGCTGGCAGAAAGGTGTCGTTTATGAACGCCACTGCCGAAAACGGCTTCTTGCCCATGCCCGACTATTCCGTTGACGCCGATATAATCTATATCTGCTCGCCCAACAATCCCACGGGCGCGGCGTACTCGGTTGAACAGCTCAAGGAATGGGTGGACTATGCGATAGCCAAAAACGCCGTCATCTTATACGACGCGGCTTACGAATGCTTTATCACCGAAGAAGGGCTTGCCCGTTCCATCTATCTTGTAGAGGGCGCGAAGAGCTGCGCCATTGAGTTCTGCTCGTTCTCCAAAACCGCAGGCTTCACGGGAACGCGCTGCGGCTATACGATAGTTCCCGAGGACTTGAAGAAGGACGGCTTCTCCGCAAACAAAATGTGGTTCAGGCGCCAGGCAACAAAGTTCAACGGCGTGCCCTATATCATTCAGAAGGGCGCGGCGGCGGTTTTCACCGCAGAGGGACAAAAGCAGATTCAGCAAAATCTTTCCTACTATCGCGAAAACGCGCGCCTTATCGCCGACTGCATGGATAGGTTGGGCATATTCTATACGGGCGGCAAAAATTCGCCCTATATCTGGCTCAAGTGCCCGGGCGGTTTAACCAGCTGGCAGTTCTTCGACCGCCTGTTAAACGAGGCTCAGGTCGTCGGCACGCCCGGTTCGGGCTTCGGCAAAAACGGCGAAGGCTTCTTCCGCCTCACCGCGTTCGGTAGCCGCGAAGTTACCGAAGAAGCGGTGGCAAGAATAGGTTCACTCCTGTCCAAAGGCTGATTTATTTCAATGACGGCGGCTATTATGTGCGCCGTCGTTTGCAATCAAACGCATTAACGCGCCAATCGGTTGGCGCTTGGGGGTAAAATATGAATACAACAAGGTTGGAAAGGGGCGCAGGCGTCCTCTGCCACATATCCTCGCTTCCCAACGAATACGGCATAGGCTCGCTTGGAAGAGAGGCGTACGAGTTTGTGGATACGCTTGTAAAATACGGCGTTAAGTATTGGCAGATTCTTCCCCTGCAACAGACGGGCTTCGGCGATTCGCCCTATCAGTCGGTAAGCTGTACTTCGGGCAATCCCTACTTTATCGACCCTGAGGAGCTGTTAAAACAGGGACTTATCGACAGGGAGGAGCTGGAAAGCTCAAAAATCAAGCTCAAAAACGACGTCGACTACGGTGCTCTGTATCAAAAGCGCTATGCGCTTTTGCGCAGAGCCTACGCGCGTTTCAATATAAAGAACAAGGACTTCGTCGAATTTATCGAGAGCGGCGAGGCGGAGGACTACGCGCTGTTTATGTCGCTTAAATCGCGCTACAACGGCGACTTTTCGTCCTTTCCCGAGGCGTACAAATACAAGGAGCACCTTGCAATGTACGAGTTCAGGAATGCCGTCTATCGCGAGGAATACTGCTTCTGGTTATTTTTACAATACGAATTTAAAAAGCAATGGAAGGCTCTGCGCGCTTACGCCAACGCCAAGGGCGTAAAGATAATCGGCGACATCCCCCTGTACGTTGCGTACGACTCCGCGGACGTATGGGCTCGTCCCGAGCTGTTTCAGCTGGACGAAGAGCTCAAGCCCACTAAGGTTGCGGGCGTTCCGCCCGATTACTTTTCAAAGACGGGTCAGCTGTGGGGCAATCCCCTGTATAACTGGGACGCAATGCGCGCCCAGAAGTACGACTGGTGGATAGACCGCATAGCCAAGGCTCAGGAGATGTACGACGTTGTGCGTATAGACCATTTCCGCGGGCTTGACAGATACTATGCGATTCCCGCCGACGCCGAGACCGCGATTGACGGTGAATGGTGCGACGGACCCAAGCTGGAGCTGTTCGCGGAGGCGGAAAAGCGCCTGGGGAATCTTTGCGTAATCGCCGAGGATCTGGGGGTTATGGACGACGGGGTAATAGCCCTGCGCGACAATACGGGTTTCCCCGGAATGAAGATAATGATGTTCGCTTTCGGCGGCGACGACAGCGACTATCTCCCCCAAAACGTCACCGAAAACTCCGTAACCTACACGGGAACTCACGACAACGACACGTCGCTGGGCTTCCTCTTAAAGATGGATGACGAGCAGTTTGCTCAATTCAAAAAGCGGCTTCGCGCCGCGCTCAGGTACGAGGGCGTGTATATGCCGATTGTAGATAGAGCGGACGCGGCTGAAGCGCTTGTATTGTGCGCGCTCAACACAAAATCCGACCTTGCGATAATACCCGTACAGGATATTCTGCGTATGGATAATGCGGCGCGTATGAACGAGCCGTCCACCACGGGTGAAAACTGGAAGTTCCGCCTGACCAAAATGCCCTCGCGCAATAAGATGGCTGTGTTTAAAAACCTTATAAAGCGCAGCGGAAGATAATTTTATACTTAAAAAATTATGCGGCATTGCGAAAAAATTTTTTCGCAATGCCGCAGTTATAATTTATGAAAACTATTCGTTATAATGTAAACTAATCGGTCTGCCGCTCGAAGATACGCACGCACAGTACGGTCATATCGTCGGGTGCGCCGCCCGTGTGTTCCTTAGCGCCGAATAAAATCTTTTCGGCAAGGCTCTGCGGGTTGAGCGGCTTCAGATTTTCCAAAAACGAATACAGGTCGGTGGCGGATGGGAACGCGGAGGTTATTCCGTCGCTCATAAATACCACCAAATCGCCGCATTTAAGCGTTTCCTCGCAGACGGTGGGGTGAATACTGTCAAGTATGCCCAAGGGCAGCGAGCTGCTCTCCAGCACCTTTATTTCGCCCTGCCGCACGATTATCCCCGCAGGCGAACCTATCTTAATAAAGCTGGCTTTAAGCGTGTTTAAATCTATCGCCGCAACGTCGATGCAGGTAAACCTCTCGTCGCGGTTGAAGCACATAAGTTTGTTTATCGTCTCAAGCACGGTGGGTACGGGCATCTCCGCGCGGTAAAACGCCTCTATGAGCGAAATAGTGGTCGAGGACACCTTGCGCGCGTATTCGCCGCTTCCCATACCGTCGCACAGCGCCATCAGAAAGCTGTGCTCGTTTATATTTATTACCGAGTGCGTATCGCCCGAAACCTTTTCGCCGTCCTTTACTGCGAACGCCACGCCGAACGCAGCGTCGTAGCAGGGCGGTACGGTAAAGATATAGCAGCTCTTGTCCGCGTCGTAAACTATTTTGTCCTTTAAAATAAACTTTGCGCCGGTTGCGGCGTAAATAATTTCGCGCATAGCTGAAATTTTGACCTTGCCGACTACCGTAGCCATAATTTCAAGGTTTACCTCACCCTGAACGCGCAGTTCGGGGCAGGATACGCCGTTTGCGGCAAGCGCCTCCTTAATGCGCTTTTCAAGTCGGCTGTGGTCGCTTCGTCCGCGTGAAACTTCAACTGCCGCGGACTTTAATACCTCGGCTATGCCCTTTGCCTGATTGGCAAGCAGCCTTCTGCCGTTGCGCGCGTTTTCAGCCTCCACGGTAAGTCGGCGGTAGTCCGAAAGCAGCTTATTCATCTGCTCTATGACGTCGGCTGGGTGGGCACAGTACACAGTAACGTCCTGCGGCAGGTCTACAAGGCTGACCTTGCCCTTCATACAGCCGCTGTCCAACAGCCGCTTGAACCCCGCGTAGACCGTAGTTTTAGCGCACTTGGTTTTGCGCTCGCAGTTGGCGCACAGCCTGATTTTCAGCTCTTCCATCATTCTGCCGCGCAGGGCGGAATCGTCCAGCGCTTCGTCAAGGTTGTTGAAGGCGCACTCTATTTCGCGGAAAACTTCGCTGGTCTTAAACAGCTTTTCGCCCGTCTCGTATCTGAAGCGCTGTTCGCCGGTAGTGGGCAAAAGTTTTTTAACCTGCATTGCGTTCAGCTTTTCTTCAAGCGCCGTATCGGTGGGCAGTACGGGCAACATACAGCAGCAGAACAGCAACAGCCCCCGCACAACCGCAATGCCTGCGTTCGCCGCAAACGCGCCCGTAACGTAAAAGTAAGCCGCCCCTAAAATTATGGCGACCGCGCTGGGCGCGC
This sequence comes from Candidatus Coproplasma sp., assembly GCA_051884095.1. Lineage (GTDB taxonomy): Bacteria > Bacillota > Clostridia > Christensenellales > Borkfalkiaceae > Coproplasma. Next base: position 8,632 of record JBJEUZ010000109.1, read on the forward strand.
CCCTGCCCGCGCCTGCGAAAAGCAGGGCGAGAATCGACAGAATCACGAACGCGGTTATATAGTTTATCGAAAGTTCTGCAACCGCGCATGGCAGACCTATAATACAGCCGATAATCACCGCCGCAGGGCTCTTAAACAGCCTTACGGCAAGTACGGTTGCACCCGCCCCTATGGCAAGACTTGCGTGCAGACCTACAAGGTTGTATAGCCCTATGCCGAATACCGTGTAGGTTACGGCAAGGCAGACAATCTCGTCTGCGCGGAGTTTACAGCGATACAGGCGGTACAGCAGTGAATATACGCTCTTGAAGCAGAAAAAGGTGAACACGATTACCGCGATTGCGGCAACCGCCTTTATAACGTAGGCGTTATCGGTAAAGTACAGGCTCTCTATTCCCGACCAGGGCGAAAACGCCACGAACGGCGCAAGAGCAATGCACAGATACGCCGCGCTCTCCGCGCGAATCTTCTTGTGCGCGCGGCGGTAGATAAAGGTAACGGCGCAGAGAAAGCCGCCTTCGAATATCGCCAGTAGCGAAGTTATCCAGTTGACGCAGATTGCAGAGCAAATTATGTACAGTGCGGGCGTAACGATTATGTTCGTGCCGCAAATCAGCATTGCAAAGCACAGTCCTAGCGAAAAGGGCGCGCCCTTTACGGCGCAGTTTATGCACAGCAGAGCAACGGTATATGCAGCGTATAAAAGTACGCTCTTTAAATTTATTTTAACGGGCATAACCGCATTATATAACGCGGTCAACTTTAAAATTTGTCTTATCGTGACGGTAAATATGTTATATTGTAATAATGCATTTTTTACTTGACTTTTTCTTTCTGCGTATTTATAATATAGATAAATATCTATATGAGGTAATATTTTGGAACACGTTGAAACTGTAAAGATATTGAAAGCGCTAGGCGATGAAACCAGAATAAAGATATTCGGAATGTTGCGCGACGGAAAGCTGTGCGCCTGTAAAATCTTAGAAAATCTGAACATTACCCAGCCAACGCTTTCGCATCATATGAAAATTATGTGCGACAGCGGAATTGTCGTATCCGAAAGGGACTGGAAGCGGACTTTTTATTCTATAGATTGCGGCAAGCTGAAAGAGCTCACGGCGTACCTCAGCGATACGGTATGTTGCCGCAAAATAAATCATTGAGAGGAAAAGCTATGCAATGTAAAGACGTAAAAGAATGTAATTGTCCGAAATCTGCCTGCCCCAATCACGGCAGATGTTGCGCCTGCGTTATAAAGCACCGAACGACCGACAGCCTGCCTTACTGTCTGTTTCCCGACAACGGGGGAGATAAGTCAAACGAAAATCACTACCGCGTGTTGAAAAAGAGATTTGAAAAGGAGTAATATAATGGAATGTTCTATGGAGGATAAGTACGCCCTTATCAAGAGCGAAATAGTAAAAATAAAATCTAAAAATCCCGTAACCGTCGTTAGGGAAATGATGAAGAAGGACTTTGTTTCCATTCACGGACCCGAGCACCATTTTCTGGACGGCGCGGCATTTTTAACCGCGTACGTCAATGCGGGAGGCAAGGCAGACCTTGCAGACTGTCTGGAAAGGCTTTCCGAAAGGTCGCAAAAGATGCCGGGTGCAATGTGCGGATATTGGGGCGTATGCGGCTCGGCGGCTTCGGTCGGCGCGGCTCTGTCGGTTCTTCACGGCACAACACCCTTGAGCACGGACGAATACTATAAGGACAATATGGAGTACGTTTCCGCCTCTCTTGCAAAGATGAGCGCGATAGGCGGGGCGAGGTGCTGTAAACGCAACGCTTTTATTTCGCTTGCTATCGCGGCGGAGTTCGTCGGAAAAAAGTACGGCATAAAGATGGAAATCGGGAAGATAGTATGCGAATTTTCGCCCCTGAACGCGCAGTGTATAGGCGACAGATGTCCCTTTCACGGTTAATTAATCGTGTTTGTTTAAAAATTCAGAAGCGCGCCGAAGGCTTTCTGCCGTCGGCGCGCTTATAATGTTTTCAGTTTTTGGTCTGCTTGTTTACGGACAGCCAGACCATAAGTACGGCGATATCCGCGGGGTTTACGCCCGAAATTCTGCCCGCCTGTCCAAGCGAGCGGGGGCACACCTTTGCAAGTTTTTCCCGCGCTTCAAGGCGCAAGCCGTCTATTTTGCGGTAGTCGATATCCTCCGGCAACAGCTTTTCTTCCATCTTGCGCGCGCGCTCTATCTGTTCTCTGCCCTTTTTAAGGTATCCCTCGTACCGCACGGTCACTTCGGCGGTTTCCTTCACGTTTGCAGAATATCCGCTTAAAATACCCGTCCTTTCGCAAATCTCTTTAAGCGGTATTCCGCGCTTAATAAGGTCGGCGCCCGTTACCGCGCCCGCGGACGGCTCGAATCCGTGTTCGGTTAAGATTATATCCGACTGTTCGCGCGGAATTCGCCCTCTAAGCTCCTCCAGCGCGCCCTCGCAGTCAGCCTTTCGCTTTAAATACGCCCTGTAGCGTTCCTCGGTGACAAGCCCGCAATCGTATCCCTTTTGGGTCAGGCGGAAGTCTGCGTTGTCCTGCCTCAGCTCTATTCTGTGCTCCGCGCGCGAGGTCATCATGCGGTAGGGCTCTTCCGTGCCCTTGGTGACCAAATCGTCTATGAGCACGCCTATATACGCCTCGTCTCTGCCCAAAACGAGGGGAGGGAGTCCGCGCACCTTCAGGCTGGCGTTCAGCCCCGCCATAAGTCCCTGTGCTGCCGCCTCTTCGTAGCCCGAAGTGCCGTTAATCTGCCCCGCCGTGTATAGCCCTTCAACCTTTTTGAATTCAAGCGTGGGGTATACGTCCAGGGTGTCTATGCAGTCGTACTCTATGGCGTAGGCGTAGCGCATAATCTCGGCGTTTTCCAGCCCTGCAACCGAGCGGTACATCTGCACCTGTATATCGTGCGGCATAGAGGTGGACATTCCCTGCACGTATGCTTCAAGCGTGTCCGCGCCCTCGGGCTCTATAAAAATCTGGTGGCGCTCCTTGTCTGCAAAGCGCACGACCTTTGTTTCAACCGAGGGGCAATATCTGGGACCCGTCGATTCAATCGTGCCGTTATACAGCGGCGAACGGTCAAGATTGTTCAAAATAATTTCGTGCGTGGTCGCGTTCGTGTAGGTAAGGTAGCAGGGGGACTGTTCTTCAGGCACGCATTCGTGCATAAACGAAAAGGGGTATAAATCGCTCTCGCCGCCCTGCACGGTCATCTTGTCAAGGTTCAGGGTGTTAAAGTGCACGCGCGCGGGGGTGCCCGTCTTGAATCGGCGCACGTTGTAGCCCAAATCCATCAGGTTTTGGGTCAGCAGCGTCGCGGGCGCAAAGCCGTTGGGTCCGCTGTCCTTTACAACGTCGCCCGTAATGGTCTGCGCGTTCAGGTATACGCCCGTGGCTAAAATAACCGCCTTGCAGTAAAATACGCCGCCGTACGCGGTCTTAAGTCCCGTAACCTTGCCGTTCTCTGTCAGAACCTGCGCGGCTTCGCCCTGAATAATCCGCAAATTCGGCGTGTGTTCAAGCACGCTCTTCATGCGCGCGTGGTAGGCGTTCTTGTCCGACTGGCACCTCAACGACTGCACCGCCGCGCCCTTGCCTACGTTAAGCATCTTAAATTGCAGGGCGGTCAGGTCGGCGTTTACGCCCATTTCGCCGCCAAGCGCGTCAATCTCGCGTACAAGGTGTCCCTTAGCCGTGCCGCCCACCGAGGGGTTGCACGCCATAAAAGCTATGCTGTCCAGATTGAGCGTGAGTATAGCCGTCTTTAAGCCCGTGCGCGCGCAGGCAAGCGCCGCCTCGCACCCTGCGTGACCTGCGCCCACTACGACTATATCGAATTGTCCTTCGCAAAATTCTTTCATAATTTAAAGCAAATTTGCCCGAATTTTCGGGCAATTTCACGTAATATTTATGCGCCGTTTCGGCGCGGTTTATTTATTTTATGCGCTTATTTTTTCAGCACAATGTTTTTAATGTCGTCAATGTCCTTTGCGATGCGGTCGTTTACGGAGCACATCTCCTCGACCTTGTTGCGCGAATAAAGTATGGTCGTGTGGTTGCGGTTGCCCAGCGCCTTGCCTATGGACATCAGGGGCAGGGACAAAAGCTCGCACATAAGGTAGCAGCAAATCTGTCTGGGCATAACCAGCTCTTTTTTCTTGCACTTGCCTATAAGGTCGTCTTTCGTAACCTGATAGAAGCCGCACACCGCCGAAATTATCGAATCGGAGGTGATTTCTTCCTTACCGTCCTCTGAAATCGCCTCGTTCAAGGCGTCGCTTGCAAGGCTCACGGAAATGGGCTCTTCGTGCAGCTTGCTAGCAAATATTACCTTTGTAAGCCTGCCCTCAAGCGTTCTCACGTCGTCGCCCGAATCCTGCGCAAGGAAGGTTAAAACCTCGTCGGGAACAAGGCACTTCTTTTCAAACGCCTTTCTCTTTAAAATGGCTATCTTGGTCTCGAAGTTGGGGGGCAGAATATCGAATACCAACCCGCCCGAAAAGCGCGTTCTGAGCCTCTCTTCAAGCGAGGCAAGCTCCTTTGGCGGCTGATCGGAAGAAATTACTATCTGCTTGTTCTTTGAAACCAGCTCGTTAAAGGTATGGAAAAACTCCTCCTGAACTGCCTTTTTGTTGGCGATAAACTGAATATCGTCGATAATCAGCACGTCGGCGCTGCGATAGTGCTGTCTCAGCTTGTTTCCCCTGTCGCGCGCGTCGGGACCGCGACCCGTGAACATTGTGTCGATAATCTCGTTTACAAACTGCTCGCAGGTGACGTAAATGACCTTTAGCTGGGGCTTTTCCGCGCAGATTTTGTTGGCTATCGCCTGCATCAGATGGGTCTTGCCCAGACCCGTTCCGCCGTAGATGAAGAGGGGGTTATAAATGCCCGCGGGATCCTCCGCAACGTTCAGAGCGGCGGCATAGACGAACTCGTTATTCTTGCCTACGACGAACGAATCGAAGGTATACTTCTTGTCAATGTTGGAGGGCGGTGCAGCAACCTCCTCCGCAGGCGGATTGACCGTGTATTCGCCGCTGCCCTCTACGACCAGTCTGAAGTCGGAAACGCCCACGTCTGCCTTGATTATGGCTTCGCGAATTTTGTCGGCAAGCGTGTTGGTTATATACTGCGCCAGAAGTTCGCTGGAAGTTTGCAAAACGATATAGCGCCCGTCGATATCCACGGGTACAAGTTTGTCAAGGTAGGTTATGTACGGTATATAATTTACCGTCTCGCGCATTTTTTCCTTTATGGGGTTATAAATAAAGTCGAAGTTTGCACTTTCAGCCATAATTTCAGTTCATTCCCTTTGTGTTTTTTGCGTAAACGTGGTACAATATCCAAGTAGACCGTTTATCAATTGTGTAAAACCGTTTCACCCATTATAGTACAATTTTTAAACAAAATAAAGTGTTTTAAATAGAAATGCGCATAAAAAATTTAGTTTTGAAAAATTTCAGAAATTATGCCGAAGAAACCTTCGAGTTTTCCGACGGGCTTAACGTGCTGTTCGGCAAGAACGCGCAGGGCAAAACCAACTGCGCGGAGGCGGTGTTTTACCTCTGCACGGGCACTTCGCCCAGGGCGAAGAGGGATAAACAGCTGATTTTCTGCGGAAAAGAGAGCGCGGAAATTTCCGCCGAGTGCGACGGAAGGTACGGCAGAACTCAGATAGCCGCCGAAATACGCGAAAACGGCAGAACGCTGTGGGTAAACGGCAACAAAATTACGCGCAACGCCGACCTTTTGGGCAACGTTTACGCCGTGTTCTTTTCGCCAAGGGAACTCAGGCTCATTCAGGACGGACCTGACGAGCGCAGGCGTTTTATGAACGTTTCCATATCCCAGCTTTCCCGCCCGTACTTTACGGCGCTTTCCAGGTACAACAAAATTTTAGAGCAGCGCAACAATCTGCTTAAAAACAGAGATCTGGAGCTGGTTTTTGAAACTTTGCCCGTGTGGGACGAACAGCTTTGCAAGTACGCGGCAATAATCGCAAAAAAACGCGCAGACTATATAGGAACGCTTGCGCCGCTCGCAAGGGAAGCGCACGCATATCTGACCGACGGTCAGGAGGAGCTGGAAATTTCTCCCGACAGAAATTATATGGGAGAAGAGAGCGAAATAGAAAAAAGACTTTTTTCCGAGCTTTCGACAAACTACGACAGGGACGTGCGCCTCGGTTTCACTATTTCGGGACCCCACCGCGACGATCTGAACGTAAAGATAAACGGGCAGGATGCAAAGGCTTACGCCTCGCAGGGGCAGACGCGCACGGCGGCGCTCTCGATTAAACTTGCCGAGGTTGAAATTTTTAAATCCGCCTGCGGCGAATATCCCGTGCTAATTCTTGACGACGTAATGAGCGAATTGGATCTTCCGCGCCGAAAAAAACTTGTCGCGCGGACCGACGGGTTACAGACCATTCTCACCTGCACTCACGCCGAAAGGGTGCTGTACGGCAGACAGGCGAACAAGATACGCATTGAGGGAGGTGCAATAAGAAGATGATACGTGCCGATATGCACATACACACATACTGTTCCGACGGAACGCAGTCGCCCGCGGACGTGATGTCTGCCGCAATGGCGCGCGGCGTAAAACTTGTGGCTGTAACCGACCACGACAGTATGAACGCCTCTGTCGAGGCGGCGGCGCTTGCCGGGGATTGCGGAATATACGCCGTCGACGGCATAGAAATTTCCGCATATACCGACGTAAAGGTTCATATCCTCGGCTATAACGTAAAAAAAGACAGCCCGGCGCTCGCCGGCTTTTTACAAAGGCTTACGGACGGCGCGGAGGAGCGCACGGCAGACATTCTGGCAAAACTGAAACGGCGGGGATTTAACCTTACTATGCAGGAGGTTTTAAGGGAAAGAAAGTGCCCGACCTCGCCCATTCACGTAATGTATATCGCGCGCGCCGCCGCCAGAAAGGGTTACGGTAAGTCGCCTGCGGACTTCTATCTTTCCTATCTCAACGCGGGAAAGTGCGCATACTCCGCGATAGGCAGACCCACCCCCAAAGAGGCGATAGACGCCATAGTTTGCGGCGGCGGCTTTGCCTCGCTAGCTCATCCAGGCAGAATCACGCTGGACGCGGACAAAAAACTTTCGCTAATAAAAGAGCTTACGGGTTACGGTCTTTGCGGCATAGAGGCGGTCTATTCGGGGCATACTGAAAGTGACACGGCGTACTTTAAGGAGATAGCGCGGCGTTTAAATCTTTTGGTTACGGGCGGTTCGGACACTCACTTTTCCGAAGGCAACCGCGCCGTGGGCGTTCCCGAATTTTACCCCGACGAAAGATTGCTATGCGCGCTTGGAATTGAATGAAAAAATTTATAGAAACAATAGTTACGCTCGCGCTCGCTGCGAGCGTTATTTTTTTTCTGGCAGGTTTTATAGGCGCTCTGCCGTCGGGCGTAACCATAGACGGCGTATACGTGGGCGGAACCTCGCGCGGAGCCGCCGTGCGCGCCGTAAGGGACGCGCTTGAAGAGAAATTGAAGAGCAAAGAGCTGGTAATATATGCCGACGAACGCGAGTATACGTTCCGCTTTCCAGAATTTTACTATTCGGACAATCTGGCGGAGCTAACTAAATCCATAAGGCGCAGGGGCGATTATTTTTCGCATACCCGCGTGTATCTGAACGGCGAAGAGGAGGTTATTGGCGGCATATGTGCGGAGGTGGAGCGCGCGGCGGTGGAGCCGCACGCAATCTTCAATAAATCGGGCGAGCCGTTTACCTATCTGGACGGCGCGGACGGGATAAAGGTGGACGCCAAAAAGCTGTCGGAGGACATAGAAATATCGCTGAACGGCGGATTCGAGCCGATATATGCCCGATTGAACGCAGTCCCGCGAACTCTGGATATTGAGAGCGTTAAACGTGGAACGGTGAAATTATGCTCTTTTTCGACGCGCTTCGACGGCAGTAACCTGCCGCGCACGGCAAACATACGCCTTGCCGCGTCAAAAATTAACGGCACTATACTTTTGCCGGGCGAAAGTTTTTCGTTTAACAATACCGTGGGGGCAAGGACGCTTTCAAACGGGTTTCAGTTTGCCAAAATCATCTCGGGCGGGGTGTTTGTGGACGGCGTAGGCGGCGGGGTGTGTCAGGTTTCAACCACGCTATACAACGCCGCCGTACTTGCAGGTATGCAGATATGCGAATTTCACCCTCATTCGCTTGCGGTAAGCTACGTCGCGCCCTCGCGCGACGCTATGGTAAGCGGAACCTATTTCGACCTGAAATTCAAAAACAATACAAAGACCCCCGTATATGTGCGTATGAACGCCGATTTCAGCGGAGTAAGCTGCACCTTTTACGGCACCGACGACGGGGTAAAGCGCACCTTCTTTTCGCGCAGGGTGGGCGCGGTAAAACAGCCCGAAGATAAAATAGTTGAAGGCGACGAGGACAAAATTATTACCCGCGGAAGGGAGGGCGCGATAAGCGAAGGCTATCTCACCGAGGAGAAGGACGGAAAAAAGGTTACGCGGCTTATACGCCGCGACAAATACGGCGCAATCGGCACGGTAAGGCAGATTAAGAGGGAGCAGGAGGTGCAAAAAGCCGACGGGACAGAGCAATAAAACGCCGACTTTTAAACTATGTTTAAAAAATAATTGTGTTTTGTCGTAAATTATGGTATAATCTGATTAAATTTCTATATAAAGGGGAGTTTAACTTTATGGACAAAATCATTGTGGACGGAATGGGCGGCGACAACGCGCCCGCAAGCGTGTGCGAAGGCGTGGCTAAGGCGCTCAACGGCGACAAAAATCTGTATATAATTTTAACCGGCAGAAAGGAAATGCTGGAAGAAGAGCTTAAAAAGCATTCCTATCCCGCCGACAGGTTGGAAATTGTCGACTGTCCCGACGTGGTGGATATGAACGATATCCCCACCGAGGCGGTCAAAAAGAAGGAATCTTCGCTGATAAAGGCGTTCTGGATGCTCAAAAAGCAGGACGATATAGCGGGATTGGTCACCGCAGGCTCCACGGGAGCAACTATCGTTGCGGGACAGCTCATTCTCGGCAGAATCAGGGGGGTCAAGCGCCCCGCCCTCACGCCCGCCGTACCCAACGTGCGCGGCAGAATGACCATTTTATGCGACTGCGGCGCAAACGCGGAGTGCAAGCCTGTTATGCTCTGCCAATTCGCGGTTCTCGGCTCGGCGTACGCCACCGCGGGCTTCGGCATTGACAACCCTAAGGTGGGTCTTTTAAACAACGGCGCGGAAGAGCACAAGGGCGACCCCGTTCATCAGGAAGCGTATAAGTACTTAAAGCAGATGAAGGGCATAAACTTTATCGGCAATATCGAGGGCAGAGATATCAACACGACCGACGTCGACGTAGTCGTTTCCGACGGTTTTTCGGGCAATATCGCCTTAAAGACAATGGAAGGCACGGCGAAGATGATTTTAAAGACGATGAAAAAGCAGCTGACCGCAGACCTTCGCTCCAAGATAGGCGCGCTCCTTTGCAAGAAAGCCATAGGCAGAATGAGAGCCGACCTCGACTTCGAGGCAGCGGGCGGAGCAATGCTTCTGGGCGTTAAAAAGGTTGTGGTTAAAAACCACGGCACTTCAACGGGCAAATCAATAGAGAACGCGATTTACAAGGCGGTAGATTTGTACCGCTCGGGGCTCATTCCCAAGGTCGAAGAGCTGCTTGCAAAGGCGGACCTCGACTCCGTAATCCCCGCCGCAGAAGAATAATATGCAGGACATTGAAAGGGCGTTAGGCTACGTATTCAAAGATAAACTTCTACTAAAGAGAGCGCTGACCTTAAAGGGCGCCGATCCCGACTTCAACAACGAGAGCTTAGAATGTCTGGGCGACGCGATAGTCGGCTTCGTAGTGGCTGAAAAGTACTATAAGGCGGGGTACGACGAGGGCGGCATTACCGAGAGGAAAAAGACGGTCGCCAAGGACGAAGCGCTTGCCGAAGTTTCAAAAAGGCTGGGGCTTGACAGAGCCTTGATTCGACCCAAGGGCGAGGACAACAATAAAAAGGCGGTGCCCTCCGCTTACGAGGCGATTACCGCCGCAATATACGTTGACGGCGGAATGGAGGAAGCAAAATCGTTCGTTTTGCGCACGCTGGATTTCGACCGCAGGGAGATTGACTATATCGCCGCCCTGCAGGAGGAGTTGCAGGGCAGGGGCCGCCCCTTGCCCGAATACGGCGAGGCGGAGGATTTGGGCACGAACCAAAGGCACGACTTTAAAATTTGCGTGAAGGTTGAAAAAAGAGTTTTTACCGGCAGAGGAACCAACTCTTCCGAAGCCAAGCGCGACGCCGCAAAGAAAGCGTACCTGTGCCTTACCCAACAGCCGCCGCACGCGGAAAAATCATAAAGCAACCGCGCCAAAGGCGCACAATAGGGAAAGAGAATGATTCAGTTTAAAAGCATAAAGCTCACGGGCTTCAAGTCGTTTGCGGACAAGACCGAAATTCCGCTTTCGGAGGGCGTAACCTGTATAGTCGGACCCAACGGCTGCGGCAAGAGCAACGTTGCCGACGCCATACGTTGGGTTCTGGGCGAACAGTCGGCAAAGCAGATGCGCGGCACGCAGATGATGGACGTAATTTTCGGCGGCACCGAAAAGCGCAAAAAGATGTCCTTTTGCGAGGTAACGCTGACCTTCGACAACACCAACAGAATTTTCGATATCGACTGCGACGAGGTGGAAATGACCCGTCGGCTGTACCGCGACGGCGAAAGCGAATATATCCTGAACCGCCAGCCCTCGCGAATGAAGACCTTAACAGCCCTTCTGCACGGTGCGGGCGCGGCGAAGGAGGGCTATTCGATTATCGGTCAGGGCAGAATCGCTCAGATAATGAATTCCCGTCCTGAGGAGCGCCGCTCTATCTTCGAGGAGGCGACGGGCATAGTAATATTCAAGGACAGAAAGGCTGACGCCGAAAGAAAGCTGAGCGCGGCAAGGGACAACCTGTTCGTGTTCGCGCAGAGAATGCAGGAGGTGGAGCGTCAGCTCGCCCCCCTTTCCCGCGCGGCGGAAAACGCCAGAAAATACCGTGAGTTGTATTCCAACCTGCGCCTTCACGAGGTAAACGCATACATATACCGTCACGACACCGCCGAGGGCGAGCGCAACAAAATTAAGGGCAAATCGGACAAGCTGAAAGGCAAACTTGAGGAAATGTCAGCCCTCTCGTCCGACCTCTTGAAGCAATACGACGAATGCCGCACGCTTATCGCCTCGGCAGACGCAAAGCTCAAGTCGCTGTACGATAAAAAGGTCAGCTATTCGGTAGGACTTGCCGAAACCTCGGGCGAGAGCAGGGTATTCAAGGAAAAGGCAAACTCCGTAAAAGTCAAGCTCCAGCAGGCGCAGGAGGACATAGTATTTTCCACCAAGCGTATCGGCGATATCGACAGGGAAATCAAGCGCACCGAGGAATACGCGAGAAGGAACTTATCCAGGCTGGAAAACCTTAAAGCCGAGGGCGAAAAGCTAAGGGGTGAAATAGCGACGCTGTCCGCGGCCATTGCGGATTACGAATATATGACGGGCGAGCACCGCAAAAAGGTTTTAGACACCTTTAAGGATTTGTCCGAGATGAAGGAGAGCATAGGCTCGCTTGCGGCGAAGAAGGAACTGTTAAACGAGCGCCTTGACGAAATTTCCGCGGCGATGGAAAATATCCGCGCCGAAAGGGATTTGCTGAAGGACGAATACGACCGCGCGGTAGAGCGGCAGAATACGTTGAATAACTTCCTCGGCGAAGAGAATACTCTCACCGAAAACGCCGAAGCCGCCGTGCGCGCCGCCGACGAAAAACTTCAGCTTGCGGTAAGAAAAATTTACGATACCGAGGCGTATATCTCCTCGCAGAAGCAGTCGCTCAAGACCTATCAGGCTCTGCGCGACAGGTTCGAAGGCTACGTGTATTCCGTAAGGCGCTTAATGTCCGATTCAAAGGACAATTCCGAGCTCAGCTCGCGCATAATGGGACTCATAGCCGACGTCGTCTCCACTTCGCCCGACTACGAGGTCGCAATAGAGACTGCGTTCGGCGGCGCTATGCAGAACGTCATAACCAGCACGCGCGACGACGCGAAATATCTTATAAAATACCTTAAAAACAACCGCGCGGGTCAGGTTACCTTCCTGCCCGTAGAGGCGCTCCGCCCCAGATACGAAAACGAGCAGATAAAGTCCGCCGTGCGCGAGCGCGGCGCGATAGGCTACGCGATAGATTTGGTTCAGTTCGACAAAAAGTACGAAAACGTCATTCATAACCTTCTGGGCAACACCTTAATCTGCGACGGCATAGACAGCGCGACGCAAATCGCGGGCAGATATCCCCGCGCCTTCAAGATAGTTACCCTTGACGGCGACGTAATTTCAACCTCCGGCTCTATGACGGGCGGTTCGCGCAGGGAAAATTCGGCAAACCTCCTCGCCAACGAGCGCAAGCTGAAGGAAATAGAGGACGATATATCCTTAAAGCAGGCGTATCTTGAAAGAATGGAGAAGAACAAATCGACAGCCGAGGACGAAAAAGTTAAGGCTGAAACCGCAAGGGACGAGCTTCGCGAAAGATTGCAGAGCGCTAAACTAGAGTTAGCCGCCGCCGCTGAAAAACAGGCGGGCACGCTTGTAAACGTTACGGGCAAGGAGAGCGAATACGCCGCTTACGCGCAGTCCAGGCGCGCTCTCGAACAAAAACTTGCCGAGTTGGACGACCAGTATTCGTCCACGTCAAAGGGCGCAAGTTCGCTTTCCGAACAGTCGGACAAGGCGTCGTCCGAGATGGACGATATGTCCGAAAAGTACGAAAAGCTGTCGTCGGAGCGCAACGCAAAGACCGAACGGTTCAATTCCTGTCAGGTAGAGATTGCCTCGCTGGAAAGCGGCGTAAAGTCCAATACCGACAGCGTGGCAAGGCTGAATGCCGAGCGTGCGGAGCTCATTTCAAAGGTGGCTTCGTTACAGGAAAGATTGCCCGAAATGCAGTCCGCGTTCGACGACTTTACCGAAAAGGCGGCGCGCGCAGCGCTCTCTAAGGAGGACAAAGCCGCGCTGGACGAGGTAATCGGGCAGATTGAAGAGCTTGAAAGCACCAAAAAGACGCTCGATTCCCGTACAGAAGAGGTAAACTCGAAGCGGCTTGAAACCTACGAGGAGATTGAAAATACCAAGGAAAAGCTGCACGCGCAGGAGCTTGCGTTACAGAAGGTGGATTCCGACCTTGAAAACTTACAGACAAGGATAACCGAGGAGTACGGTCTGGACTACGAGGGGTGCCTTGAATACAGGGAGGAAAACTACGATATTTCGACGTCGGCAAGCAACATAGCGTCCTACAAGCGGCAACTTACTATGCTGGGCGCGGTCAATCCCAACGCCGTGGAAGAGTACGAAGAGGTGAGCGCGCGCTACAATAAGATGTGCGAAGAAAAAGCCGACCTTGAAAAGGGCATAGAGGATCTGACCTTTGCGCTCAACGAGATACGCGACGAAATGCTGAAAATTTTCAACGCGGGCTTCGATACCATAAACGAAAACTTCAAACGCACCTTCAAGGAGCTGTTCGGCGGGGGCAAAGCCGAGCTTCAGCTGGACTACACCGACTGCGACGACCCCTTGAACGCGGGCGTTGAAATAGTGGCTTGTCCTCCCGGCAAAAAACTGACCAAAATTTCGCTCCTTTCGGGCGGCGAACAGGCGCTTACGGCAATAGCCATTCTGTTTGCTATAATCGCAATGCGCCCCATGCCCTTCTGCGTTCTGGACGAAATCGAGGCGGCGCTGGACGAGGCAAACGTTTCAAGGTATGCAAAGTATCTTAAAAAGTTTGCTAAGGACACGCAGTTTATAGTAATAACTCACCGCAAGCCCACAATGGAAAACGCCGACGTGCTGTTCGGCGTAACTATGGAAGAAAAGGGCGTTTCCAAGATAGTTTCGGTAAAACTTTCCGAAGTGGAAACAAGGCTCGGCGGCGATACGGTTGCGTAGTAAAAGTATATCCGCGCCGACGGCGAAAAAATTACGCGCCGTCGGCGCGGCTCAACAAAATTAAAAGGAATATAATATGGGAATATTTTCTAAAATCGCGGGCGCGCTCAAAAAGACCAGGGAAGCCTTTGGCGGCGCGCTGGGTGCGCTGTTTGCAAAGAACAAGCTGGGCGACGAATTTTACGAGGAGCTTGAAGAAATCTTAATCGAATCCGACATAACCGTCGCAACTGCCGAAGAGGTGGTGGAGGAAATCCGCGCCGAGGCGAAGGAAGAGAAGTTAAAGGACAAGGAATACGTAATAAATCTTTTAAAGGACGTTCTGGAAGAAAAGCTCACTCAGGCGGAAATACCCGAAATCGAGTATCCCGCGGTCATAATGCTGGTGGGCGTAAACGGCGTGGGAAAGACCACTACGGTGGGCAAGCTGGCAAACTACTTTATAAGGCAGGGTAAAACGGTTACCGTTGCCGCCGCCGATACCTTCCGCGCCGCCGCCGCCGATCAGCTGACCGTGTGGGCGGACAGGGCGAAGGTGCGCATAGTCAAGCACGAGGAGGGCAGCGACCCCTCCGCGGTAGTGTTCGACGCTCTTTCCTCCGCAAAGGCGAGGGGCACCGACGTGGTGATTATCGACACTGCGGGCAGACTGCACGTCAAGGCTAACCTTATGGAGGAGCTGAAAAAGATGAGCAGGGTGGTTGCAAGGGAATACCCTCAGGCAAATTTCTATAAATTATTGATACTCGACGCAACCACGGGGCACAACGCCATAAATCAGGCGCAGGTATTCGACGAGGCGGTGGAGTTGGACGGCATAGTTTTAACCAAGCTGGACGGCTCGGCAAAGGGCGGCTTTGTAATTTCGCTGTGCGGCGAGCTGGAAATCCCCGTAATCTTTGCGGGCGTGGGCGAAAAGCTGGAAGATTTAGAGGCTTTCGACCCCGAAGAATTCGTGGACAATATTTTATAAATAAAATTCAGTACAGTCGATATGTTTAAAAGTATGGAAAATAAAAGCGAAAAACAAAAAATGCTCGACGGCGAGCTGTATTATTCTACCGACAGCGACTTGCAGACCGCTCACGACAGAGCGGTGCGGCTGTGCGCAAAGCTCAACGAATATGCGCCCGAATCTGAGCGCAGTCAGATTGCAAAAGAACTGTTGGGCAAGTGCGGCGAGCACGTCACGTTGGGTTACGGTTTTTACTGCGACTACGGCGAAAATATCGAAGTCGGCGAAAACTTTTATTGTAACTACGGGGTATGTATTCTCGACGTATGTAAGGTAAAAATCGGCGATAGGTGTTTGATAGCGCCGCAGGTTGGCATCTATACGGCGGAGCATCCCATAGACAGGCAGACGCGAGCATCCGGATTGGAATGCGGAAGGCCTGTAATCATCGGCGACGACTGTTGGATAGGCGGCGGCGCAATCATCAATCCGGGGGTAACGCTGGGCGACAACGTGGTTGTGGGAAGCGGCTCGGTCGTAACAAAGTCTTTCCCGTCGAACGTCGTAATCGCCGGCAATCCTGCAAAAATAATTAAAAAACTGAACGATTAAGCGGAAATTGAAAAGCCGCCGTTGCTGTTTGCAACGGCGGCTCCCCTAATTTTCGGAAGTTTTTTACAGGTCGTCAACGTCCTGCGTCGGGGTTTCGTAAGGGTTTTCGCTTACCCCCGTGTAACTGCCGAACGGGTCGTCTTTGCTCCAGAACTTATTTGCAGTTTCTGGTGCTTTTGGCAGATGAGCAGTCCGAAGTCTTGTTGGTCTGCTTGTTCTGACAGTTCTTGGTGTTGTTAGCCTTTTTCATAACTTCTCCTTTTCGTAGGGAATATGCAGATAGACCTGACCCTGACTTTCCTTGCATAAGGGACATACGTCCCAAGCCTCGGTAGAGGTGTGCATATATCCGCACTCCGCGCAGATATACAGAATGGGGCTTTCGTTCTTGTATAAATTACCGCTCTCGAACGCCTCGTGCAGGTAGTCAAAAACCTGTTCGTGCCTCTTTTCAACGTTGGCAACCAGCCTGAACAACGCGGCTATTTCCTTAAAGCCTTCGTTCTCCGCGTCCTTAGCGAACGCCGGATAGATGCGGTCGTGTTCAGCCCTCTCGTCGTCTGCGGCAAGGCGCAAATTTTCCTGCAAATCGCCGGTGTGGAAGGGATAGCCCGCTTCCAGATCGATATTGTCCAGCTTTTCGCCGCGCTTTGTAAGCTCCTCGAAAAAGCGCCGCGCGTGCACGGTTTCGTTCTTTGCAATGGTCTTTACGACGTTTGCAAGCTGCGTATAACCCTGCTCTTCGGCGGCTTTTGCAATAAGCTGATAGCGCATGCCCGCCTGACTTTCGCCGGCAAAGCTCCTTGCAAGATTTTTGTAAGTCAAAGTTTCGTCAAAGTGCATAATCATCCTCCGTACTAAATATTCTGTTCAGCCTTGCAAAAAGTATGAGTTTATATTATTGGCAATATCTTGCAAACAAGAAATTCCTTGACAGATACAAAATGATGGTATATAATGAGTAAGAAAAGTAAGGAAATAAAGGAGAAACGTTATGGAGATGGCAAAACTCACCTCTAAGGGTCAGATAACCGTGCCCAAGGCAGTGCGCGACGCGCTCGGCGTGGACTGCGGCGACAAGGTGGTATTCGTTAAAACTTCCAACGGCTTTCTGATGTGCAACGGCAATTCGGTCGTGCTCAGCGCGCCCGTTGCGGCAGAGGTTGCGGCGGCAGAGGAAGAGGAGGTAACCTTTACCGAACCTAAGTCTTTGGAAAAGTCGGGAGACGGCAAGAAGAAAAAGAAGAAAAAGAAGAAAAAGGACTAAGTGGATTTTTTAAGGCAAAGACTCTCTGAAAATTTTTGCTTCGACAATTTATACAGGTTAAAAAAGATGCGCGAAATTGTTCGCGCATCTTTTAGTTAAAGACGATAATAAATATTTATTGATACGGGCGCGCCGCAAAATGTTTTGCGGCGCGCCCGTCTATTTATTGATTTTAAGCCTTTCGCGAGGCCTTGATATATTCCGCAAGCGCAGGAATAATCGACTTGATATCTACGCTCGTGGTGTTAATCATAAGGTCGTAGCCCGCCTTGTCGCCCCAGGGGATAGAGCCCAACAGCTCGTGCAGTTTCTTCCTGCCGCCGTCAATTTCCTTAAAGCTCTTTATAAGGCGCTTATCCGTAATATCCTCGCCCTCGTTTGCGCGTGCGCGGCAGCGCGCTATCTTGCTGTCGTTGTCGGCATAGACGAAAATTTTAAAGGGTGAAAGTCCGCGAAGTATCACGTCGGCGCACCGCCCCACTATAAGGCAATCGCCCTTTTCGCCTATGGATTTTATGACGTTCTGCTGTGCGACCAGCACGTCGGTTACGGGCGCCGCCGCGGTTGAAACGAGCGGCATGCTTCTGCCGAACGTGAACGCATAATTCGCATATCCTCCGCGTTCCAATACCGACGAAACGTAGTTTTCGTCAAGTTCGGTCTTTTTGGCTATCTCGGTTACAAGCTCCTTATCGTAATACGTAAGCTGCAGTGCGTCGGCAAGACGTTTGCCTACTTCTCTGCCGCCGCTTCCGAACTCTCTCGATACCGTTACAATCATAAAATTACCTCCGCAAAGGTAAGGCTGAAAAGCGCCTCAACCTCCTGCATTATAATTATAAAATACTTTTTATCGTCCGTCAAGGGGTGAAATTTTAATTTTTTCGCAATAATTTAGCGGGCGAACGATCTCTATCCCTGATTTTTGAATAGCGTCTTAATCATCGTGTTTACGTACAGCACGGGCACAATCGAAATTTTGTCGGCGTATTTTGCCACCGATTTCATATTCTTTGCGGGAAGCAAAACGCGCTTAAATCCCATTTTAACGCACTCCTGCACGCGCTTCTCGCAGTACGAAACGGCGCGCACCTCACCCGTCAAGCCCACCTCGCCGAAAACGGCGGTGTACTTGTCGATAGGGATATCGAAGTAAGCCGAAGCCAGCGCGGCGCACACCGAAAGGTCGGCGGAAGGCTCGGAAAGTTTTATGCCGCCCATTACGTTTATATATACGTCGTTCTGGTAAAAGGGCAAGCCGCAGCGCTTTTCCAGCACGGCTAAAAGAAGCACCAGCTTGTTGTAGTCCACGCCTAAGGACATTCTTCTCGGCTGACCGAACGGGGTCTTGGTGATAAGCGTCTGAATTTCAACGTTCATACACCTGTTGCCCGTCTGCGCGGGGGTTACGGCGCAACCCGCCTCCTGACCGCGACTTTCGGATAGGAATATGCCCGAATAGTCGGTTACGGCGATAATTCCCTCGCCGGTCATCTCGAACACGCCCACTTCCGAAACGTTGCCGAATCGGTTTTTAACCGCGCGCAGGATACGGAAATTTTCCTGATTTTCTCCCTCGAAGTACAGCACGGTGTCCATAATGTGTTCAAGCACCTTGGGACCTGCCAGCGCGCCCTCCTTGGTAACGTGACCTATTATAAAAAAGGTTATGCCGCGGCTCTTGGCTATCCTCATAAGTTTGGTTGCGCACTCGCGCACCTGACCGACGCTCCCTGCCGAAGAGGACAAATCGTCGGTGTAAACCGCCTGAATGGAGTCGATAATACAGAACTCCACGCCGTCCAGCTCTCCCTCCAAATCGTCTATGCACGTGCGGTTGACAATCAGCATATCGCCCGTAAGGTTCAGCCTTTCGGCGCGCATCTTTACCTGCGAACAGCTCTCCTCGGCGGAAAAATACAGTACCTTGTGTTCTTTTGCAAGGTGAGAAGCTATCTGCGTGAGCAGGGTGGACTTACCTATGCCCGGGTCGCCGCCCAGAAGCACCAGCGAGCCTGAAACTATTCCGCCGCCTAAAACGTTGTCGAATTCCGAAATTCCGCTCGGCGTGCGGTCGTATCTTTCAAACCTGACCTGCGAAAGCGGTTGAGCTTTTGGGGTTGAACCGGGCGCCTTGCGCGCAGAAGCGGCGGAGGGCTTGCTTTCGGCTATTTCCTCCGCCATAGTGTTGAATTTCCCGCACGAAGGACAGCGCCCCAGCCAGCGCGGACTTGTCGCGCCGCACTCGGCGCATACGTAAACGGTATTAGTTTTCGCCATCTTTAATCTCCTTGCAGAGTACTGCGGCGTAAGCCGCTATTCCCAGACCTTCGCCCACAAAGCCCAGCTTTTCGCACGTTCCCGCGGCTACGCCCGTGCGACTTGGGTCGATTCCCAGCGCGCGCGCAAGGTTTGCTTTCATTTCGCCCTTGTATGCCGAAAGCCTGGGCTTTTCAGCCTGAATGGTCAGGGAAAGGCTGACGGGTTTAAGTCCGCGCCCGCCAATAAGCTCCACCGTCCGCTTCAAAAGCAGTATACTGTCCGCGCCCGAATAGGCGGGGTCGGTGTCGGGGAAGTAATATCCTATGTCGCCCAGTCCCGCGGCGGACAGCAGCGCGTCCATAACCGCGTGCACGGCTACGTCGCCGTCGCTGTGTGCGATAAGTCCTGTGTCGCACGGCACTTTAACGCCGCACAGCGTAACAAACGACTGCGCCTTTCCGAAGGCGTGCACGTCCACGCCCACGCCCAAAGCCTGACCGCAAGCGGGCGAGGGCAGGGGTATATCTTCGGGGAAGTCGCTCCTGTAGGTCAGCTTTATATTTTCGGGCGCGCCCGCGCACAGCGAGGGCGCGCCTATATAGCGCGAATAAACCGAGCTGTCGTCGGTAAAAATTCCGCCGTCGGCAATCGCCGCCCGGTAGGCGGATTTTATATCTTTGGTAGCAAAGCCCTGCGGAGTCTGCAGGGCGAAAAGCAAGCTTCTGTCGGGCACGGAAATAATCTTTCCGTCCCTTGCTTCGGCAACCGTATCGGTAACGCTCACGGCGCATACTGCCGAGCCGTTTGCCTTCGCGCACTCTATACAGCCGTCTATTACCTCGCGCGGAACGTACGGCCGCGCGCCGTCGTGTATTAAAACGATATCCCCGTCGCAGACTTGCAAGGCGTTGTAAACGCTATCCGTGCGCGTCTTACCGCCCTTGACGACAGTCGCGCCGAAGGGGGCGCAGATTGCGCGCACCTCCTCAAAATCTTCCGCGGACGCGGCAACCGTAAGGTTTCCGACCCCCTCGAACGCCTTCAGCGTGTGGTACAGCACGGGCGCTCCGTGCAGGGGAGCAAGAACCTTGTTTTTGCCCAGACGGGCGCGCTCGCCCTTTCCCGCCGCGCAGATTATTATATCAATCTTCATTTTTTGCCTCGTTTTCACCGTCGCCCGTCTGAGTCGCCGCCGCTTCGGCTTCAAGCTGTTTCAAGGCGGTCTTTGCCGCCGCTTCACGCTGCTGTCTTGCGCGTTTCTTGTCGTAGGCGCGGCTGTTCTTGATGCTCGTGCCGAATACGTCGGAAATGTTCATGACCGTGACGAACGCTTGCTTGTCGCAACGCGTTACGACCGCCCTAAGCCTTGCCAGCTGGAATCTGTTCACTACGCAGTAGATGACCTGCTTGTCGCTTTGCGAATAGTATCCCTTGGCGTTGATTACGGTAAGACCTCTGCCGAACTCTTCGGAAAGCGCGGGCGCAACCGCGTCGTAGCGCGTGGTAATGATAATCGCGCCCTTCGCCTGGTCTAAACCTTCGGTGATAAAGTCCACCGTCTTTCCGTTGACGTAGTAGGCGATAATGGAAAACAGCGCGATTTCAAAGTACTGCTCCGCACCCGTCGCGCGGTAGTATATACCGACGGTAAGGTACAAAAGCACGTTAAAAATCATAACGAAGTTGCCCACGGTAAGCCCCAGCTTTTTGGAAAAGATGACCGCCAGCGTCTCCATGCCGTCCAGCGTGCCGCCGTAACGTATGGTCATGCCGCTGCCCACGCCCGAGAGCATGCCGCCGAAAACCG
The DNA here is from genome assembly GCA_051884095.1 of Candidatus Coproplasma sp. Lineage (GTDB taxonomy): Bacteria > Bacillota > Clostridia > Christensenellales > Borkfalkiaceae > Coproplasma. Next base: position 29,577 of record JBJEUZ010000109.1, read on the forward strand.
AGGCAAGCAGCAGGTTGTTTCCTGCAATCGGCGAAACTCCGTCCGTCACGAAAAACTCTATATATTCGGGCAAAATATTCTGAAACAGCATCGAAGTCAGCGAATAGATAACTATGCCGAACAGCGAATAGATTGTGAACGCCGCGCCCTGCTTTTTCGCGCCGAAAAGGAATATGGGAACGTTTATTATAATCAGCCACGACCATAGGGGCATGGGCACGATAAGCACGTCTAAAAACATTGCAAGACCGGAAACGCCGCTGTCGTACAGCCTTAAGGGCGCAAGCAACAACGTGATGCCCACGGCGTTTATTATGCCCGCCAGAATAATCATTGCAAAGTTGAACGGCTTGAAATCTTCGCGCTTTACGCGTATTCCTTTAAAATAATCGGAAACGAATTTCTTTTCAGACATAATTTTACCTTATATGAAATACCTTTTATGAATTTTCGATAATTTCGTAAAGGGTAGTGGCCTCGTCCTTTTTGACCGTCTCCTTTACGTTTAAAATTTTAAACTTCAGTCTGCCCGTGGCGTAGGCTATTTCCACCACGTCGCCCGCCTTTACGGGATGAGCGGGCTTTACGTCCTTTCCGTTAATCTTTACCTTCCCGCCCGAGCACGCCTCCTGCGCGACCGTACGGCGCTTTAAAATGCGCGAAACCTTTAAAAATTTGTCTATCCTCATAATTTTATAAAACCGCCGTTCACAATCTGAAAAATGCTAAAATCGGTTAAAAAAAGTTAAATATTCGCTATATTCAAAAACTTTTCAAAACCGCTTGACTTTTGTTTTCAAACCAAATATAATAGTATACTGTATTACAATGCTCTATTTGCCCATTTTTACCTTTTTGGGTAAATTTTCAGGGTAGAATTTCCTGCGGATGCGGCGCGTTTTGCGCTTCCCGACGCCTTTGATTATACACTATATAAATAAAAATGTAAAGGGCAATATATTTATTTTTGCATAAATTCGCTTAATTTTCACTTTGGCTTGGCTTGTCAATAGTTTTTAAAAATTTTTAGCGTTTTTGTGCAGACCGCATAACGCGGTGCGCCCGCGCCCGTATCGGCGCGATTCAAATTCGGTAACATTAGATTTTTTGCGGTGAAAAGATATAAACGCATAATCGCCAAAATGTGAAATAGAAAAAAAGAAGGAGTTTATTTTTTTAATGAATTTACCCGTTCACAAGTATGGCAAGACAGAAAGACGTAAGTTCGGCAAAATCAACGAAGTTATAGACATTCCCGACCTCGTTGAAATTCAGAAGGCCAGCTACAACGCTTTCATCAACGAGGGTATAGCCGAAGTCTTTGAAGACTTTTCGCCTATAACCGACTATTCCGACCACTATGAGCTGTATTTCTTGAACCACTGGTTCGACGAAAAGCCCAAGTACGACGAAAAGGAATGCCGTAACCGCGACGCAACTTATGCGCTTCCCATGCACGTCACCGTAAGACTTGTCAATAAGGTCAAGGACGAAGTTATCGACCAGCCCGTATTTATGGGAGAGTTCCCCCTTATGACCGATTCCGGTTCGTTCATCATCAACGGCGCGGAGCGCGTTATCGTCTCCCAGCTGGTCCGTTCGCCCGGCGCTTACAACGCAAAGGAAGTGGACAAGACCGGCAAGGAAATGTTCGATACTACCGTCATTCCCAACCGCGGCGCCTGGCTCGAGCTCAAGCAGGACGCACAGGGCGTTCTGTGGGTACACGTAGACAGAAAGCGTAAAATCTGCGCTACCGTTCTTCTCCGTGCCCTCGGCTACGGTTCAGACAATGCGCTGTTGAATCTGTTCGCGGACGACAAGATGATTGAAAACACCATCGCGAAGGACTCCACCAAGTCCGAAAGCGACGCGCTTATCGAGCTCTACCGCAGACTCCGCCCCGGCGAAGTCCCCACCGAGGCTTCGGTAAAGCAGCACCTTAACAACCTGTTCTTCGACCCCAGAAGATACGACGTTGTAAAGGTCGGACGCTACAAGTTCAACAAAAAGCTCAATCTTGCATACCGTTTGCCCGGCTGCAAACTTGCAGAGGATATATTCAACCCCGAAACGGGCGAACTTATGGCGCGCGAAGGCGAAAAGGTTACCGAAAAGCAGGCGTTTGAAATTCAGAACGCGGGCGTAAACCAGGTATTCGTCTACGTAACCGATCCCGAGCAGGGCGAAATCAAGCACAAGATTATTGCAAACAACACGGTAAACTTCTCCGCCGTTTCGGACAAGAACCCCAAGACGTTCGGGCTTCTTCCCACCATATATCTTCCCAACTTCAGGTTTATGAAGCAGATTGCGCAGGAGTGCAGAACCGCGTCCTGCGAGAGCGTTGCGGATAAGTACCTCGACGAAATCAACTCCCTCTACTACTGCGTGGAAGTGGACGAAACCGAGGACGAAAAGCCCGAAGAGAAGAAGAACAGGCAGAAGAGAAGAGAACAGAGAATCAAGTTTGTCGAAGCCTGCAAGGTATTCGATATGCTCCTCGCTTCGGATAAGGACGTTCTCGACGCCGACGAAAAGAAGGCGATTAAGCCCATTATCGAAAAGCTCAACCACAAGCACATCACGGTAGACGATATCGTCGCTGCAATCTCCTCCAATATCGACTTGCAGTACGGTATCGGCACTATCGACAATATCGACCACCTCGGCAACCGCCGCGTGCGCTCGGTAGGCGAACTTCTCACCAATCAGTTGAGAATAGGCATCTCCCGTCTTGAAAAGCTCATCAAGGAAAGAATGGCTACTCAGGACGCAATGGAAGTCACCCCCTCGGGTCTGGTAAACGTTCGTCCCGTATCCGCGGTCATTCGCGAATTCTTCGGTTCGTCCCAGCTCTCGCAGTTCATGGACCAGACCAACCCCGCGGCGGAACTTACACACAAGCGTAAACTTTCCGCGCTCGGCCCCGGCGGTCTCAACCGCGACAGAGCCACCTTCGAAGTGCGCGACGTTCACCACTCGCACTACGGCAGACTCTGCCCCATAGAAACTCCCGAAGGTCAGAACATCGGTCTTATCTCCTCGCTCGCTACCTTCTCCAAGGTCAACGAATACGGCTTCATAATGTCGCCGTACAGAAAGGTTGAGCACACCTACGACGAGGAAGGCAAGATTATAGACACGTTCGTCACCGACCACGTGGACTACCTCACCGCAGACGAGGAGGACAAATACACCGTCGCTCAGGCGAACGAGCCTCTGGACGAAAACAACCGCTTTATAAACGGTCACGTAGGCTGCCGTCATCAGGATTTGATAACCCAGCTCCCTCCCGAAAGAATGGACTATATGGACGTAAGTCCCAAGCAGCTCGTGTCCGTCGCAACCGCGCTCATTCCCTTCCTTGAAAACGACGATACAAACCGTGCGTTGATGGGTTCGAACATGCAGCGTCAGGCGGTTCCCCTTATGAAGACCGAAAGCGCGATAGTCGCAACGGGTATCGAAGCGGCAATCGCAAGGGATTCGGGCGTAATCGTTCGCGCAAAGAAGGCGGGCGTAGTAGTCGGCTGTTCTTCCGACCTAATAAAGATTCGCGAAGAGAGCGGCTTTATTACCGAATACAAACTTAAAAAGTTCGAGCGTTCCAACCAGAACACCTGTCTCAATCAGCGCCCTATAGTCAACACGGGCGACAGAGTTGAAGAGGGCGAAATCATCGCCGACGGTCCCGCGACCAGCAACGGCGAACTCGCGCTCGGCAAAAATATTCTCATCGGCTATATGGAGTGGGAAGGCTACAACTACGAGGACGCTATCCTCATATCCGAAAAGCTGGTTCAGGACGACGTGTTCACGTCCATCCATATCGAAGAGCACGAAACCGAAGCCCGCGACACCAAGCTGGGCGAAGAGGAAATCACGCGCGACATTCCCAACGTATCCGAGGACGCGCTCAAGGACCTCGATGAAGACGGCATCATAAGAATAGGCGCCGAAGTTCAGCCCGGCGATATCCTCGTCGGCAAGGTAACGCCCAAGGGCGAAACCGAGCTCACCCCCGAAGAAAGACTGCTTCGCGCAATCTTCGGCGAAAAGGCGAGAGAGGTAAGGGATACTTCCCTTAAGGTTCCTCACGGCGAGGGCGGTATAGTAGTAGACGTAAAGGTATTCACCCGCGAAAACAAGGACGAACTTTCCCCCGGCGTATCCAAGCTCGTGCGCGTATATATCGCGCAGAAGCGTAAGATTCAGGTCGGCGACAAGATGGCGGGACGCCACGGCAACAAGGGCGTCATTTCCCGCGTGCTTCCTCAGGCGGATATGCCCTTCCTTGCTGACGGTACGCCCTTACAGATTGTTCTTAACCCCCTCGGCGTTCCTTCGCGTATGAATATCGGCCAGGTGCTCGAAGTGCACCTCGGTCTTGTGTGCAAGCAGCTCGGCTGGAAGATTGCAACTCCCGTATTCGACGGCGCAACCGAGCAGGATATCAAACAGCTGTTCAAAGAAAACAATATAATCAACCCCGAAGGCAAGGTCGACGGCAAAATTCAGGTTTACGACGGCAGAACGGGCGAACCCTTCGAAAACAGAGTTACGGTCGGCGTTCAGTATATGATTAAGCTCATTCACCTCGTCGACGATAAAATTCACGCGCGTTCAATCGGTCCTTACAGTCTGGTTACCCAGCAGCCTCTCGGCGGCAAGGCGCAGTTCGGCGGTCAGCGTTTCGGCGAAATGGAAGTGTGGGCGCTGGAAGCGTACGGCGCGGCTCATATCCTTCAGGAAATTTTAACCGTCAAGTCGGACGACATCGTAGGACGTGTAAAGACCTACGAATCGATCGTAAAGGGCAACAACATCTCCGAACCCGGCATTCCCGAAGCGTTCAAGGTACTCTTAAAGGAATTACAGTCGCTCGCCCTGGACGTTAAGGTTCTCACCGAAAACAACGAAGAGCTAATCATCCGCGAGCTTGACGAGGACGACGAGGCTATTCCCAACGCCCGCGTACGCGAAGCGGAGGAGAAGGAAAACGCAGAACCTTCGGTTGAATACGACATTACGTCCGACGACGAAGATCTGGACGACGAGGGCATGGACTTCTCGCTGTTCGACACCGACGACGAGGACGAATTCGCTTCCAAGGAGCTGTTCTCCGACGACGTTGAAGAGTTCGGCGACGACGATGACTTGGGCGACAAGTACACCCTCTTCGACGCAGACGACGAGGACGAGGATAAGGAATAAGAGGGAGGTAATTAAATGTTTGAATTAAACGATTTCTGCTCGATTAAAATCGGCGTGGCTTCTCCCGAAAAAATCAGGGAACTTTCCAAGGGCGAGGTAACCAAGCCCGAAACCATAAACTACCGCACCCAGAAGCCTGAACGCGACGGACTGTTCTGCGAACGCATTTTCGGACCGATGAAAGACTGGGAATGTCACTGCGGTAAATACAAGCGCATCCGCTATAAGGGAATCACCTGCGAAAAGTGCGGCGTAGAAGTTACGCGCGCAAAGGTAAGAAGAGAGAGAATGGGTCACATAGAGCTTGCCGCTCCCGTTTCCCATATCTGGTACTTCCGCGGCGTTCCCTCGCGTATCGGTCTCATTCTCGATATGTCCCCCAAGGCGCTTGAACAGGTAATCTACTTTGCCGCTTACGTAGTAATCGACCCCGGCACGGTTCCCACTCTGGAATATAAGCAGGTTATCAACGATAAAGAACTTCGCGAAATCGAAGAAAAATACGGCGACAGCTCGGTAACCGGACTCAAAGTCGGCATGGGCGCGGAATCCATAAGGGAACTCCTTATGGCTGTGGACCTCGACAAGGAATGCGAGGAAGCGAAAGCCATAATAGATAAGAACCAGTCCAGCCAGAAGAGGGTAAAGGCGGTAAAGAGGATAGAAATTCTTGAATCGTTCAGAAAGAGCGGCAACCGCCCCGAATGGATGATACTCACCGTCCTTCCCGTACTTCCCCCCGAACTTCGCCCCATGGTACCCCTTGACGGCGGAAGATTTGCATCCTCCGACCTCAACGACCTGTACCGCAGGGTAATCAACCGCAACAACCGCCTGAAGAGGATGATGGAATTGGGCGCGCCCGATATGATTGTCAAGAACGAAAAGCGTATGTTGCAGGAAGCGGTGGACGCCCTCATCGACAACGGCCGCCGCGGCAGGGCAATCGCAGGTCCTTCCAACCGCGAGCTTAAGTCCCTTTCGGGTATGCTCCGCGGCAAGCAGGGCAGGTTCCGTCAGAACCTCCTCGGCAAGCGCGTGGACTATTCCGGCCGTTCGGTTATCGTCGTAGGTCCAGAACTCAAGCTCTATCAGTGCGGTCTGCCCAAGGAAATGGCAATCGAACTGTTCAAGCCGTTTGTAATGAAAAAGCTGGTCGAAAGCGGTCAGTGCCACAATATCAAGAGCGCAAAGAGAACGGTTGAAAAGGCTAAACCCCTGGTATGGGACGTCCTCGAAGATGTAATCAAGGAGCACCCCGTTCTTCTCAACCGTGCGCCCACGCTTCACCGCCTCTCCATTCAGGCGTTCGAGCCCGTGCTCATCGAAGGCAGAGCCATCAAGATTCACCCCTTGGTATGTACGGCGTTCAACGCCGACTTCGACGGCGACCAGATGGCGGTTCACGTACCCCTTTCAATCGAAGCTCAGGCGGAAGCAAGATTTTTGATGCTTTCCTCCAACAATATTTTAAAGCTCTCCGACGGTAAGCCCGTTATGCAGCCCTCGCAGGATATGGTTATGGGCGCTTACTACCTCACCATTATCCGCAGGGAAGAGGGCAAGTTCTACCGTTGGGGCGGCGACAGGTACTATGAATGCGCCGAAGGCGACGAAGGCGCTGAAAAGTACGTTGCCAACTCCTATATCTCCGAGGACGAGGTAATGATGGCGTACCAGACCAAGTACGTGCATATGCAGGACGAAATCTACGTCCGCCGCACGGTGGTAATCGACGACGCAAATTCACCCTACAACGGACAGACGGTTACCGGCCTTGTAAAGACCACCGTCGGCAGAATCATCTTCAACGGTCAGATGCCTCAGGACTTGGGCTTCGTAAAGCGCGAAAAGCCCGAGGACTACCTCAAATACGAAATTTCTTACGAGTTCCTCGGCTCCAACGTAGCCGTAGGCAAGAAGCAGCTCGGTAAGATAGTAGAACGTTGCTTCAAGACGGGCGGCGCTCCCAGAGCGGCGGACGTGCTCGATAAGATTAAGACGCTCGGTTACAAGTATTCCACCGTCGGCGCAATCACGACGTCGGTATTCGATATGCACATTCCCGCAGCTAAACAGCAGATTGTTGCGGATACCGAGCAGAAGGTGCTTCAGATAGAGCGCAAGTTCCAGCGCGGTCTGTTGCGTGAAGAGGAGCGCTACAACGCGGTTATCAACGCGTGGGACAGCGCGACCGACGCGGTTACGGACGAGCTCAAGCGTTCGCTCGATAAGTTCAATCCCATCTGGATGATGGCAAATTCCGGTGCGCGCGGTTCAATCGACCAGATGAAACAGCTCTCCGGTATGCGCGGACTGATGGTTAACCCTCAGGGTAAAAAGATTGAAGTTCCCGTTAAGTCCTGCTTCCGTCAGGGTCTGTCGGTTCTCGAATACTTCATCTCCTCGCACGGCGGTCGTAAAGGTCTTGCCGATACGGCGTTAAAGACGGCAGACTCAGGTTATCTTACCCGTCGTCTGGTAGACGTTTCGCACGACGTAATCGTCCGCGAAGAGGACTGCATGGCGGGAAGCAAAAAGCCCCGCGGTATGATAGTCAAGGCGATAATCGGACCCAACGGCGAGATAATCGAAGGACTTGAGGACAGAATTCAGGGCAGATTCGTAGCGGAGGACGTAAAGGACCCCGCAACGGGCGAAATTATCGTTCCCATGAACGGCTTCGTAACCGACGACCTTGCAAAGAAGATTGTAAAGGCGGGCATCGAACAGGTTTCAATCCGTTCGGTATTCACCTGCAATTCCCGTTACGGCGTGTGCGCAAAGTGCTACGGCAAGAATATGGCTACCAACACCCCCGTTATGCCCGGCGAAGCGGTCGGCGTAATCGCGGCTCAGTCCATAGGCGAACCCGGTACTCAGCTCACCATGCGTACCTTCCATACGGGCGGTATCGCGGCTACGGGCGACATTACTCAGGGTCTTCCCCGTGTAGAAGAGCTCTTCGAAGCGCGTAAACCAAAGGGCTGCGCAACACTGTGCGAAGTTTCGGGTAAGGTAACTATCGACGACAGCGACAACTTAAAGCACGTAATCGTTAAGGACCCCGTAACAGGCGAAGTTAAAAAGGACTATCAACTTCCCTTCAACGCGGAACTCAAGATTAAGGACGGCGACACCGTTCAGCCCGGCACCGTGCTCAACGCGGGCTCGGTATATCCTCAGGATATCCTCCGCGTTCAGGGCGTAAAGGGCGTTCAGGACTATATCCTCGAACAGGTTCAGTCGGTTTACCGTTCGCAGGGCGTTGACATCAACGACAAGCACGTTGAAATTATCGTTCGTCAGATGCTCAGAAAGGTAAGAATCGAATCTTCCGGTTCCACCGACCTTCTTCCCGGCGAAACCGTGGATATGTTCACCGTTGAGGACGAAAACCAGAAGGCAATCGAAAACGGCGGTACGCCCGCTCTGCAGAAGCGTGTTCTTTTAGGTATCACCAAGGCGGCGCTCTCCACCGATTCGTTCCTTTCCGCGGCGTCCTTCCAGGAAACCGCAAGGGTACTCACCGACGCGGCTATCAAGAACAAGGTTGACCGCCTTGTCGGCTTGAAGGAAAACGTAATTATCGGTAAACTTATTCCCGCAGGCACGGGCGTAAAGGACTACAAAAACCTCTCACCCGTAATCAATGCAAATTACAACAGCGTTGTAACCAACGACACGCTTGAAGAGGAAAATTCCTGATAAAAATAATACGCGGCGGCGCAGACTGCGCCGCCGCAAGTTATATATATAGGCGCGCGCCTATAAAAATACTGAAGGGACGGGGATATGCCCCATAAATTAAAAATTATGGCTACTTTCGAGGACGTAAGACTTATAGATTTAGTGGATAAATTCCAAAGACAGACCGAGGAAATCTACACTACCAAAAATCTTTCGGGCTTTACCAAGGCAAGCAAACTTTTGCAGGGCGTTTACGACTTTTATATCACGGCCCAGAGCGACTTCAAGGATATCGAGGAATATCTTAAAAATCTGTTTTCCTCCTTTAATTATGCCGCGGTTATAATAAACGACGGGCTCAAAAACAAGGGGCTCGACAGAGAGGCAAACGAGCTGTTGTTCGAGTGTCTGCAGATAATGTTAAGATGTTGCGGGCTTATCCGCGAAAAACTTTCGGCTTGACGCAACGTCAAAAATTGCGAAATTCTTTATATAAAGGCGCTGACCGCCGTTGCAATTCAACGGCGGTCAGCGCCTTTATTATTTGACCGTAGTTAAGCCGTACGGTCGGTTAAATCGTTTTCTACAGAGGAGTTTTCCAAAGTCGAGCAATCCAAAGCCATGCAAGCCTTTTTCGGTCGCCTGTTAACGTAATAAAACATTGCCGCAAACATAGCTACTGCGGCGCACAGCCATGCTCCCGGGTCGGTAAAGCACAGCGCTAAAAAGGAGGAAACGGGCGCCTGACAGGTAATCGCTCCGCCTGCCACTGCCTGCGGTATGAGCATACAGATAACGTTGCGGGCTATAAGCTCTATAACGCCGGAAATCGAGGGAAATAACCACTTTCCCAATCCGTGCAGTACGCTTCTTGAAATAAACAGCGTTCCCAGGAGCAAAAAGCAGGGCAGTTCGGCGTATATCAGGGTGTTTCCGTAAACTATCGCCTCGGGCGTTACCTTGTCCGCGCTCAGGAACAGATACATATAAGCGCCGTTTACAGTCAGCGCCAGTCCTATGGACAGCACAGTGACGTATATGATTAGCATAATTAAAAACGCCTGCTTTATGCCGCTGCGCAATCTGTCGCGGTTTTCTTCTGCCGCGTTCTGTTTGCTGAACGACAGCATAGCCGTACCCAGCGCGGTCAGCGGCGACATCATCAGCAGCACTACCTTGCTTGCCGCGCCGCACGCGTTTTCGGCAGGCATACCGGCTATTAATACGCCCTCGGCAGTCTTATCGAACGCAATAATCACGTTGGAATATGCCACGATTCCGAACGCCAGCAGCGAAAACTGCAAGCCGAGCGGTATACCGCTTTTTAAATGTTCGAATATAAATTCAGAGGAAAACGAAAAATCTTCCCTATGTAAGCGTAGTTCCTTATAGCGGTAAAACGTATATATAAAACAGCCGACCGTAGATATTGACTGAGCGATTACTGTCGCCCACGCCGCTCCCGCAACGCCCAGGTCAAGGACGATTATGAACAGCAGGTCCAGCCCTATATTGAGGAGCGCCGAAACTAGCAAAAAGATAAGCGGGGTTACCGAATCTCCCATTGCGCGCAGAATGCAACCGATAAAGTTATAAAAGAACATTGCGGCAAGACCTATCGCAATTATCAGCATATACGTCTGTGCGGCGCGGTAGACTTCGGCGTTGCTTACTCCGCCGTCGGGCGTCAATCCCACCAGCGAAAGGAGGGGACTGATTGTAAAAATCGCAATTATGGTGGTTACAGCGCAGGTTGCGGCGTTCAAAATCAACTGCGCCGCGAACGACTTCCTTGCGCCTGCAAGGTCGTTTTTGCCTATTTTTTTTGAAAAGACAGCGCTGAAACCTGCCGTGCTTCCGAATGCGAATTGCAAAAAAATCGAGGATACGGCAAAAGTATCGTTTACGCCCGCCACTTCTTCGGCGCTATGTATCTGACCGCAAATCGCGGTCTCTGCTATAATGTAAAACTGTTGCAGCAGATAAAAGATAAAGATAGGCAAGGCGAACCTTATTATAGCTTTCCAAGCCTTTCCCTGCGTCGAATCGACGGGCTCATAGAGCGCGCAAAATTTTCGCTTTAATTGGTTGAACATAATCTCTTCCCGCCGTTGAGGCTGTCTTGTATATCAATCTGTAATCAACTGCGCCGACTTAATGCGCGGTTAACCGTTTTGATTCTCTTCCGTAATTTCACAAGGCTCTTGCTTAAACTTTTTGTCCGCGTATCTTGTGAAGAGGAATGCGCCAACCGCGCCCAAAACGGCAAGCGTACAGCCTATTCCTATCTGTAAGCCGTCAAGCGGAGAGGAGGAGTAGTCGAATACCAGCATAATCGCGGGTATAGAGCCGACTACGAAGCCCGCAATAGCCCAATAGGTCGCGCGGGGGAACCGCCTTAAAAGGTACTGCATTAGTTTGGCGATGGTAAAGAAACCTACAACCAAGCCTATTGCAAAGATTCCCAGAACTATTAACGAGTGCAGGGGTGAGGTGCGTATGAGCGAAATTGTGTTTAAAAGCGGTTCGTAGAATCCAAAAAGCATCATCAGCATACTGCCGCTGATACCGGGCACAACCAGCGCGCACGAGGCAAGTATCGCCGCAAAAAACAGGACGATATAGGTGTGCCACGCCATATCTTCGCCAAGGTTAGCTTCTCCCATACCCGGGATAAAGCAAATGCCTATTACGAATGCAAAGGGGATAAGGGTAATTGCCAGATCCCGTTTCTTAAAGCCGTTTGCGCGCGCGTCGGAAATCAGCTTGGGGCAGCTTCCCGCCATAAGTCCTGCAAATAGCAAAACGGTGGGCAAGGGAGCGTATTGAAGGGCGTATTTAAGGGGATAATACATTGCGGCAAACGCCAGAACCGCACCCAGAGCAATGGGTAAAAGGAAGGTTACGCTGTTTTTAAAGTCCTTTTTAAGGTTGCTTATCGCGTCAATCATCTTGTCGTAAATTTTCAAAAGCACTGCAAGCGTCCCGCCCGAAACGCCGGGAATAATCATAGCCGTACCAATCGCCGCGCCTTTTAGCATTGAAACAAAAAACTGCCTGAATTTCATAACCATATTATAATGTATAGATATTTGGCTGTCAACATATGTGGAAATGTATTGACAATTTTATTACATTAGGATAAAATTAAGTAAGTATACTGTTGAAAATAAACAGCGCGCTCGTCGCGTTCTGATGCGGATATGTTGGAATTGGCAGACAAGATGGACTTAGAATCCTGTTGATAGTAAAAAATTGAATAATTATACAAAAAGTTTTGCG
>JBJEUZ010000110.1:0-2395 GCA_051884095.1 Candidatus Coproplasma sp.
ACAATAAATGAATTTATCCGACCAGAAATTAAGCGAAATTTTAAAGCAGATTATCGACAACTACTCGTCAAAGGGTTCGATAACCACAAACAGTCTGTGCGACATAATGGAAAAGTACGAAACTTCCCCCGCGCAGATGGACTTTGTGTACAAGTCGATTGCCGAAGCGGGAATACAGATTATCGACGAAGCGGAGAGGGACAAGGAACTGTACGAGCAGGCTCTTTCCGATATCGGACTGGACGACCCCGTTAAAATGTACCTCAAGGATATAGGCAGGGTGCCCCTACTTTCCGCCGACGACGAAATCGAACTCGCGCGGAGAATGCAGGAGGGCGACGAGGAAGCCAAAAGAAAGCTCTCTGAAGCAAACCTCAGGTTGGTCGTATCCATCGCAAAGCGCTACGTTGGCCGCGGTATGCTCTTCCTCGACCTCATTCAGGAAGGAAACCTGGGCCTTATGAAGGCGGTTGAAAAGTTCGACTACCAGAAGGGCTTTAAGTTTTCGACCTACGCAACCTGGTGGATAAGGCAGGCAATCACCCGCGCCATTGCAGACCAGGCGCGCACCATCCGTATACCAGTGCATATGGTTGAAACCATAAATAAACTCACCCGCGTATCCCGCATACTTTTGCAGAAGCTCGGCAGAGAGCCGACCCCTGCGGAAATAGCAAAGGAAATGAACATCTCCGAAGAGCGCGTGCGCGAAATTCAGAAGATTGCACAGGACCCCGTATCGCTTGAAACTCCCATTGGCGAAGAGGAGGACTCGCACCTTGGCGACTTCATAGAGGACGACAGGGCGGTCACCCCTTCGGACAGCGTTTCTTCCACAATGCTCAAGGAAACGCTCCTTACGGTACTCAACAGCTTGACTCCTCGCGAAGAGAAGGTTCTGCGCCTGCGTTACGGCGTTGACGACGGCAGACCCAGAACGCTTGAAGAAGTGGGCAAGGAATTCAACGTTACCCGCGAGCGCATCCGTCAGATAGAGGCTAAGGCATTGAGAAAGCTCCGCCATCCCTCGCGCTCCAAGCACCTCAAAGACTTCCTCGACACTTAATGGAAAGGATATCCTATATCTGCTCGCAGTTGGATAAATGTCGGGTGTTTGCCGACGTCGGTTGCGACCACGGCTACTGCGCGCAGTATATGCTTAAGAGCGGACTGTGCGAGCGCGCGATTATTTCGGACGTGAGCGCAAAGAGCTTAAGTAAAGCCGAGCGCGCCCTTTCGCGCTATGCCGCTGAAGGCAGGGTTATTTCGGTGTGTTGCGACGGACTGTACGGCGGAGAAGTTGCCGACGAGGTGCTCATTGCAGGTATGGGCGGCGAAGAGATTGTCAAAATCTTAAGGCAGGGCTATCTGCCTGAAAACTTCGTCTTTCAGCCCATGAAAAACGCCGAGCTCGTCCGCGCTTATCTATTGGAAAACGGCTGTCTCCTGACTGAGGACAACATATTCAGGTCGGGCAAATATTACTACTTTTTAATAAAGGGCAAGCGCGAAGACAGCGAAAGCCCAAATGTGCAATACGGCAAAGCTGAACTTGCTTTCGGGCGTGACAGCCTTAAAAATCCCGTGCTCAAAGAATATCTTAGCGAAGAAATTGCCAAGTTGCAGGGCTATTTAACCCGTTCCGTCTCGGAAGAGAGCAGAGTTGAACTTATAAAAAGATACGAATTTTTAAAGGGGGTACATAGCGGTGAAATTGTATGATGTATTCAGTCTTTTGGAGAGTGAAATTGCACCCGTCGCCCTGAGCGACGAGTTGTGCGCAGCCTGCAACGCCTACGACAACAGCGGAGTGATTATAGAAAACGACGGCGAAATTACGGGCGCGGTGTTTTCTCTCGACTTTTCTATGGACGCGGTCAACGCCGCAAAGAAATGCGGTTGCAACCTGATAATCACCCATCACCCCGCAATATATAACGGAATAAAAAGAATAACCCCTTCGCGCGACCCGCAGAGCGCGGCTATTGCCGAGTGCTTGAAGAGCGGAATCGGCGTAATATCCATGCACCTCAATTTCGACAGCGCAAGGGAGGGCATAGACTATTACCTTATGCGCGGCGTCGGCGGTGAATGCGCCGAACTTTTGCATCCGCTCTCCGGGGGCGGCTACGGCAGATGCTACTCGGTTCCCGAAACTGCATTTTCCGACCTGTGCGCAAGGGTCGGTCGGGAATTTGACACCGACCGCGCGGAGTTTTACGGAGACGGACACAAAAAAATTACAAAGGTAGCCTCCTTCTGCGGCGCAGGCGTGGACGGAGAAGCAATAAATTTTGCCTTGAATCAGGGGGCGCAGGCGGTCGTTTCGTCAGATATGCCTCACCACTTAATAACCGAATTCTATTACAGGGGAATATGCGTAATAAAACTTACT
>JBJEUZ010000111.1:0-10581 GCA_051884095.1 Candidatus Coproplasma sp.
GTAGTCTTTTTAGCCATTATAACTTCCATGACCTTGAGGCTGGTAAGTATTCCGTCGCCCGTGGTTGCGTACTTGGAAAAGATGATATGCCCCGATTGTTCTCCGCCGATTCGGCAACCGTTCCTCTGCATATATTCGTATACGTATTTGTCCCCGACGGCGGTTTTTGCGTAGTCGATACCGATTTCGTCGAAAGCCTTGTACAGTCCGAAATTGCTCATTACGGTGGTTACAACCGTGTTAGGTAAAAGTTTACCGCGTTCCTGCATATATTTGCCGTAGATATAGAGGATATGATCGCCGGTAATAACTTCGCCGTTTTCATCCACGCAGAGACACCTGTCCGCGTCGCCGTCGTAGGCAAAACCTACGTCAAGCCCTCTTTCGACAACCAGTTTTTGCAAGCCCTCGATATGGGTCGAACCCGCGTTCTCGTTTATGTTGAATCCGTCGGGATTGTCGTTAATGGTAACCACGGTTGCGCCGAGCGCCTCGAATACACAACGCGCAATATTCCAACTGCTGCCGTTTGCGCAGTCAAGACCTACCTTTTTCCCCTTGAAGGAGTACATTCCAAGCGAGATAAGGTATGCGATATAGCGATTTCTGCCCGAGGCATAGTCCACCGTCTTGCCGATTTTCTCGCGTGTGGCGCAAGGTAAATCTTTTATTTCTTCGCCGAAAACGTTGAGCTTACCGTCGATATAATCTTCAACCAGACCGATAGTCTGCTCGTCCATCTTTTCGCCTTGAGAATTGATGAGCTTTATACCGTTATCGTAGTAGGGATTGTGACTGGCGGATATCATTATTCCGCAATCGAACTCGTCCACTCTCGCAATGTATGCAACCGAAGGCGTAGTGGTGACGTGCAACATATACGCGTCTGCGCCCGATGCGGTCAGTCCCGCTATAAGCGTATATTCAAACATATAGCTCGAACGTCTGGTATCTTTGCCGATAACTATTCTGGCAGGCTCCGCCTGACCTTTGCGGCGCTTTAATTCACCGTAATACCAGCCTAAGAATCTACCTACCTTATAAGCGTGTTCTGCGGTAAGCGTAACGTTAGCTTCACCTCTGAATCCGTCTGTTCCGAAATATTTTCCCATATTCTCAAATTTCCTTTGTGACTATTACGCCGCCCGTCTTTAATATGCTGTTTGACGGTATGACGCCGCGAACGCATGACAGCGGATAAATATTTGAGTTTCTGCCGATTATTGTTCCGGGATTTAAAACGCTGTTACAGCCGACCTCAACGTAATCGCCGAGCATTGCGCCCATCTTTTTAAGTCCCGTGTTTATCCTTTCTTTTTCCGATCCGACGCTCACCAAAGTCTTATCCGATTTTACGTTGGAGGTTATTGACCCTGCGCCCATATGCGATTTATAGCCGAGTATGCTGTCGCCAACGTAATTATAGTGCGGCACCTGCACGCCGTCGAAGAGAATTACGTTTTTGAGTTCCACAGAGTTGCCAACCACACAATTTTCACCGACCAAAGCGCTGCCCCTTATAAACGCGCAGTGCCTCACTTCGGTTTCCGCGCCTATTATGCAGGGCGCACCGAGATATGCCGTCGGCGCAACCTTAGCGGTTTTATGCACCCATACGTTTTGCGAAATTTGCTCGTACTCGTCTGCGGAAAGCGACTGACCGAGCGAAATAATCTGCTCGCTGATGCCCTTCAACGCTTCCCAGGGGTATGTAAATCGGTTAAGATAGTATTTAGCTATAGTGTGATTCAAATCAAATAGTTGTTGAATACTGTACATACTTTTCACAATTTTCCCAAAGCAGTTAATAACGCTTTTCAAAGAGGTTTGACGCCTTTTGCAAGTCCGCTTACATTTGCGCCCGCGTACGCGCGCGCAAATAAAAAAGCGTGCGATTCTTTCAGGTTTCTATGAACGTAACGACGACGCAATCATTACAAAAATTCGTAAATTCAAGCACGCCCCAAAATTCTCGCCGCAAACGATACTACTCTATTATATATTATATCTATTATATTTTATCACAAACTGCTATTATTGTCAATGAACTGTTCTGATATTTTAGGCAATTTACCGGATTCACGCAGATGTAGAAAGCACCAAAAGACGGCACATATCAGGCACCCAATTTTAATTGACCCCGACATATGCCGCAACCGATTATTTTATTTTTTAACGCCGCATCCTGCGCGAAAATTTATCAACAGAAAACGGGGCGAACACGTCGCCCCATTATCCATTATTGTTGTTCGTTGCCGCATATTATCGGGTCTACGCCGCATTTATGCCTTTTATCTTTCTTTTGTACTCCTCTTCGGAAATTATTGAAACCAGTCCTGCGCTTGCGTTCACCGCAACATAGTCGCCGGTCTTTATGATTTTAGTGGCGTTTTTTACGTTGACTACGGTGGGAAGACAGTATTCCCTTGCAACCACCGCGCCGTGCGAGAGCGCGCTTCCGACCTCGGTTACGAGCGCGCCCACAAGCGAATAATAGGGCGACCAGCCGATATCTGTAAACGGAGCGACCATAATTTCGCCCCTTTGCAATCTTTCGGCATCGGCGGCACACCTGACTACGCGCGCCTCACCGTAAACCAGCCCCTTACATACGGGGATTCCGTGCAAGCTGTCCGCGTTTTGATTATCGCTTACAACTATCTTTTCGGGCTTTCCTATGCATATATCCTCGAACGAAAGCTCTTCAAGCTCGCCGAATATCGCCCTGCGCGAGAGCGCCTTTCTTTTAAGCGTCTTTTCGCCCGAAAGAAGTTTGCCTATTTCATCGTTCGTAAGGAAGTATATGCTGTCCTCGTCTGCAAGATAACCTTCCTTTACGAGCATTTCTGAAAGGCGGATATATGCGTCCTTGAACTTGTCTATGACCTTGATTATGAGCGATTTTGAGTACTCGCGGTCGACGACGGCCTGACGAGCACGGGGAGCTAAGAACTTTAGCGCACCTTTTCCCTTGCCTTTATATGACTTTAAGAACTCGTCCATATCGAAAGGTTGAGCGCTAACCGTTCCGTCGTTCTGCATTACCGTGCGCAGATTTTTGACGAGCGATTTGCGGTCGTTCTTCCACGCCTTACTGCGAAGTTCAGCCTCTTTAATCGAGCGGTGACCGTGCTTACGTATAAACTCTTCGAACAGAGAGTTTACTTCGGCGTTGTCCTTATCCGAAACGTAAGACAAAAGCTGTTCGTCCGAAAGCGACAATGCTTTTGTACAGTTGCGCTTGATTGCGTCCGCCAAAGAGCTAAGCGAGGCGAGGATATCCGCGCTCTCTATTCCGTCTATGTCCGACAGTATGCCCGAAACAAACGATTGATACTGCGAAATATCTTTGAAATTTTTCGACAGAGTCATATATAGTCCGCTATTCATTGCGCCCGAGAAACTCGAACATACATAGTGACAACACAGCGCGTTATTCATTGCAGGCAGTTTTTTGGTAATTTCCGCATACTGCTCGTCAGGGGTAGTCTTTTCCTCTATAACCAATCGGTCGTTAATCTGTTCCAATGCCGCCTTGGCTTTTTTGGACGAAAAGATGTATTTACCGAACTTTACCATATTGCAGAGCTTTACGAACACGCACGCGTTTTTGCCCTCCACTTCGGGGAACTCTTCAATATATTCGCCCATTATGGAAAGGTTCATTGCCGCGGGGGAAGCGCCGAGAACGCGCTTGCTCATTGTGTGTAGCGCCGACATATCGATAAACAGGTGGTTATTTACTGCAAGAGCGGTGTAATAGTCGGGTCGCGCGTCCACGCTCTTAATCGCGCCAATCTTATACAGCATATATCTTATGCCGTAATCGATTGCTAAAACGCTTGTGGAGACCGAAAGGGGCGTTACCGCGCCGGGAAGCATTTCGCCTATATTGCGCGTGGTGAGCATATGGTTATTTAAGGGATTTTTGCTGTCGAATTCGTCGAGAGACGCGTCTCCCTGCGTGGTGATGGGTCTTAACTGCAACCAATACAGCTTGCCTTCGCCGTCAATTACCCACTCCAAATCGACTTCGCCGCCGAACGTTTTTGCAATCTCCAGCCCCTGATTGTAGAGCTCTTTAAGCTCGCCTTCGCTCAAGTTTCCGTCGACGTCGGGGTTCTTAAATTTATCCTTTTTGATTGAATAGGAATACGAAGAAAACGCGCCGCTGACCAGATTTTCGCCCTTACCGTCAACCGATTCAACGAGCATCTTTTCTCCGTCCGACGGGTCGGAAGTGAACGCAACGCCCGCGCAGCGCGCGTCTATCATTGTCTGCACGACCAGATTCATCGAAGCCTTACCGTCCGAATCAGCAATGTTTTGAGCGTACGCCCTTGCCCTGTCGCTATCCAGCGAGCGCAGGCACTCGTCGACGCTCTTTATAAGATTATCGCGCGTGACGTCGAGACAGGTTACGTATTGTCCCGCGTTAGAAAAGTCCGCCCCGTCCTCGTTGGAAGCGCTTGAACGGACGGAGACCTTATTCGCATTCAACGCCGCATATGCGGCGGTTATCGCGCCGTAAAGCTGCTCGTCGGCTTTCTCTATTTCGGTTACGATAAAGCCGGACGGCACGTTGTATCCGCGCTTTTTGAGGAAGTCCAGCCCGCGCGCCTTGCCGCCAACCAATTCGTAAAGCTCTTCGGGAAGTTGACCAATGCTAAAAATTTTCACGGCTTCAACCTCCCTGTTTTCACTCCGTTGAAAATGCGCGCGCTGTCGGCATTCGCGCCTATTTCAAAGATTCCGCGAAGTTTTCGACCGTTAATTTCGTAATCCGCAACTCCCTCGACGAGTACGTATTTGCCGTCCGCGAAGGTATAGCGGACTTGATCGCGCTTGCTTGCCTTAACGTTCAGCTTTGTGCCGTCGGTAAGGTCTAGAGTAATTTCAAAGTTTTCGGGCACCTTGCATTCTGCAACCGACTTTCTGTCGTATTCCGCGCTCAGAACGTAGGCTGCGGGCTTGTCCTGCGAGCAGTAATTTCCCACTTCCAGCATGGTCATTGCAGGGTACGAAACCATTGAAAAGTTGAGCTGGGAATTACCGTTTACCGCCATCAACCACAGGTGATTGTTCATATAGTTCCAGTCGCGCTTGCCAAAGGAGTGATCGCGCACGCAGGGCATAGAGATTTCTTTTGTTTGTCCGTCTATTTCAAGACTGCCTGAAAATATGCCCGTCTGCTCGTAGTGAACCTGATTGTTGCTCTGCACCTCGGCAAAATAGTTCTTTGTCCACTTTTCAAAAGCCATAGCCTTTGCCGTGCGTACGGGCGGCATATCCGAAAAGAAATCTATCGCGGGCGCGGTAGCTTTAAACGCACCGATAAACTTTGCGTCTACCTCTTCGCCTTTGCCGTCTTTCAGCTTGCCGCAAAATATTACGCGCCATTCCTGACCCGATTTATTGACCTTTAGCGGGCAATTCTCCTTGAAAATTTCGTCCTCGCAGACGTAGCGGTCTTCTCCGTCCGAATAATAAAACCAAACTTCCGAAAAGCAGTTGCGGACGCCTAATCTTAAGAACAGGCTCTTGGAAGAATCGACGTCGTGAGCAGAAAAATAGTAGCTGTTGTTGATATCGTCGCCGTCGTCGGGCTTTAAGCAAAACGCCTCCGCCGCGTCAAAATCGAAGGGCTGATTTTTTTGTTTTTTAGCGATTATCGCCTTCATCATAGAAGTTTTTAGTCTGTAAAACATCTTTTGCCTCTCGCAGCGCTTGAGCGCTGTTTATCTTTATTTAAAAATATTATAGATAAAACATACTAACCGAAGATAAATATAAAATAAATTTTGATGAAATTTTGATTAAACTTTACAGTTACGTATAATTTTTATTCAAATATTATAATAAAAAATATATTGCAGGTATTATTTTACATATTAAATTATTTATTTTATACTTAGGCTAGAGAATATTTTTACCGCTTTTTATGCGACGGAGGTTTTTTTGAATGGATTTTTCCGAAAAACTGCTTATTAAATTCAAGCGCAATGCCAATTATACTCTTGCCTTCATATCTCGTCTTGCGGCATTGCTGATGTTAATCGTCGTCATTTTAACCGCTTGCAACGTATTTATCCTGGGCAACGGGATTTATCCCCTGATGGCGGTATCGATTACTATAATGCTGCTCCCCACACTGTTCTACAACTTTCTGCACAAGGACTCTGAATTTCTGAAATATATGTTTCTGACCATTCTTGTGTTGATGGCGGGACTACTGTATTCTATTTTATCTTATCACGTAATACTTATGCTGGTATTTCCCGTACTGGTTTCCTGGCTGTACTGCGAAAAGAAGTATGTAATCTATACGTCGGTTCTCAGCTATCCCGTAATAATCGCGGCTCACTTTATAGCGTTTGCGCTTAAAATGGTTCCCGACGAGCCGTTGATTACTTTAAAGGGCGTAATTGCTTACGGAATATTGCCCCGTCTTTTGGAATTCACCATTATGTTTATAATAGCGTTAAGCGTAACGGGAAAAGTGGAAAAGCTGATTTCAGACCTGATTGACAAGAACCGCGAATCTTACGATAACCAGCAGACGGTCATTTCTTCGCTTTCAGAGATGATTGAAACCCAGTCGCACGATACGGGCGCTCACGTAAAGCGAGTGAGCGAATACACAAAAATACTTTGCAGAGCCTTGGAGATGAGCGACGAGGGCACCTGGCTTGTCAGCACCGCCGCAATGATGCACGACGTCGGTAAATTGATGATACCCTCGGAAATACTCAATAAACCGGGAAAATTGACGAACGAGGAATTTTCGGTCGTTAAAGAACACGTTGAATACGGACAAAAAATGCTGAAAAACGCACCGGGAGAACTTATGCAGCTATCCGCGGAAATCGCGCACGAGCATCACGAAAAATTCAACGGCGAGGGATATTTGCACAAGAGCGGAGAGGAAATTTCGATTTACGCCAGGATAGTCGCTATTGCCGACGTATTCGACGCGCTTGTATCGCGCAGACCATATAAGGAGCCTTGGGACGTGTCTTCGGCAAAGGAAGAAATAATTTCGCAAAGTGGCAAGCAATTCGACCCTGAACTCGTTAAACTGTTTGAAGAAAACTTTGATAAATTTGTTGAAGTTTACAATACCTATCCCGATGAATGAGATTGCGAACTGATTTAAAAATAATTGCGGCGCCGAGTTGTTTACGGCGCCGCAATTATTTTACGCGAATAGCGCAACTTTTTAATTTTTATTCCGTGTGTTTATTACCATCTAAAATATGAGTAATTTTTATATAGAAAAGCGGCAAAACAAGGTGTTTTGCCGCTTAATTTGCGTTTATACGTACGGTCGATTGGCTTATGTTGAAGTGCGACTCGGCGGCGCACACGGTCGCCCCGCTTGTCTAATATTTTTGCGAAACCCCGTTCTTATCTAACGCATATTCCAATAAAATGAAAAGTTTAAGAATTTCACTTCCTGTCTGAATAGTTCTTCTTCAACCATTCCTGGTTACTTGTGTTGCACTCGTCAAGCCACCACTGGTTCTGTTTGTACCACTCAATAGTCAGCTTTATGCCGTCCTCGAATGTTGTTGTAGGTTGCCAACCGAGCTCCGCCATTGCCTTTGCCGGGTCGATTGCATAACGCTGGTCGTGTCCGTGCCTGTCCGCAACGTGAGTAATAAGCGATTCGGGTTTGCCGAGCTCGGAAAGAATACGCTTTACAATATAAAGATTATTTCTTTCGTTATGTCCGCCGAGGTTGTACACCTCGCCTACTCTGCCCTTTTCGATTACGGCTAAGATACCGTAGCAATGGTCTTTAACGTAAAGCCAGTCACGAACGTTGAATCCTTCACCGTAGACAGGAAGGCTTTCATCGTGGGTTGCCTTGGATATCATTAAAGGTATAAGTTTTTCAGGAAACTGATAAGGTCCATAATTATTTGAGCAGCGTGAAATGGTCACGGGAAGCCCATAAGTGCGATAATATGCCAGAACTAACAGGTCCGCAGACGCCTTTGAAGTCGAGTAAGGACTACTTGTGTGAAGGGGCGTGTCCTCGTGGAAGAACAGGTCGGGGCGGTCCAAAGGCAGGTCGCCGTAAACCTCGTCGGTCGATACCTGATGATATCTCTCTATGCCATACTTGCGGCAGGCATCCATAAGGACTGCGGTGCCTAAAATGTTGGTCGTAAGGAATGCTTCAGGGTCTAATATGGAGCGGTCAACGTGAGATTCCGCTGCAAAGTTAACAACCACGTCGGGCTTTTCAGTTTCAAAAATTTTATAAATATCTTCACGGTTGCGAATATCCGTTTTATAAAATTTATAATTTGGATTTTTAAGCTCTTCTCTTATTGTAGAAGGGTTTGCCGCGTAAGTGCAGACGTCCACGTTTATTATTTTATATTCGGGTCTTTCTTCAAGTAAAAGTTTGCAAAAGCAGTTCCCTATAAACCCTGTTCCACCAGTTACTAAAATTGTCTTTTTCATTGAATCCCTTTTAAAATATTTTTCCTTATTTACAATAGTGAAAATCCGACATTATTCACTTAACATTTTTTCAATACATTATTTATTCCAATTGAAAAACTTGTGTCCGGCTTCCACCCTATAGCTTCTACAAGAGATGAAATATCCGGATCCAGACTTACCTTTGGTACATTAATTTCAGCAGCAAACCCACATTGAGCATCTTTATTATAAATATCTTTAAGTTCAAGAATGAATTCCTTTAAGGGGCGAGTATCGGCAGAAGCTACGTTATAAACCCCTGGTTTCACATCTTTTTCTCCCAACAGATAGAAAATTTTTCCAGCATCAGATTCATAGAGATAATTCCATAACTGCGTTGAAGAAGAGAATTCAGCAGGTATACCTTCGCGGAATTGACGTATAGCATATTTAATCATTGTATTCTCACTATCGTTCTCGCCGTAGACACTGAAAATTCTTGTCCATACACACTTCATATTTAGGCTTTCACACAGATTTGCACTCAGCTTACCTGCGGCATATTTTGATATACCGTAAGATGTTAATGGATTAACCTTTGTTTCAGGATAAATTCTTTCGGTACAAATGCCGTATTCTGCCTGAGAACCAGCACCAATAAACATTTTACAACCGCATCTTTTTGCGAGTTCAACAGCATCAAGAGTATACTTTATATTTTGAAACTGCAATTTTGCATCTAGACGTGCCTCCTTAGAAGTACCATCCCATGCAAAACAATAAGCCACATCACATGACTTTATCATGTTAACACAATTCAATTCGCTCAAATCTGCCGTCACCACCTCAATTAAATTATTAGAAGGCAGTAGATTGATTTTGTTGCTGTATTTCCTCACAATCGCAACAACTTTTGTATTATTTTTAATGCACTCATCGATAAGCGCACGTCCAATCATACTTGTTGCTCCAATTACTATGACTTTTTCCATATTATTCTCTTTCCAACATATTTAGCATTTCCGTTATCAACCCTTCAGCATCATACGAGAATTGATTGTATAGGTATGGTGCATGTGCCATAGGCACAAATTCATCGGGGATACCTAAAATTTTAAACTGAGTATTTAAGTTATTTTTTGCTATCACCATTGCAACCATACTACCTAATCCCCCAATAATATTATGATCCTGAGCCACAATGATGTGTTTTGTCATTGCTGCGTTACATATAGCACTCTCGTCTATAGGTTTAATAGTAGGCATATCCAACACACCAATATGCTTATTAAATCTTTCTTCAATTAATTCTGCAGCTTCAATAGCATATTGCACTGTTACACCCGAACAGATAAACATTCCATCATGTCCATCTTTAAGTATATTCGCCTTACCAAATTCGAATGATTTTTTAGAATCTTCATATAATGTTGCCTGAGGTTCAACAGAAACTCTAATATATATAGGCCCTTTATATGACAAACTATCTTTCAACATCTTTTTTGCTTGTACGGAATCGCTTGGTTCCAATACGGTCATACCGGGTATTGAAGCCATTATTGCGCAATCTTCAATTCCCCAATGTGTTGCTCCAGATATACCACCCGAAACTCCCGAATAAGTACCGATTAAACGTACATTCAACCCGCCATATGCAACATCTGTTCTGCACTGTTCGCAGGCACGCATAGTTATAAACGGCGACATAGAATTTGCAAACGGAATATATCCTTCATGCGCCAATCCCGCAGCAAAACTAACAAGATTTTGCTCTGCAATGCCCACATTAAAAGCTTTTTCAGGAAATTGTTCGACAAAGGTTCTATTTCTGCTTGTTCCCATTAGATCAGCATTAACAACAATAACTCTATTATCAATTTTTCCTAATTCCGTCATATAATTTCCCATCTCATTTCTAACAAACAATCTGGGCTGTTTATTAATATTTATCACTTTAGATACCCCACGCTTCCTTAAACATTTTGTCGAGATATTCTACACTGCTTGAAAATTGCTCTTCAGTAATTTTACCAGCATGCCATCTACCTTGATTTTCCATGAAGGGTACACCCTTGCCTTTAATAGTATGACAGACAAACACAGTAGGACAATCTGAATTTGTAGGGGACAACTCATCAAATTGCC
>JBJEUZ010000112.1:0-2389 GCA_051884095.1 Candidatus Coproplasma sp.
AAACGTAATTCACCGCGTTAAGGCAATCGTATCCGCTGACGGAAGTATACAGTTGACAACGAAGGGCGACAACAATCTTGTTGAGGACAAAGATAAGGTTACGTCGGCAAATTTTTTAGGAATCTGTACTTTTAATTCCTCATTTTGGGGCGGACTGTTTTCGTTTGTGTCTAAATACGGAATAATTATAATCGTTGCTTTAATTGCCGTGCCTTTCATAGTCAAACAAGTTATCAAAATAATAAAACTTGCACGCGAAAGCGACGAAAGCGAAAACAAATAATATTTCCGAAGGTCAATTTTAATAAGGAGCGGAGCGACGAAATATAGAATGTTAATCCGAAGGATTCAATCTCGTCACGTTATTTCGTAAGCTACCTGCGGCATAGAACAAAAAAGGACTTAAAGATTCCTTTAAGTCCTTGAAAAATGGTGCCGCTGGTCGGGGTCGAACCGACACGGTATCGCTACCACTGGATTTTGAGTCCAGCGCGTCTGCCAATTCCACCACAGCGGCAAATTACTTTAATATTATATAATACCGATTAATAAAAATCAAGCAAATTTAAAATAAATTATGGATAAACTCGTTTTAATTGACGGCAACAGCCTTTTTAACCGTGCATTCTATGCGACGCCTATATTCACTACTAAAGACGGAAATCCTACAAACGCGATTTTCGGTTTTGTAAAGTTATTATTTAAAATAAAAACCGACTTAAACCCTGAATATATGATTGTGGCGTTCGATATGAAGGCGCCCACGTTCAGACACAAGATGTTTGACGGATATAAGGCTACGCGAAAGCCTATGCCTACGGAACTTGCGGTTCAGGTTGAACCTTTAAAATCGCTTTTGTCTGCAATGAATATTGCAACCTGCCAGCAAGAGGGAATAGAAGCAGACGATATTATTGGCACTCTTTCCAACAGGTATGACGTTCATAGCTACGTTTATACGGGCGACAGGGACAGTTATCAGTTGGTTGACGATAAAACCGACGTTTACTTTACAAAGAGGGGCGTAAGTGAATTAACAAAACTCACTAAGGATAATTTTCTTTCTGAGGTAGGAATTTTGCCTTATCAGGTAATCGATTTAAAGGCGCTTATGGGCGATAAGTCAGACAATATTCCGGGCGTGACGGGCATAGGTGAAAAGACTGCGCTTAATTTGCTGAATAGCTATGGTACATTGGATGGCATTTATTCGCACATTGATGAAATCAAGGGCGCAACCCGTGATAAACTTGTAAATTTTAAAGACCAGGCATATATGTCGTACGAGCTTGCTACAATTAACCGCAACTGCGATATCGATATCATGTTGGAAGACTGCAAGGTTCCTAAAAAGTTTTCTTCCGAAGTTAAGCGGCTCTTTACTCAGTTTGAGTTCAAAAGTTTGCTTTCTTTAAATATATTTGAAGAAGAAATCGTAAAAGCTACGGATTATAATTATCCCGAACTCACTGTTTGCGAAAACCTTTCCGAGTTGGAAAATTTAGCTAAAAACGCAGGTCAGTTTTATATTGATTTTAACGAAAGCGGTGCGGAAATATATGTCGGCGAAAGACAATATTCGGTCAGAATAAGCCTTGATTTATTTGGCGGGTTGCCATTCGAGGGATTTATTTCTGCAATTAGAAAAATTTTTGGAAATAAAGAAAACAGAGTTATATTATTTGATTTTAAAAGTTTTCTACACGATTACTCTCAATACGGAATCGTTGCTGATTGCGACGTTGAAGACATTTCCGTAATGAAGTATCTTGCTGATTTCTTTGACGGAAACGACAGCCTTGCAAAGTTGTGCGATTATTTCGGATACGATAAAAAATATTCCGCCTTTGTTTTAAGGGAATTATATCAAAAATATAAAGCAATTCTTGAAAGCGACGGAGATAACGAGTTATATAATGAAATAGAAAAGCCATTAATTAGGGTGCTTTACGGCATGGAAAAGGAAGGCGTTAAGGTTGATATCTCGCGCCTCAACGAGTTTGCCAAGGACTATTCTGAAAAAATCGCAGAAATAAGCGAAAGAGTCTATTCGCTCTGCGGTTGTCGGTTTAACATAAATTCGCCTTCACAACTCGGAGAGGTCCTGTTTGAAAAACTCGGATTAAAGTCAGGTAAGAAGAATAAGAATGGAAAATACTCGACGAGCGCTGAAATTTTAGAAAATCTGGCAGACGATAGCGAGGTTGTTCATGAAATTCTTAAATTCAGGCAGTATCAAAAACTATTTTCCACCTATATCGAAGGTATACGTCCGCTGATAGACAACAAGACCGGGCTTGTTCATACTACTTATAACCAGACGGTTACGTCTACAGGAAGGCTTTCAAGCACCAATCCAAATTTGCAAAATATTCCCATTCGTGAAGAA
>JBJEUZ010000113.1:0-10561 GCA_051884095.1 Candidatus Coproplasma sp.
TTTATTATTTTAATTAATGGTCGCTTTTAAAATCACCCATGTCCACCAAGCCGCCGGGAAGACTGTTGCCCTCGGAAGGAGCTTCTTCGGAAGGAGTCTCTTCCGGAGTTTGCTCTTCAGGAGGAGTTGGTTCGGTTGGCGCGTCTATTGTTTCAGGAGGCGTGGTATTTGCCGTATTTTCGCCTTCGCCGCATGCCAAAACGAGAGTGAGCGGCGTCAACGCCAACAAGATTGCAAGCAACCGCAATGCGATTTTTTTCATAGTCTGAAATCAGCTAACCTTGAAGAAGTTCCAAATGTTTGTAACGTCATTCAAGCCATACGAAGCGGTTGTAGTAATGCTATCTGTTATTACGTCCGTAGCGTCGAATTTAATGACTTCGATTTTGGGAATTGAAAAGTTCTTTTTGGATTCCATAATTTTCTCCCTTACTTATTTGACAAACGAAAGCAATTAATGATTTTACGCACGCTTGTGGAACAAGCGTGCGAAGGCATGCCTTCGCTCTTTAAACTTATATATAGTATTTTAAAACAAAATATGTATAAAGTCAACAAGTTTTTACAAAAATTTTGTTATTTTATATATTATTTCTGTTTGATTTTAGCATTATTGAATTTAAGCGCAAAAAATTGCGGCATAGCTAAAATTACCTATAGCTACGCCGCAAATTAATATTTATTAAGTTTATAAATCTAATCATTAAA
Organism: Candidatus Coproplasma sp.; assembly: GCA_051884095.1. GTDB lineage: Bacteria > Bacillota > Clostridia > Christensenellales > Borkfalkiaceae > Coproplasma. Next base: position 709 of record JBJEUZ010000113.1, read on the forward strand.
GGCGCTTAACCCGTCTTTAAATTCTATTGCAAGCGCTCCGTCGGCTAAAACAAAGCCGCTATCCGATATTGCCACGGGAATTTCGGCAACGATAAATTTGGTTTTGGTAAAACTTTCGTTGAGGTTTTTAGCCTGCAAAATTATTGAAGAATCATCGCCTGTTTTTATGGTTACGGAGGAGTAAACCGCGTTGGTCAAGCCCTCTGATATACCGTTATATTCTTTACCGTTGTATTTATATCCAACGACAAGATCCGGCAAATCTGAAAGGTCGGCAACGTCTATCGCAGTTATAAAGAGAATATATTTTTTATCAGATGAAATAACCGACTTGATTGCGCTTACGTCAACCGTATTTCCGCCCACGATTACCGTAGTTACGTCGGGAGCGGAAGTATCGGCAAAAGCCGAAGCAGAATAGTAGCCGTTCAAGCCGAATTTATTTGAAGGGACTTCAGCCGTATATACGTAAACGCCTGTGCCGACGGCCGAACCTAGCAAAACGGTTGCTGCAACGACGGCTATTAAGTTCCTTAGCTTTGCTTTCACTATTTTTCTTCACTTAAACTAATGTATTTTTGACGTACTTACTCTTCCTTTTTTGAACCGTTGCGCTTTTTTGCGAGAATGAGTTCGCGCACGCGGCGGTAGCTGTTTGCGCTGAAAAGCCTGGTTATTGCGTGCCAAACGTAGAATATCGGCAGTAGCATTATGCCCGCACCCTTGCTTAAGACGGGGTAAAAGCCTTTCATAGCTTTTACGGTGGGGAAAACTCTTCTGAAAATAATCTTAATTGCGGAATTGCCGCTCTTTTTGAGCTCCGCGTCCGACATATTTTCAATAGTGCCGTAAGTGCCCGATTGCATAACTCTGCCGAACATTTCCTCTTCCTGGTCGTCCAACGGGTTTCCGTCGAACAAATCGCACGAGAACCTTTCGATTAAACTAATCGTTTGGGAGTATTCGGTCTTTGCAAAGGCGGAATTCAAATACTCGCGGTCGAGGTCGGGCTTGGACTTTAAGTACAGATAGATATCTATAAAGGAACGCAGACCCGTTCCGCCGCGAACGTAGTGCTTGAGCAAATGAAGCATCAGGTAAAGATAGAAATCTTCGTCGGACATTTCAAGTCTGCAAGCGCCATCCTTTACCTTACAGCGTGAAACGACGTCTTCGAGCAGACCTCTGCCCATTTCGTCCTTGGCTATAAGCATTCTGTGCAGCTCGACAACCATTATGGGCGGCTTAACATATTCCAGGTGATGTTCGCTGTTGCCTTCGAATTTATAGCCGTGTTCGCAGATTATTTTGCGCGCAGAATCGAAGTTGCACGGCTCGACCAGATAGTCCAGATCGCCCATTGTGCGCAGGTGGGTTTGGGGATAGAAAGACTTCATCACCATTCCCTTCAGCGCAAGGTAGGGTATATTTGCTCTTTCAAAGTCGGCTTCCAGAGCCTCGCGCTCGCTACTCTGAATTACGTCGCGCTTAATTGCGGTATAATAAATTTCGGTTACTTTGTCAAAAACGCGTTTTTCGGTCTGCTCACCGTCCATACAGGGATACAGAAAAGGAGCGAGAGAATGATATGAGGCAAGGGCGAGAAGTTTTTCGTCGATTTTTACCGAAATTTTTTCGCCATGCAGAACTGCGCGAATTATTGAAATAAGCCTGTTCATTCCTCCTCCCTGTCTGCACTCTTAAGGCGAACCACCTTATTGGCATAGCTTATCGCACCGGGCTTGTGAGAAACCAGAAGCACGGTTTTGCCTAACGACGCGATATTTTGCAGAACGGCTTTTTCGGTTGCCTCGTCAAGCGCGGACGTGCACTCGTCAAGCACGAGCACGGGGCGGTCGACAAGCAGGGCGCGGGCTATTGAAAGGCGTTGACCTTCACCCTCGGAAAGACCTGAACCGAAGTCGGAAACCGAGCTTTTTAGTCCGTCGGGCAGGGAATCTATCTTGTCCTTGAGCATAGTTAAAGAAAGGACTTTTTCAATATCTTCCGACGACGCGTCGGGAGAAAACAGGCAGAGATTTTCTAAAATGGTGCCGGGAATTAAAAAATTGCCCTGAGGAACGTAGGAAAACAGGTTGCGGCAGTACCGTATATCCTCGCCGCGGAAGGTTATGGTGCCGTTGACGGGCTTGTACATGCCCATTATGCACTTTAAAAGGGTAGATTTACCGCAACCGCTTCCGCCGACTATCGCAACGAAATCGTTTGGCTGAATTTCAAGCGAGACGCCGCTGAGCTGTGCATGACCGTTGTCGTATGCAAAAGACAGGTTGTCTACGATTACGGGCGAATCGAATTTGTCGATTGAAAGCTGAGGCACTTCCTCCTTTCCTTCAAGGGATAAAGCGCGCTCGATACTGCCGAGGGTGCGGTAATACTTGGGAATGAGACCGGAAATGGAGCTGAAAGGACCTTCTATCTGGGCGATAAGTTGAACCGTAAGGAACAGGTTGCCCACGCTGCCGCCGTTGGTTATTGCAATTACCGCCCAAAGAATGGCAACAAGGTAAGACGCACGCATAAACAGCAGAAACGCGGAATTTACGAACACGTTGAAACTTGCGTAGCGCATGCGCGCGGTCCGGTACTTTTCCTGAATAGAGTCGCAACGCTCCTGCACGTGCCTTCCGTTGCCGAAAAGTTTGAACAGAAACGAGTGCGAAATACCCTCCTTATAGAACGAGAGAACCTCGCCTTCAGCCGTCTGAACGTCCTTGTGCAGAACTTTGTTTTTGCGGCGAAGAAGTTTGGTGACGAAATAGACGATTATACCTACGCCCAAAAGTCCGCCTGCAAAGACGGGGTCGATTACAAACAAAACGGTCAAGGACGCGATTATTCTTGACAGCAGCCCGACAAACTCGGGGATATACGAAACGACTCCTTCGGCAATCACCCTGCAATCAGAGGTAAGGCGCATGAGCGCGTCAGAGTCCTGAATTTCTTCGGCTTCCCTGAAATCTTTTTTGAGATATGCGAAAAATTCCTGCTCTTTGATAGCGTTTTCGGTCTTGTAAATTCTTAGATTTATTAGGTAGGCATACAGATATTTGCAGCAGACTTCGGCAACTATCAAAACGGCGGTTATAATCGCGTAGATTAAAAACGCGCGACTGTCGCCCGCGGCGTCTATCAGCAGCTTGGTTAAATATGCAAAGGCAACCACGAGCAGCGAAACGATGCACGATAAAACCGACAACAGGATAATTGCCGAACGGTTTTGCCTTAAATATTGGCGATAACGCGCCTTTTCTTCCATTTGTATACCTCTTCACTACAGTTTAACAAATTAAGGCGGGTTAGTCAATATTTTTAGTATTTATTTCGGTTGGTTTGGCAAATTTGTAATATATTTGTATCTCCCTTTGATTATTTGAATTGACTTCGCCGACGGTTATAAACTCTATCGTCTGCAGGCAGGTTTCGCGGGTGAGCGTTGGATAATCGAATATTTTTTTGACGCGTTTTATGTATTCCTCTTCACTTTCGCCTTGGTCGCCGAGGGTATTCTTCAGTTTTTCAACCTCGGCTGAAAGGTCTTCCCTTTCAAGTGCGTATTCACTGCAAAGCTGTGCGAAAAGCGATTGGGGCGCATTGTTCAGAACCGAGTTTTCGAATGCCGAACGTATCAATCTGTCCAGTTCTTCAAGGCGTTTTTGGTAATCTTTTAGACGTTGTTCGGGCGCCGGCTTTACAGAGTTTGCGCGAAGTTTTTTGTAGTGCGCCTTGATTTTTTCACTGTCGCATGCGGCGGGCGAAAGCTGAGAGGTTATATCGCGCAGAACAAGACCTTCGAGCTCGCTTTCGTATATTTTGTGGGAGGTGCAATAGCGCTTGCCAAGGTCGGCGTAGGTGCGGCAGACAAAACAGTTGCCGCCCTTGCGTTTTGACGACTTTAATTTGAGTTTTTTGTTGCAATCCGCGCACACCAGCAGCCCCGACAGGGCGTGGACGCTTTGCGATTTGTCTGCCCTTCCCCTGGAGACGGCGGAATTGACGTTCTGCGCTCTTTCCCATAATTCCCTGTCGATTATTGGGGCGTGGGCGTTATATTTTACGATACGTTCGCTTTCGGGGATATCGACTACTTTATGATTTTTATAGGATACGCTTGTGGTTTTATGCTGCGTAGTTACGCCGAGATAGGTTGGATTGCCGAGTATCCAGGCTACCGTTTTGGACGACCAATAGGGCGAACAGCGCCTATCCGTCTTTTTGCCGTCCGCGCGGACGTAGCAGGTTGCGGGGTTGGGTATTCCTTCGTCGCTCAATATCCTTGCAATGCTCCTGACCGAATTGCCCTGAACGCGCAGATTGAATATGCGCCGTACGACCTCGGCGGCAGGCTCGTCAATTACCGCGGTTCGGTCCGAATCGGCGCCCGCCCTGTAGCCGTAGGGGTAATTCCAGCCCGTATATTTGCCCGAGCGCTGACTTGTCTGCAGAACCGCCTTAATCTTTTTACTGGTATTTGCCGCGTGCCATTCGTTGAACACGTTCATTATGGGCATCATATCCATGGCGGAGCTGTTTCTTTCGGCGGTGTCCACGTTGTCGCTGAGCGCGATAAAGCGTATGCCGTAAGCGGGGAAAATATAGTCAAGATACTGCCCCACCTGAATATAGTTGCGCCCGAAACGGGATAAATCCTTGACTATTATGGTATCTATCCTGCCCGATTGCGCGTCCTTGAACAGCCGCTTTACCGCAGGGCGCTCGAAGTCTGTGCCCGACCAGCCGTCGTCGACGTACTCGTCTACAATCCTGCCGCCGCCCTCCTTTACGAAGTCGCGCAAAATTCTGCGCTGATTTTCAATGGAGAGCGACTCGCCCGATTTTTCGTCGTCGCGGGAAAGGCGCATATATATGCCCGATTTATTGAGAGATAATTTATCGGTCATAGAATATTCCCTTCCCGACCATCCGCTTGCTCCAGAGCAAGCGCCAGCATCTCCTCGTTCAACTCCTTTTCCGACGTGTAACGCCTTGTGATAAGATAAGTTTTGCCGTCCCCTTCATATACGCATTTTTTTGTCGGACAGGACGAAAACTTTTCTTTAAGTTGCTCAACGCTATATTTTTTCAAATTCAGCCGACCGCCTCCACAGACGAAAATTTGCTTCAATACATTTTATGGAATTTTTTTTGAGCTGTTGACTTGAACGGCCTTAAAAAATACGCGGCGGGAAGGTTGACCTCCCCGCCGCGCGGTTTTATGAATTTTTAATCGGGAATAACTTCAAGAACGCCTTCTACAATGGCAATATTATAACATGCCGTAACGTCGTTTCCGTCGGAGTCGGTTATGAGCACGCCGACTATCGTATTCTTCGTAGTGCCGATATTCGTAATCGTGCCCGTCACCTCGACCTGCAGTCTGTGTCCTGACGCTAGACTTCCGACAGATACCCAATAATCGGAATTTGTCAAAGGCTCGCCGTCGTATTCCTTTATATCGGACATAGACGTGATTGTAATACATCTGCGGTCCACGGTCAGAAGGTCTGTGCACTCGAAACTCAAGTAGTATCCGATTTCTTCGGTTTGTCTTACGCCGTTTTGGTTATATACGGTTACCATATCCGAACTAAGGACGTCGGATTTGACCACTCCCGCTTCGGTCAGGCTTATGCCTTCAAGGCTGAAATCGAGACTCCATCCGTCTGGCAAGCCTGAAACGTAATAGTCGTTAGCGCCGTATGCAAGGGGCGTTCCGTCGTAACACTTTTGCAGAGCGTAAGGATAAATCCTGATTAAAGGCGCGTCCGCGCTTACGACCGTCAGAGTGCCCGTTTCATAGGTTACGGACAAGTCGTTTACCTGAACTCCATTGGAATCCTTTATAATCAAGGACTGAATGGAGCTCTCCTCTGTTCCCGGTAACGTTATGCTTCCGTCGAAGGTAGCCGTAAAGGTATAGCCTTCGCTCAACAATTCCTGCAGGTACAGCGAACTTGCACTATCCGTTCCCTCGATTGCGTTTGCCGTAAGCGGCGTTCCGTCGTACGTCTTGGTTCTGTCTACGGGCTTTAGAGATAATTCTTTATTCTGTCCCTGAGAGCCGCTCGAACCGCCTGAGCCGCCTGAGCCGCCCGAACCGTCAGCCGCGCCTGCGCCCGTAACCTCAACGTTTATCCAGCCCATGCCGTCGATAAAGACCTCTGTCCAGGCGTGCGCCATGTTGGGACCGATTTCTACCCACTCGTCGGCGGAAGTATTTCCTACGTAGCCTATAGTATAGCGCGCAGGAATTCCCAGCGCACGGTACATCAGGGTTGCCGCGCTGGCATAGTGCTGACAGATACCTTCCTTATAGCTGTCGAGGAAGGCTACGACCACGTCGCTTTCCGAATCGAGCGCGGTGTTATACTTTTTGTTATACCGTGCGGAGCCCTGAATATACAGCGCTACCTTTTTGATTATGTCGGAATCGCCCGCATCAAAGCCCTGCTCTGCTATTATTGATTGAAGATAGGTATTGGTATCTTCGGGAACGCTGAGATACTGTTCGTAGACAAAGCTCCTGTACGCCTGTTCGTATGCGCTGTACGCACTGCCGACGGATTCCGCCCCGTCGGTAAGATAGTCGTATAAGTAGTAGTACAAGCTATAGACGGAGCTCGCGTCCCCCTTATTCCATACGTCGCCGGTCTGAATATCGTAATTGCTGAGGTCTCCTACCTTATTTACCGAAGTGTAATAAGGCAACAGATAGTCGTTGGTGAGCATTTCGATACTCATTACGTTGCGGGTATATCCGCCGTTTTCAAGCGCAATGCCCGCAAGATAATTTGCCGAATACGTATCGTCGACGAGATATCCGTATTGTACCGCCTTGCTCCAGCTGACGCCTGTATAACCGCCGTAGCTGAGCAAGCGGAAGTACGTCAGACCGCTGACTTCCGAATATACCTTGAAGGATACCGCTTCGCCGTCTCCGCCCGCTAAGGAGCCGCCGCCTATTATTCCGCTGGTGTTCAAATCGCCTGCTGCCGATTCACCGTCTCCGCCCTGCTCTGCGCTGACAATCTCTAAGATTCCCAAATCGAAAGTTATCGAATAATTGTCGGTAACGTTCACCTCGACGCCGTCGATAATTGCGGTTATATTTACGGCTGCGGTATTATCTTTAACGCCGGGCAGAATAATTTTAGCATAATCGGTTACGGCAATGCTATGACCCGCGACGAGACCGTAAGCGACCTCGTTATAATAGCCGTCGCTCAATACGTATTCTTCGCACGTATGCGTCTTGCCGTCGTAATCCCAACTGTCGCTTCCCGTGCTTATTACTATGGGACGGGGAATGACCTTAAGTAAGCCGTGCGTCACTGCGATTCTTGCGTACTTTGTAAGCTCCGTTTCGTCCGAATATACCTTAATAGTACAGCCGTTCTGCGTCTGTCCGGAGTCGGTTATGCTTCCCGTACATTCGACCACGACGACGTAAACTGTTCCAAAGCCCTGTCCCAGCGTATTTTTAATTATCGTATAATCGGAGCAAGTAAGAACTGTTCCGTCGTATACCTTTTCCGCGTCGCCCGTCTTAACGACCAGTTTGCCCGGTATCATTACGGTTAAAAGTCCGTCCTTGCAGACAATTTCGTAGTTTGCGGTGACGTCCCTTTCGCCGGTTAAAATTTCGCCGTCGTAGACTTTTTCAAATATCTTTACGCTTGTTATTACGTTTTCGCTCTCGCCGACCTCGGTGCGGGAACCTTCCACTTCAGGCTTTGCCTCGTGATTGAGCACGAGTGCGGGCGACAGGTCGGAAGTTACCGTAAAGCTGTTGTAGGTGAGGGGCGTGCCGTCGTAGTCCTTTTCGCTGCTGCCCGCAGTTATAGTTATGGGACGGGGCGTAACCGTGAGCGTACCGTCGTTTAACGTTACGGCATAGTTGTCGCTCATATCGGCGCCGCTTGCGTCCTTTATTACGACGCTGCCGACCGTTATTTTATTTGCGCTTGAGCCTGCGTCGGTCTGGCTTCCTTCTGTTTCAGCGGTGAGAACGTGGTTGCCGACCAATTTTAATTCGGACGTTACGCTGTACGTTCCGCATGTTAGCGGCGTTCCGTCGTAAATTTTGGTACTGCTGTCCGCCGTAACGGTGATAGGACGGGGCGTAACCGTGAGAGTGCCGTTTATAAAGCCCTTAATTTCGTAATTATCGGTTACGACGCTCTCTCCGTAAAGTACGATGATATCCATCGTATTCGGCGTGCTGCCCGCGTCGGTTATCGAGGCAAGGTTGTAAGAAAGCGTTGTATGTCCGCTTACAAGCCCGTAATCATTTGCGTCCACTGCGAGCGTTACGTATCCGTCGGGGTCGACTTCGTGCACGTCGTAGCTGTGTGGCTGACCGTCGTATACCCATTCGTAATCAAAGGTCTTTACGATTATGGGGCGGCGAGTAATTTCCAATTCGCCGTAAACGTAGGTTATAGCATAGTTTTCCGTAACCTCGTTATCTCCGCCGTCGAACACCCTGACGGACAGTACGTTATCCGCCGTACCAACGTCGGTAATCTGCGTGAGGTTGTAAGACTCGGTTCTATGACCGCCGACGAGCCCGTATTCGCCGCTCACAACCCAATGGGTTCCGTCGCTGTGAGCCTGACCGTCGTATACCCAACTGTTGCTTGCCGTCTCAATAATTATGGGGCGCGAAGTTACGGCAAGAGTGCCGTTTAAGTAGGTTATCGCATAGTTAGAAGTAACCTCTTCGCCCTCTTCCGAATAGACCTTTACATCCATTCGGTTTTCTACCGTGCCGACCGTGATTATTTCGGCAAGGTTGTAAGAACGCGTATAGTGCCCTTCGACTAGTCCGTAATCGCCTTCCGACACCTGATTGGCGCCGTCGCTGTGAGCTTCGCCGTCGTATACCCAACTGTTGCTTGCGGTCACTACGGTGATAGGTCTTTGAGATACGGTAAGGCTACCGCTTTCGAAAGTTACGTAATAGTAATCATTTACTATTGCGCCGCTTGCGTTCTTTATTACGACGCTGCCTTCCTTTATAACGTTCAGACTTTCGCCTGCGTCAGTCCGGCTTCCTTCGGTCTCCGCGGTCAGGGTATGCCCTTCAAGCAGCTTGATTTCAGACGTCACGAAGTAGTCGCCGCATCTTAAAGGCATACCGTCGTAAATTTTGGTACTGCTGCCCGCCGTCACGGTTATGGGACGGCACTTTACAGTGAGCGTGCCGTATGCGTAGCTGATTTCGTAGTTTGAAGTCACATCTTCGTCGTATCCGTTGAGCACGCGGACCTTCAGTACGTTATCTCTTGAGCCTACGTCGATAATTGTAGCAAGGTCGTAAGCAACCGTATTGTGTCCGTACACAAGCCCGTAATTTTCCTGAGCAACGCCTAGCTCTACGTATCCGTCGGGGTCGACTCCGTGCCCGTCGTAGCTGTGCGACTGACCGTCGTATATCCATTCGTAATCGGACGAAACTATCTTTACGGGGCGGGGCGTAATTTCCAATTCGCCGTAAACGTAGGTTATTTCATAGTTTTCAGTAACCTCGTTTTCCGCGCCGTCGAACACCTTTACGTACAGCACGTTTTCCGCCGTGCCAACGTCTGTAATCTGCGTGAGGTTGTAAGACTCGGTTCTGTGTCCTGTGACGAGCCCGTAAACGCCGTCCGCCACCTGATGAGCGCCGTCGCTGTGCGCCTCGCCGTCGTATACCCAGCTGTTGCTTGCAGACTCTACGGTTACGGGGCGGGGAGTAATTTCCAATTCGCCGTAAACGTAGGTTATTTCGTAGTTGGAAGTAACTTCTTCGTCACCTTCCGCATACACCTTTATTTCCATTAAGTTCTCT
>JBJEUZ010000114.1:0-2386 GCA_051884095.1 Candidatus Coproplasma sp.
GGTCGTCCTTATTTTCGAGAAGTCCCCTTATATCGGTCATAAGAATTAAGCTCTCTGCGTTAAGCGCTCCGGCAATTGCCGCCGCCGCCGTATCGGCGTTGACGTTATAAACGTTTCCGTCGTTGTCATAGCCTACGGTGGAAATTACGGGAACGTAACCCAAACCGAGCATATCGGTTATAATCTGCGTATTGATATGAGTAATCTTACCCACAAAACCTAAATCTTCGCTCTGCTTTTCACACTCTATCATGTGTCCGTCCTGACCGCAGACGCCTATGGCTTTCCCGCCGTTACGTTCAATCATATCGACAAGCGATTTATTGACTTTTCCCGCAAGAACCATGCGAACGATTTCGGCAGTTTCGCCGTCGGTGTACCTTAAACCGTTGACGAATCGCGTCTCTTTACCCATCTTCTTGATGGTTTCTGAAATTTCCGGACCGCCGCCGTGAACCAGGACGACCTTGATACCAAGTAAATTGAGAACGACTAAATCGCGCATGACTGACGACTTCAAGTTATCGTCAATCATAGCGTTTCCGCCGTATTTTACGACCAGAATCTTGTTGAAATATTTTTTAATATAGGGCATCGCCTCTATTAAAAACTCAGCCTGTTCCTGTTTATCCATTTTACGTCCTGTAGTCACCGTTGATTTTTACGTAATCATACGTAAGGTCGCACCCCCACGCCGTAGCGCGGCTGTGACCGAGATTAAGATTTATATTTACCGTAACCTCGTCTTCGGAAAGAATTTCCTTTGCAAGTTCTTCTGAAAAATCGACGCCGAACCCGTCCTTGCACACGGAAATTTCTCCCTTTTCAGAAGAAAAAGTTACGTCGATTTTATCCACGTCGACGTCTGCGCCCGAATAACCTATTGCACACAGCACTCTGCCCCAGTTGGCGTCGGCACCGAACATAGCCGCCTTGAAGAGAGACGACTTAATAACTGATTTTGCCACTATTCTGGCGCTCTTTACACTCTTGGCGCCGCAGACCTTACACTCAATCAGTTTAGTAGCGCCCTCTCCGTCTTTGGCAATCATCTTTGACAGCCTTACCGTACAAAAATTCAGCGCATTTTTGAACGCCTTAAAGTCGGCGTTGATTTCGTCTATCTTTTTATTGCCCGCAAGACCGTTAGCAAGAATACAGCAGGTGTCATTAGTGGACTGGTCGCCGTCTACTGATACCATATTAAAGGAGCTCTTGACGTCTTGCGACAGCGCAAGCTGAAGCATTTCAGGGGAGATATTTACGTCGGACGTTAAAAATATCAGGTTGGTTGCCATATTGGGACAGACCATTCCGACGCCCTTAGCTATTGAGCCGATGCGGCACTTTACGCCGCCTAATTCAAATTCTACCGCGACGGTCTTAGAAACCGTGTCGGTTGTCATTATAGCCTCAGCGGCTAAATCGCTGAAATTACCCAACCCCGAATAAAGTTCTTCAACGTGGTCCGCCATGGGCTGAATATCGAGCGTCTGACCTATAACGCCCGTTGACGCGACAATCACGTCGGAGGCTTTAATGCCGCTTACGCTTTCAACCATGGCGCACATTTTCTCTGCAATCTCAATTCCGTCTTTATTGCAGGTGTTCGCATTTCCGCTATTACAAATTATAGCTTGTGCAACGCCGTCGGTCAAGTTATTTTTAGTAACAATTACGGGCGCGCCCTTAACTAAATTCTGCGTATATACTCCGGCTGCCGAAGCGGGGACTTCGCTGACTATCAGTGCAAAATCGCGCTTTGTGCGGTTATGCCTTATTCCGCAGTGCACGCCGTTAGCTTTATAACCGAGCGGAGCGCAAACTCCGCCATTAATTTCGTAAATTTTCATATTCTTTTTCCGAGATTAAACAAGCGAGGTCGTTTCGTCAAGACCAAGCATAATATTCATATTCTGTACAGCGGCGCCGGACGCCCCTTTTCCGAGGTTATCGAATACTGCGGCAAGAAGAATTCTTTCGTCGTTGCCCGCAACGTAAATTTCAAGATTATTTGTCCACGATAACTTGTTTGCGGCAAGGAAACTCGGCACGCAGTCGTTTTCAACAACTTTTATAAAATTCTGCGTGGAATAGTACTCTGCAAAAAAACTTCTTACGTCGTCAGGAGTGTATTTTTTATTCAAAAATCTTGCGTATAGAGGAACAGTCACGCACATGCCGCAGTAGAAATCACCTACAATTGGGTTAAATATTGGCGCATATTTTAAACCGCATTCGTTGACCATTTCAGGAAGATGCTTATGATTGAGGTTGAGAGCATATTGCCTGGGCGATGCGAATGCCGCCGTCCTCTCCTTGTCCTCGTATTGAGCAATCATCTTCTTTCCGCCGCCAGAATATCCGGTTACAGAATGTGCGACAA
>JBJEUZ010000115.1:0-2357 GCA_051884095.1 Candidatus Coproplasma sp.
AGACGATAACTTCTTCCGCGTCGGGAGCGCCGACGTAGTCGAACAGGTGATATTTTCTGCCGCACTTAGCCGAAACTACGTCCATCATCTTCTGAACGATAGCGGGGGTAGCTTCGTAGTAGCTGTTAGCGGTTTCACGGTTCTGGAAGTATGTATCGCTGTTCTGAGCGGTACCCTTCTGAATGGGATGTTCGGGGTTGAGCGCGCGTGACTTGAAGTCTGCGATGTCGGCGTCGATGCCTACTTCGTCGCAGATAGCGCGGATTTCCGCGTAGTCGTCAGCTTCGTCCCAAACGTCGATTTTAGCAACTTCGTGCGAGGTTCTGAAACCGTCGAAGAAGTTAATGAAGGGAACTTTAGCCTTGAGCGTGGAAAGGTGAGCGACGAGGGCGAGGTCCATAACTTCCTGAACGGAAGAGTCGCACAGCATCGCAAAGCCGGTCTGGCGGCAAGCCATAACGTCGGCATGGTCGCCGAAGATGTTGAGCGAGTGAGCGGCAAGGGCGCGCGCGGAAACGTGCATAACCATAGGCATAAGCTCGCCCGAAATCTTGTACATATTGGGAATCATCAAAAGAAGTCCCTGCGAAGCGGTGTAGGTAGTCGTCAACGCGCCTGCGCAAAGCGAACCGTGAACGGCACCTGCCGCGCCGCCTTCAGACTGCATTTCGGCAATCTTAACTTTCTGACCCCACATGTTGGTTCTGCCGGCGGTAGCCCATTCGTCAGCAACTTCAGCCATAGGCGAAGAAGGAGTGATGGGGTAAATCGCAGCTACTTCCGAAAAAGCATACGCAACGTGGCTTGCGGCGGTATTGCCGTCGATAGTCAATTTTTTCATCAAAAAACCTCCGATTATAATATAATTTTTAATTTGCTTGAATTCAGACGTCCGACCTTCGACTGCGCACGGTCGGTAAGGGCGAAAACAAACGCCCACACGCCTATATAATTATAATTCACATTATCATAAATGTCAACAGCGAAATTCAAAAAAATCGTGTTTTTTAATAGTTCTGGATTTTAAGCTATTACTTTAACTCCTTTTGCGCGCGCCCTTATCTTCCCCCTGTAGCTGTTGGCAAATTTGACTATGTGCAGTAAAAATTTTATTTATCTTTTACGCAAATTGCCCTCTAAACGGTTGTTAATCGCTTTGATATTTGCTATAATTTTCTTTGTATGGACCAAATTATGCAAGCGGAAAATACTGCCTTAGACGGAGATTTTACCGCACTGGAATTCAACAAAGTTAAATTTTATTATCCCGAAAGCAAAACTCCCGCGCTCAACAACGTAACCTTTTCGGTAAAAAAGGGCGAGTTTCTTTCGGTAATCGGTCACAACGGTTCGGGCAAATCCACGCTCGCGCGCCTGGTGTGCGGGCTCCTGGAGCCGGACAGGGGTACGGTTACGGTCTGGGGAAAGAACGTCGCGGAAACGGAGGACGTAACTGAAATCCGCAGACGCGTCGGCATAGTCTTTCAGAATCCCGACAACCAGATGGTCGCGTCCATCGTAGAGGACGACGTCGCTTTCGGACCCGAAAATCTCGGCGTCCCGCGCGAGGAAATAGGGGAGCGCATCGAATGGGCGCTATCCGCCGTCGGTATGGAAAAATACCGTCATTCCACGCCTACCCGACTTTCCGGCGGGCAGAAACAGCGCATAGCCGTCGCGGGCGTTCTGGCAATCAAGCCCGATATCATCATTCTCGACGAATCGACGGCAATGCTCGACCCCAGGGGCAGGAAGGAGGTAATCGAGGTCGTCCGTCGCCTGAACAGAGAGGAGGGTATGACGGTCATACTCATAACCCATTTTATGGAGGAGGCGCTGCTCGCCGACCGCACGATAGTTTTAAACCGCGGCGAGATAGTGCTTGAAGGTACGCCCGAACGCGTGTTTGAAAGCGGAGAGCAACTGCTTACTTATAATCTCTGTCTGCCCGATATAACCGTTATAAGCAACAGACTAAACGCCGCGGGAATACCCGTAAAGCCCTGCCTCTATCCACAGGAGCTTGCGGACGAAATTATTAGCGCGGCAAAATCGCGCGGACTTGAAAACGCTCAATCTTCTTTTAATTACCGTTCAAGCGCCGAAAAGAGCGGCGAATGGGATATCGATATTGCCGATTTGTCCTTCACGTACTCCAAAAAATCGCCCTTTGCAACGCACGCTCTAAATGGCGTCAATCTGCATATTGGCGAGAGCGAATTTTTCGGAATAATCGGTCATACGGGCAGCGGAAAATCCACGCTCGTACAGCACCTGAACGCGCTGATAAAGCTCCCTCAGGCGGAGAAAAAATATAAAAAGCCCAAGGTCAAAAAGGGAGAAACACCCCCTACTAT